>JBJHAV010000240.1:0-5985 GCA_050480685.1 Planctomycetaceae bacterium | reverse complement strand
CGCCGAAGCGGCCGAAGTGGGTAGAAAGTGCGCGACTCCGTACCCCGACTCCGTACCCCCCGTCCATGACCCGGATGTCGCGGTCCTCGAAGCGGCGCAGGCCGTGCACCGCGTCGATCCCGGTGCGCTCGGCCGCTTCCGGCCCGGGATAGAGCGCCTGCCCGTCCCACGGGTCCCGCGCGGATCGCGCTCGGGCAGGAAGAGCAGCGTGAGTACCGAGACCGGACAGTTTCCGGCGGTCGACACGCGCAGGCGCTTTGGGTGTCGCGGCGCTAGAAGGTGAAGCGGCCGGCGTGGGTGGTGGTTTGGTTGGCGGCGCGGACTTCGAGGGCGAAGGCGAGGGGGGCGCCGGGGCGGTGCCAGGCCTGGAGGGCGGCGACGAGGTGGGGGCGGCCCTGGGGTTCGTGGATCTCGATGCGGGTGAAGGGTTCGCCGGGGGAGCGTTGGCCGTCGCCGTCGAGGTCGCTCCAGATTTCGACGATCAGGCGGTCGAGGGGGGGCGTGTTGCCTTGGGGGCGGGCGACGAAGAAGGTGCGCACGCGGGGGCCGCGCAGGGCGTCGGGCTTCATCATCTCGATGTGGAAGGCGCCGTCGCTGACGAGCACGATCTCTTCGCCTTCGGGGATCAGGCCGTCGGGGTCCACGTCGCGCACGGGCAGGCCGGTGCAGGCGGCGAGCAAAACCGGGAGCAGCAAAGCGGCGGCGGTGCGCAGCGCGGCTGCCATGCGAGCAGGCGCCGCGGTGCGGCGGTGGGACGCGGTGGCGACGGTGCGGCGCGGTGTGTGGCTCATGGGGCTTCCTGAGCTTTTAGCGGCGCAGGGATTCGACGATCGGGTTGTCCGAGGACTGCACGGCTTGGAAATCCGCTTTGGAGCGGATGGAGCGCCAGCCCTCGGCGATCAGGACCTGGCCGATCACGCCGCCCAGGGTGTTGCCGGGGCCGGGCAGGACGATGCGATCGGGGGCGTACTCGCACAGGAGCACGCGCACGGACGCAGTGAGGTCATAGGGCTCGCGTACCTGGGTGCCCAGGGTGTAGGCGGCGAGTTCGTCCAGGTCCGTGGACCAGGGGGTGAAGACCCGGCCGCGGCCATCGATCAGGGGCACGGTGGGCGGGCGCCAGGCCAGGTCGCCCAAGCGTTCGCGGGCTTCGTCGCAGACGGCGGCCACCAGGGGGGTGTGGTAGGGGCCGTGGCGCAGGAGGCGCAAGGGGTAGAGCGTGCCGCCGAGTTTGCGTTGGGGCAGGCGCGCGAGCAGGTGCGCGATGCCCTGCGGGCTGCCGGCGAGGACCGCGTAACCGCCCAGGTGGATCGAGTGGAAGGCCTCGCCGGGCGCGTCCGACAGGGCGGACTCGACCAGCTCGACCGCGGTGTCGTCGCGCCGCCATTCTTCGTCCACAAGCGGATAGAGGATCTGTCCGCCCTGTTCGTGGCGCTCCTGGATCAGCGCCATTTCCTGCACCAACCTCAGGCCGTCCTCGAAGGAAAGCGCGCCGGCCACGGCCAGGGCCGTGTACCAACCCAGGGAGTTGCCCGCCACGGCCACCACGCCGCCGCCGGCCAGGGTGGCGGTGGCGTCGAGCATGGAGACCACGTAGATCAACGCTGCGGCGTTGGCCGGGCGCAGGTGACTCTGAGCGCTGAAGCGCGGGGCGCGGTCGAGTTCTGATAGCGGCGGCAAATCCAGGGCAATGCGCAGCTCATCGGCGGCGGCGACCCAGGGGTGCCCTTCGGGCAAGGAGCCCAGGCTCTTCTCCGTGTAGGAGCCGCGTCCGGGGCAGACGATGGCGCGGCGCGTCACGGCTGCACCTCGCTCGGCTTGGGCTCGAAGAAACCTTTGGCGCGCTCGAGGATCTCGCTCTCTTGCACCAGCACCGTGTCCGCCGCGGGCCCGAGGGGCACATAACTGTCCGCGGCGCACAGGCTCGCCACCCGGAGCCCGCGCGGGCCGTGCTGCGCCAGGTGCGCGACCAGCGCGTCCGCCACGCCGCCGGCGGTGGCGCGGCACTCGTCGACCACGAGCACGCGACCGCACTCGGCCGCGTGGCGAGCCACGGCTTCGAAGGGCAAGGGCGCGAGCCAGCACAGGTCGAGCACCCGCGCGCGCCGGCCGGTTTCGAGCTCGAGGCGCTTGGCAGCGCGCAGGGAGAGCCGCAGGCCGTTGGCGTAGGAGACGATCAACAGGTCCTTCGCCTCCGGGTGGTGCACACGCACGTCGCCGGGCAAGAGCACCTCGTCGGATGCCGGGTAGTCGGAGAGCCACAGACCGTCGCCGTCGGAGAAAAGATCGCGCTCGTGGTAGAGGGCGATCGGCTCCAGGAACACCACGACGCGCTTCGAGGCTTCCGCAAGACCCAGGGCTCCGCGCAAGAGCCGCACACCGTCGTCCCCGCGGCTCGGCACGGCGATGGCCAGCCCCGGGATGTCGCGCAGGGCGCCGATGGAGTTGTCGTTGTGGAAGTGACCGCCAAATCCCTTTTGGTACGCGAGCCCGGCGATGCGCACGACCATCGGATTGGCGAACTGGCCCTGGCTGAAGAAAGTCAGCGAGCAGGCTTCGCCGCGCAACTGGTCGAGGGCGTTGTGCACGTAGGCCAGGTACTGGATCTCTGGGATCGGCAAGAGGCCGAGATGCGCCGCGCCCTGGGCCACACCCAGGATGGTGGTTTCATCGAGCAGCGTGTCGAACACACGCGCTTGTCCGAAGCGCTTTTGCAGGCCCATGGTCAGGCCGTAGACGCCGCCCTTTTTGCCCACGTCCTCGCCGAAGAGGATCGTGTTCGGCCGCGCCAGCAGGGTGTCGGCCAGGGCGTGGTTGAGCTGGGCGGCGAGGGTGCGTTTGGTGTCCGTGCGCGCGGCTTCCGGCAGCGCGTCGCCGAAGGAGGCCCGGCGCGCCTCGGCCGGGGAGGCCAAGCGCGCGCGGGTTTGCACGGCATCCGCGTCGTAGGGTGCAAGCGGCGCGATCACCGCCGCGCGGGCGGTGAGCTTGGGGCGCGAAGCGGCTTCTTCCGCCGCCGCGCGCACACGCTCGCGGGTGTGTGTGATCAGGGCGCGCAGGGTGGCGGGCTCCGCGGCGCCGAGCTCCACCAGCCGCTTCGCGTTCACCAGCAACGGGTCTTCCGCTTCGATGGCTTCGATTTCCGCCAGGCTGCGGTAGCCGGTCTCCACGTCCGTGCCCGCGTGTCCGAAGAGCCGCACAGTGCGCAGGTGCAAAAACACCGGCGCGTGCATCGTGCGGCAATGCTGCACCGCCAAACGCACGGTTTCCCAGACCTCGGCGAGCTCGCCCTTGGCCTCGAAGTAGGTCAGGTGGCGTTGGCCCGAATAGACGTCGGTGATCCACTGCTTGGGCGTTTCGACGCTGATGCCGATGCGGTTGTCCTCGCACAGGAACAGGATCGGCGTCGGGTTGCCCTTGCGCATGGAGTAGCGCGCGGCGTTGAAACCGGCCAGGGCCGTGGCGTGGTTGGCGGAGGCGTCGCCAAAGGAGCAGAGCACGATCGAATCCGGCGGCAACTCGCTCTTGAGACCCAAGCGCCGCAGGCGCGAGAGCGCGAAGGCCGCGCCCACGGCCTTGGGCAGGTGCGAAGCGATCGTGCTGGTCTGGGGCGGCACCCAGGCGGCCCGGCTGCCCCAGACCTTGTGGCGCCCGCCGCTGGTGGGATCGTCCGAAGAAGCGCAGATGCCGAGCAGCGTGTCGAAGGCCGGCGTCGCCCCCGGCAGCTTGCGCAGGCGCGACATCATCAGCGCGCCGGAGCGGTAGTGCAGGAAACACGGGTCCGTGGTGCGCAGCAGTGCCCCCACGACGGCGTTCTGCTCGTGGCCCGCGCTGGAGATGGTGTAGAAGGAGCGGCCCTCGCGTTTGAGGTCGCGCGCGGCCACGTCCAGGGCGCGCGAAAGGACCTGGTCCTCGAACAGCTCCACCGCTGCGCGCGCGGTCAAGGTGCCGCCCGGGCGCAGGGTTTCGTCCGGCGCGAGCCGTTTGGCCGCCGGTGCGGCGGACTCCAGATATTCGTCGAGGCGCCGTTCGACGACGGCCACGCGGGAAAGGGACACGGGTCAGCGGGCGGCGGGACTTGGGTGGGACCGGCGGAGCCGGCGGCGGAAGAGGGTACCCTCAGGTCCCATGGAACCGATCCGCATCCTGGCCTTCGCCGGCAGCACCCGCCGGGGTTCGCTCAACAAGAAGCTCCTCGCCGCCGCCCTGCCCGGGGCCCAAACCGCCGGGGCCGAGGTCACCCACGTCGACTTGGCCGACTTCCCGATGCCCCTCTACGACGGGGATCTGGAGGCGACCGAGGGCATGCCCGAGCCCGCCCGGCGCTTCAAGGCCCTGCTCGAATCCCACCACGGGCTCCTGATCGCGGCGCCGGAGTACAACGGCTCGCTCAGCGCCGTTTTGAAAAACGCCATCGACTGGGCCAGCCGCACCGAAAGCGAAGGGGAGCCAGCCCTGCGCGCCTTCCGGGGCAAGGTGGCCGCGCTGATGGCGGCCTCCCCCGGCGGGCTGGGCGGCATCCGAGTCCTCGCCCACCTGCGCCAGATCCTGGGCGGGCTGGGGGTGCACGTGCTGCCCGACCAGCTCACCGTGCCGCGGGCCGGGCAGGCCTTCGGCGAGGGGGACGACCCGGCGGACGAAGCGCTCGCCAAGCGCGCGCGTTCCCTGGCCGCGGACCTGGTGGCGCTCACGGGCAAGCTGCGGGATTAGCGCACCCGCGCACTGCGCCCGCCTAGGTACTGCGCGGGTCCACCGCCGCCCTGGGGGCGGGGTAGATCGCCCGGCGCACAATCCACTCCAGGGGCCCGAAGGCAAAGCGCCGCAGCCAGAGGTGGTTGCCCAGGACCAGGAGCCCGAAGACGGCCAAGGCCAGGACCAGGGTCTCGGGCGCTTCGAACCGCCGGGGCGGCGACGGGGCTCCCAGGCGCAGGTGGAGGCTGAAGCACAGGGAAAGCAGCACCACGTTGGTGAACGCCATGCGCCCGGCCAGGGCCAGCGGCGCGAGCAGCCACCTGCCCTCCGCGTCCCGGTCGAAGCGCCCCCACAGGGCGATCCAGGTCAGGGCGAGCAGCACCCCGGCCAGGGGGTAAGCGACGTCGTAGTGCCAGGCCGAACTCAGGGCGAAGAAGCCGAGCAAGGGGGCCGGATCCGGCTGGCTCGCCCGCAGGGCAAGCAAGAGGATCATGGCGGCGAACACGGCACCGAAGGGCAGGATCCATGGGAGGGGGCGGATCGATGCCCCGGGCCGGAAGGACCCGCGCCGGCCCTCGCGCAGGCCGAGCAGCAAAAAGGCTAGGGTCAAGAAAAGGCCCGACAGGGGCCAGAGCAAGAGCTCCGCCGAATCGGCCCAGCCGGGCTCCCGCAGCAGGGCTTCTGCGAAGCCGTCCCCGGCGAAGGCATCCTGCAGGCGAGCCGTTTGGAGGGCCGAGGCCACCCGGAGCAGGCCCCAGACGGCGAGCAGGCCGACGGCCCAGCGGCCGAGGGAGCTGGGGGATGGGGCGCGCTCCGCGATGCGAACCGCCAAGAGTCCGGCCAGGGCCAGGAAGAGCAGTTCGTGGGGGATGGCGCTGGCCGCGCTCAGTGCCACGCCGAAGGCTGCCAGCAGGGCCAGACGCAGGCTGAGCAGCGCTGTCGGCCTCTCGCCGGCGCCGCGCGCGCGCTCGCCTTGCAGGAAGAGCCCGAGGCCGAGGGCGAAGGCGAAGATCAGCAAGGAGGTGCTCGCGAGGCCCAGTTCCATGAGCGAGCGGAAGAAGGCCCGCAGCGCGGCCATGCCGCCGTGGTCTGCGGCCGACGAGATCGTGCCGAAGAAGCTGTCCACCAGCCAGACGGTGGCGCCGAGCACGGCGAAACCGCGCAGACGGTCGAGGGCCGCGATGCGCGCGGCCGGGGGGCAGGGAGCGAGCATGGGGCGGATTGTACCTCCTGGGTACGGGGAAGGGTTGGCTCCGGCCTCGCCCGAGCCGGCCCCAAATGGGAGCACCCTCGCTC
>JBJHAV010000239.1:0-6106 GCA_050480685.1 Planctomycetaceae bacterium | reverse complement strand
TCACCGGTCGGCACGCTGGCTCCGGAGAGCACCTCGTCCACGCGCTCGTTCAGGCGCGAACGAGGCACGAGCATGAGGGTTTCGTTCTCCAGTGCTTCGACGAAGGTCACCACCAGATCGCCGCCCCTCCGTACCCAGTCGAGCAGCGCTTCGCCCTCGGTGCCGGACAGATCGCGGGTCGGGGCAAGCATCACGAGCACCCCGTTTGGGGCCCCGCGGCCGTACTCCAGGGGCGGCCGGTACCAACGCCGGGCATCCAGCCCCACGGCCCCGAAGGTGCGCCAAAGCGCCTCGCCGCCCAGGGGCCCGGGCGTGAAGCTGCTCAGGCGCGGCGGACCGTACTCCGGGGGCGGTGACGGGCGCAGGATCGAGATCGCGAAGAGCAGCACGACCACGCCGATCACCCAGGCCGTGGGGCGATTCACGCGTGTTCCTCCGGTCCGGGGCCGCCCGCGACCTCGAGCAACTCACCCAGATCCGCTTGGGCCGCCGAGCGCCCGCCAAAGGCCACCGGATAAAACAGCGCAACGGCCCGCGCCAAACGCGGCCGCCAGGAACGCGCCGGCGCCGGCCCGCGGGCGAGTTCGTCCAGGTAGTCCCGGGCGACCCGCGAGGCATCGAAGCGCACGAGCCCCGACTCGCCGAGCCGGCGCAGCAGGGCCTCGTAGGCCGCCGCCAGGGCCGCGGCCGTGTTGCCCGCGGCGGCCAGGCTGCGGGCCCGTTCCAGGCACTCACGGCTGCTCGGTTCGCGCGCGCCAGGCGCGGGCGCGCTGGGGGTGCGCCTGCTGTCCTTGCGGCCGCGCGCGAGTGCCCGCACCCATAGGTAGATGCCAAAGGCGCAGGCCGCGGCAATCAACGCGATCAGCACCCAAGCCAACCCCTCGATTCCGCGGCCATCCCCCAGGAAGATCCGCATCAGGGCTTCCCCGATCTTGGCCATCAGATCATCGAAGTACTCGCCGATTGGGCCCCGGGGCCGGACCGCATAACGCCCGTCCGCCAGCACCTGATCGAGGGCCGCGCGCACCTCCTCGGCGGTCGGCAGCGGGCCGGCCGAGGCTTCTTGGGCCCCGTGCCGGCTCACAGGGCAGCGGGTTCGCCGGCCTCCGCGGGCGCCAGGTCGAGGCCTTCGCGCATCGCGCGCCGATCCACGTACAGGAGCGCGATCACAACCGCGGCGAAGGGCTCAACGATTGCGTTCACAGCCACCGACAGGGCGTTGATGAGCGGGTCTTGGCCTTCCGATTCGATGAACCCTTCGACACCTCCTCCGAGGATGGCTGCCGAGCCCATCACCGCCAGGCCGGGCAACATGCGCAGGAGCCAGGAAATCAGGTTGGCGAAGAAACTCTTGGCGAAGGCGCCGCGCACCAGGGAGATGCTGCGCCCCAAACCCCAAAAGCGACCTTCGAAGATCCAAACCGGCGCGTAGAGGCAAAGGAAGGTGTAGGCCGCGAGTGCCGCGAAAGCGATCAACGCCCCGCCCGCGAGAATCCCCGCGATGACAACGACGCCGCCGGCCGCCGAACCTAGGGTCGCGCCCGTTAGACCCCCGAAGAGGAAGCCGAACAGGAGGACGATCAGGGCCACCGGCATCATCGCCGCGCTGACCGCCAGGTACACGAGGATGCTCAGGAGCATCAGCACCGGACCGCGCACGAAGGCTGTGCGCAGGGCCGCGGCCAACCTCGGCTTCTTGCCGGCCAGGGCCTGCCCGACCACGCCGAAGGAAGCAGCGGCAATCAGGGGCAAGGTAAGCAGGTTCAGGAAGGTGCCGACCAGCGGCTGCACGGCGCTGGCCGCGATGGCCGGGATCGCCAGGAGCAGCGCCGTTCCGACCAGCACCGGGAAGTGGCGCCGGTAGAGCCCGAAGGAAGCGTCGAGCAGTTCCCCAAGCGAGCGCGGCCGCAGGAGGCCGGCATCGAGCCCACCTCCCGCGGCCAAGGGGTCGGACGCCCTCATCCGATGGCGCCCGCTTCCTGGAGTTTCTTCTGCAGGTCGCCGGAGTTCAGCATCTCTTCCATGATGTCGCTGCCGCCGATCAGCTCGCCGCCGATGAAGAGTTGGGGCGTGGTCGGCCAGCCGGAGAAGGAGACCAACGCCGGGCGGATCCCGTCGTCGTCGAAGATGTTGACCATGGTGTAGTCGGGCACCAGGCGATCGATGATTCCGATCGCCTTGGCCGTGAATCCACACATGGGTTGGAAGCGGGTGCCCTTGCCGAAGAGCACGACTTTGTCCTGTTGGACGATCTCACGGATCTTGTCGGGATTCCACATGGTCGAATGGGGCGAGGATCGCTCGCCGGGGGAAGGGTATCGAAGAGGAGAGGTTAGGCGGGAAACCCCGGCGAGCCTTGGCCCGCGGGAGGCACCCGGTGGACGTGGTACTTCGGCCGCGCGCGGCGGGGGGTCAGGGCACGCGCGTCTTGATCTGCAAGGCGTGGATCGCGCGCGTGAGGTGTTCGGCGCAGGCCGCGTGCACCACCTTGTGCTGTTCGATCAGGCTCTTGCCCGCAAAGACGGGGGAGACTACTTCGACGGCGAAGTGGTCGCTGGTTCCGGTCAGGTCGCGCACGCTGACCTGGGCGTCGGGGATGCGCTCCTCGAGCAGCTTCTTCAGTTGACTGGTGGAGAGGATCATGGCGGGGGGCGGGGAGGTCGGGGCAATCTTCCGTGCGCGGTAGGGTAGCGGACCGGGGCGCGACGTCCACCCCCCGGCCCGGCATCCGGCTCAGGCCCGCCGCACCAGGCGCCTGGCCCAGGAGGATGCCAGGTCCGCCAGCAGCACCAGGCCGGCCCCCAGGGCCACGTAGAACAAGAGCTCGTCGTAGTGCATGGCCGCCCGCGCTTCGCCGATCCAGTAGCCCAGGGAAACGACCCCGAGCATGCCCAGCACCGTCGCTTCGCGCACGCAGGTCTCGAAGCGATAGAAGGCGTAGAGCAAGAGCCGCCCCAGGCCCTGGGGCAGGGCGCCCAGGCTCCACAGCACCCCGCGGCTCGCCCCGGCCTGGGCCAGGGCGCGGCTCGGCCCGGGCTCCAGGTTTTCCGCCACCTCCGCGCCCAGCCGCCCGAGGATGCCGGCGTTGTGCAGGGCCAGGGCCAAAATCGCCGGCCAGGCGCCCGGGCCGAGCACCGCGAGCAACAGGAATGCCAGCACGTACTCGGGCAAGGAGCGCGCCAACACCAACAGTCCCCGGGCCGCGAAGACCCCCGCGCGCCGGGCCGCGCGACCGGGGGCGCTCGCGCCCGTTTCGCCGAGCAGGTACGGGTCGCGGCTCGCCAGGGTGCGCGTGGCGAAGGGCGCCAGGAGCAGCGCGCCCAGGGAAGCCAAGGCGATGGCGAGCACGGCGATCCAAAGGGTGATGAGCACGGCTTCGAATCCGCGCTCCGCGAAACGCTCGGCCGCCCAGCGCCACCACAGCCCCGGCGCAAACCCCTCGCCGCGCGCGGGGAAGGGCACCACGTCCAGGGTCAAAAAACGCTCCAGGTTCGCGCGCCGCCGGGGGCTGAAAAGATCCTCGGGCGCGAAGGTGCCCGAGGACCAGGCGTAGGCCGCAAGGCCCCCCAGGGTCAGCAGCGAAACGCCCAAGAACCGGCTCCTCGGCCGCAGGCGGTGCAGGCGCCGGATTTCGGCCCAGCGCGCGGCCTCCGAACCCGTCGCCGCCTGCGCGGCGCTTTCGACCGGCGCGTTCATGCCACGAACCTCCGGCGCAGGGCGCCGCTCCACAGCTCCGCGATCGCGATCAGCGCGATGAGCGCCCACAGGTGGGTCCAAAGCTCGCCGTACTGCACGTTCACGAAGGCCACCTGGATGCCGTGCCCGAGGGTTTCGAAGCCGAAGAAACCCAGCACCGCGCTGGACCGCAGGGCGCACTCAAAGCGGTAAAACCCGTAGGCGCCCATGTCCGCCAGGGAGCGCGGCAGCCGTCCGAGCAACAGCGCTTGGGCCGGTGTGGCGCCCAGGCCCGTCAGCGCGTCGGCCGCGTCGCGCGGCGCTTCGTCGAGCATTTCCGCGAAGATCTTCGCCAGGGTGCCCGCGTAGGGGATCGCGATGGCGAGCACGGCCGAAAGCGGCGTCAGCCCGACCGCTGCCAAAAACACCACGGCCCACAAAAGCTCGTGCACGGAACGGGCCAAGGCGATGCCCGTGCGCACCAGCGCCAGGCAAGCCCCCGCTGCCGCCCACGCGCGCCCGCGCCGGAAGGGCTCCCAAAAACTCTCCGAGGCCAAGAGCCCGAGCGGAATCGCCAGCAAGAGCGCCGCGCTCACACCCCCCATGGCGAACAGCAGCGTCCCGCGCGCCTGCCAAGCGACCGACGCCAGAAGGCTCTGGGATCCCTCCGGCAAGGGCCCGCTCTCATACACCCAAGCGGGGGAAAAGGCGCGCGTGAAGACTCCGCGCACCACCGACCAGCCGCCGGTGCCCGGCACCAAATCGGAAAGCGAGAGCCCCAGTTGCCACCAGGCCACGGCCGCCAGGCCGAACAGCCCGAGCAGCAACCGCCCGCGTGTGCCCGGCCCGCGCGGGCGTGCGGCCTCAGGCCCCATGGGGTGCGGCGGCGTCCGGGGTCAGGGCGAAGAGCGCCGCGCGCCGGCCCGCGTCCAAACCCGCCGGCGGACCGTCGTACACGACGCGCCCGGCGCGCAGGCCCACCAAACGCTCAAAGGCGCCGGCGGCCAGGCCCAAGTCGTGCAGGCTGACCACGAGGGTCAAACGGCGCTCGCGGGTCAGGGAGAGCAGCAGATCGACCAGGGAGCGCGCCCGTTCCGGATCCACCGCCGAAACCGGCTCGTCCGCCAAAATCGCCAGCGGGTCTTGGTAGAGCGCGCGCGCCAGGGCGACACGCTGCTGTTGACCGCCGGAGAGGGTGTCCGTGCGCCGGTAGAGCAGCTCGGGGATGCCGACACGCTCCAGGTCCGCGTGCGCGCGCAAGAGTTCCGCCCGGCGCGGCAAAAAACTCGCGCGTAGGGCGCCGACCAGGCCCTGGTGTCCGAAGCGTCCGGCGAGCACGTTTTGGAAGACGCGCAGTTGCGGTACGAGGGCGAGCTGTTGGTGCACAAAACCCAAGGAAGCCCGCGCCGCGCGCAACTCGCGCCGGGAAAGTTGTCCCAGGTCCCGCCCGCCGACCCGCACATGCCCGCGATCGGGGCGCAGCGCTCCGCCGAGCAGCCGCAGCAAACTGGTCTTGCCGGCCCCGCTCGGCCCCACCAAAGCCACGGCTTCACCCGCCGCGATGGTGAGGTCCACGCCCGCGAGCACCGGCCGACCCCCGAGGGAGAGATCGACTCCCTCGAGGGCCAGGGCCGGTCCTTCACCCGCGGTGCGCGCCGCGGGCGCCGGGTCCCCCAGGGACCGGCGAACACCCGCGACCTCCCCGGCAGAACCTGCCGCCGCCGGGTTCAACGCAGGAGGCCGAGTTCCCGCGCCAAATCCGCGATCCCAGCAAAGTCCTCATTGGAGGCCGGAATCAGGCCTTCGGGACGGTTCATGGCCGAGAGCAGTTCGGCGTCCTCGATGGCAACCAGGGCTTCCTTGAGGCGCGCCAGGGTGCCTTCTCCGAAGATTCGATCCAGGTCCGGATGCGCGGTCCAGTTGTAGTCCGCATAGCCCGGCGTGGTCCAAATCACGCGAACGACCTCCGGGTCCACGCGCCCTTCCGCGACGAGTTTTTCGTAGGTCTTGTAGTCGACGGCGCCCGCGTCGACGCTGCGTGCGGCCACCAGTTCGATGGTCTTGTCGTGTGCGCCGGAGTACTGGTTCGGGCGACCAAAAAACTCTTCCGGGGTCTTGCCGGTTTCCTGGCGCAGGAACCAGGTGGGCATCAGGCGTCCGCTGGTGGAGCTCGACGAGCCGAAGGTGAAGCTGCGCTCGGCCAGGGCCAGCGGGAAACTTTCCGAGGGTTCGAGCCCGGTGTCGCGGTGCGCGATGAAGTACGTCTTGTAGTCCGGGTCAACGACACCCTGGGCGATGGCCTGGGCGCCGGCCACCCGGGAACGCGCTTGCACGCCGGTCAGCCCGCCGAACCAGGCCAGGTGCACGTCGCCGTTGACGAACATCTCGACCGAAGCCTGGTAGTCCGTGGAGGGCACGTACTCGACCGGGA
>JBJHAV010000238.1:0-6122 GCA_050480685.1 Planctomycetaceae bacterium | reverse complement strand
GCGCTGCCGCTGATCGCGGCGGCGGTCGCCGTCCTGGCCTGGTGCGCCTTCGGTCCCCTCGGGCTTTTGGCCGGGCCCCTGATCGTCGGCCTCTTGGCGGCCCGCGTGGCCCGGCGCGCCGCGGCGGCCCGGCGTGCGCGCGGGGCGCCGGCGGCGGATGCTCGGCTGTACGGCGCCTTCTGCGCCCTGGGCAAGCTGCCCGAGGCCCTCGGAGCCCTGCGTTTTGCCCTGGGACGCCTGAGCGGAAAACCCAGCTCCCTGATCGAGTACAAGGGCCCCGCCGCGCCCACCTTGCCCCATCGCCAATGAACGCTTCCGCCTCGCCGACGCGAGTCGCCTATCTGGTCAACCAGTACCCGAAGACCAGCCACGCCTGGATTCGACGGGAGATCCACGCCCTCGCGGACCACGGTGTCGAGGTCGAGCGCATCAGCGTGCGCCGGGTCGCCGAACCGCTGGTGGATGCGGCCGACCGGGCGGAGGGCGAACGCACCCATGTGCTTTTGGACGAAGGCGCCCTGGCCCTGGCCTGGTCCACCCTCGCGGCGATCGCCGGGCGCCCGCGGGCCTTCGCGCGCGCCTTGGCGCTGACCCTGCGCCTCGGGTGGCGCTCGACCCGCGGATTGGGGCTGCACCTGATCTATTTGGCCGAAGCCTGCCTGCTGCGGCGCCGTTTGGCCGAGCGCCGACTGGAACACGTGCATGCGCACTTCGGCACGAACTCGGCCAAGGTCGCCATGCTCTGCCGCGAACTCGGCGGGCCGCCCTTCAGCTTCACCTTCCACGGGCCGGAGGTCTTCGAGTTTCCGGCCCTGGACGCCCTGCGCGAGCAAGTCCACCGGGCGGCCTTCTCGGTCGCGATCAGCCACCACGGGCGCAGCCAGCTCTGCCGCTGGACGGAGGTGGAGCATTGGGCGCGCATACACCTGGTGGGCTGCGGATTGGACGCGCAGTTTCTGGAGGGTGAAGCCCAAGCGTTGCCGGCCGAAGCGCGCCTGGTGTGCGTGGCGCGACTGGATCCGGTCAAGGGGCACTTGGTGCTGTTCGAAGCGCTCGAACGGCTGGCGCGGCGCGGTCGAAAGGTGAGCATCGCGCTGGTGGGCGACGGCGCCCTGCGCGCGGAACTGGAGTCGCGCGCGCGCGCCGCGGGCCTGGCCGAGCGGGTCCACTTCCTGGGTTGGCTCGACGGGGCCGGGGTGCGCGCCGAGATCGAGCGGGCGCGCGCCATGGTGCTGCCGAGCTTCGACGAGGGCCTGCCGGTGGTTTTCATGGAGGCCTACGCGCTGCACCGTCCGGTGCTCAGCACCTACATCGCGGGGATTCCCGAGCTCGTGGTGCCGGGTCGCACGGGCTGGCTCGTGCCGGCGGGTTCCGTCGATCACCTGGAAGAGGCGCTCTGTGAGTTGCTCGACAGTTCCGACGAACAACTCGCCGCACTGGCCGCGGCCGGCCGCCGGGAAGTGGAGGCGCTGCACGACGTGCGCATCGAAGCGGGCAAACTCGCCGGGCTCTTCCGGGCCGCGCTCGGGGCGAGGTGGAAGGGCCGGTGAAGGCCCTCGAACTCCTGGCCTTGGCGCCGGCCTTCGCGGGCCTGCCGGGCGCCCTGGGGCTGGCGGTGATCACGGCGGGAGCCGCCCTGCCAGCGCGGCGCGTGCCGCAAAGGGGCCGCAGCTCCCCCAGCGACCAGCAGCCCGCCGCGGCTGCCGGCGGCCCTCTCTGGGTGCTCGTCCCGGCCCACGACGAGGCCGCCGGCATCGCGGACTGCGTGGCGAGCCTGCGCGCGGCCGCGATCCCGGCCGCGGGTGTCGAATGGGTCGTGGTGGCCGACAACTGCACCGACGACACCGCCGAACGGGCGCGCGCCGCCGGCGCCCGTGTGCTGGAGCGAAACGACACAAACAAACGCGGCAAGGGTTACGCCCTGGCCCTGGGGTTTGAACTCGCCCTGGCGGAAGGCGCCCTGGGTGTGCTCGTGATCGACGCCGACTCGCGGGTGGCGCCGGATCTCTTCACGCGCACCGCCGAGGCGTTGGCGGCGGGCGCGGACGGCACCCAGTGCCGCTACGAAGCGGACGATCCGGGCGATGCGCCGCTGCGCCGCCTAAGGCGTCTGGCCTTCTTGGCCTTCAACGGCGTGCGGCCGCGGGGCCGGGAGCGGCTGGGACTTTCCTGCGGCCTGTTCGGCAACGGCTTCGCCCTCGCCGCGCGGGTGCTCGCCGAGCAGCCCTACGGCGCCCACTCGATCGTCGAGGATCTGGAGTACCACTTGGATCTGGTCCGGCGCGGACGGCGGATCCGCTTCCTGGGGGACACCTGGGTGCGCGCGCCCCTGCCCGAGAGCGCCGCCGGGGCGCGCACGCAACACACCCGCTGGGAGGGGGGCCGCATCGGCTTGGCCCGCGAGCGCCTCGGGAAGCTGGCCCTGCAGGCCCTGGGCGGCCGCCCCAGGCTGCTCGAACCCGCGGCGGACTTGGCGCTGTTGCCCCTGGGCCTGCACGTGCTGCTGTTCGTGCCCGCGGCCGTCGCGGGGGGGCCCCTGGGACGGGCGTTGGCCCTGGGCTTCGCCCTGCTGCTCGCCCTTCACCTGGGCCTCGCCCTGATCCTCGGCGGCGGCGATCGCCGCGATTGGATCGCCCTGGCCTGCGCCCCCCTGTACATCCTCGGCAAACTGCGGCTCCTCCCGGGGGTACTCGCCGCCGCCGGGCGAAAGGCCCCCTGGAAACGCACGGAACGGGATCGGCCCCCAGGCGCGTCCTAGGCCTCGGACGAGGAATTTGTAAGCACCCCGCGGCCAGGGAACCTGGGGCGACACCTGGGGTGTCTACCCTCTCCCCGCGCCCTCCGGCCTAGGAGTATCCTTTTTCGCCGGAATCGGGCCGCGAAGCCTCGTCGCCCGGTCGCGAGACTCCCTGGACCCCCCACACTGCGCCACCGGGCGGCCTTCCCGCGAAGGCTTCCCGTTCGCCCCCCCTAGCCCACTCCCCATGCGCTCCCTTCGTGTCTTCTCGGCTTCTCTGCTGGCGGCTCTTCTGTTCAGCGTGACGTCGGCGCCGGAAGCACGCGCACAGATCCTCGAACTGGAGCTGTTGCCGATCACGGGCTTGCAGGGGCCCGTGGCCCTCAAGTCGCCGCCCGGGGATTTCCAGCGCATGTTCGTGGCCGAGTACCAAACCGGGCGCGTGCGCATCATCAAGAACGGCGTGCTTTTGCCGACGCCGTTCCTCGATCTCGGCGGACAGATCAGCATCGGCGGCGAGCGCGGCCTGCTCGACATCGCCTTCCACCCCAACTACGCCCAGAACACCAAGTTCTACGTCAGCCTGACGAACACCTCGGGCGCGACGGAGGTGCGCGAGTACCGCTCGTGGCCGCAGACGCCCGACGTAGCCGAGCCGGCCAGCATGCGTTTGATGTTCGGCCCCTACCCCCAGCCGGACGATTCGCACAACGGCGGGTGCCTGCAGTTCGGACCGGACGGGATGCTCTATCTCGGCATCGGCGACGGCGGTTTTTCGATGCAGGGCGACCCGCAGAACTACGCCCAGCGCCTCGACAGCTACCTGGGCAAGCTGCTGCGCATCGACGTCAACACGCCCACCAAGATTCCCGCCACCAACCCGTTCCTCGACACGCCCGGCGCGCTGCCGCTCATCTGGGCCTACGGCCTGCGCAACCCCTGGCGCTTCAGCTTCGACCGCGTGACCGGGGATCTGTGGCTGACCGACGTCGGTCAGTTCACCAAGGAAGAGATCAACCTGGCTGTGGCCGGATCCCCCGGCGGGCGCAACTACGGTTGGCGCACGATGGAGGGCACCCAGTGCACCGGGTACTCGAGCGGGCCTTGCCCCCCGAGCGGTGTGACCCAGCCCTTCTACGAGTACAACCACTTCACCCCCGACTTCCAGACCTTCATCGGCTGCGCCATCATCGGGGGTTACGTCTACCGCGGCGGCGACATGCCGCTCTTCCGCGGCCGCTACCTCTACGCGGACTACTGCACCCAAAGGGTCTGGTCCCTCAAGCGGCTGCCGGGGGGAGCCCTCGAAATCATCGAGCACACCTCCGAGCTGGCCCAATACAACCTCGGCAACATCGTCTCGTTCGGCGAGGACGCGCGCGGCGAGGTCTACCTGCTCGAAAACTTCAACAACCGCATCTGGCGCCTCAAGCAGCGCTCGATCCTGGCCCCTGGCATCACCCTGCCCTACGGCTGCGGCACGAATCCGCCCGAGAGCCTCGCGTTGCTCGCCGGCCAGCCCGACATCGGCAAGGTGCTGACCCTCGGCCTCTCGAACCCGGCCGGCACCCAGATCCCGGGCTCCGTGGGTTTCCTGGCCGTTTCCCTGCAGGCCGACCCGAACTTCCCCTGCGGCACGCTGCTGCCGACCCTGGGCATGAATGCTCCCATGGCCGCGGGCGAATTGCTGATCGGCGGCGCGCCGGTCTTTACGCCCCCCGCGATTTGGCCGGGGAACGGGCAATCAGCACTCTTCAACCTGCCGCTGCCCTTCGAGATCTCGCTTTACCAGTTGCCGCTCTTCGTGCAGGGCCTGATGCTCGACCCGCTCACGGGGAAAGTCGCTCTGTCGGCGGCGAAGCTGTTCGTCCTAGGTGCATGAGCGGGCGCAGCCCCCAGGCCGCGGGGCCCAGCACCGCGGCCGCTAGGGCGATTTCGAGCAGCGTGCGCGCGCTGCCGTCGAGACCGGCGAACAGGGGCACCAGCGCGACCGAGCCGTAGAGCGCAAAACGCGCGCTGGCCGCCAAGTCCTGGGCCGCGATCGGGATGCCCAGCCGCGCAAGCGCGCGCTGGATCACAAGGTGCCCGGCCAGGGAACCGAGGGCCATGCCGAGCACGAAGCCGGGCAGTCCGGCCAGGGAAAGCCCGACCAGGCCCGCGGCGATTTTCACGCACAGGGACGCCGCGTTCGAAGCCGCCAGGCTGCGTGTGTCCCCGAGCGCGAGGCAGGCCCGGTCGCTGGTCAGTTGCAGCATGCCGAACCAACTGGCGATGGCGAGCAACTGGGTGATCCAGCCGGCCGCCTGCCAGCGCTCGTCATAGAGCAGCGCGAAGAAAGCCGGACCGAGCAGCAAAAAGCCAAGACACGCAAAACGCGCGGCTGCCAAGAGGTGTACACGCGTTTCGAGGAACCTGCGCGCCATGGCCCCGCGGTCCATGCGCGCCTGGGCGGCGAGCAGGGGGAACTGGACGTTGCCGGCCAAAGCGCCACCGATCACGTAGGTCGTGCTCACGAGCCCCCAGGCCACGGAGTAGACCCCGAGCAACGCGAGTCCCTCCAGCCGTCCGAGCATCAACCGGTCGATGCCCATGGCCAAAAACGCGATCAGCGTGGAAACGAAGATCCAGCGCCCGAAGTGCACCAATTCGGATAGGGCGGCGCGCTCCAGCTTCGGACGGTTGGGGCTGCCCGGCAGGGCCAGGTGGCTGGTCAGGGCCAGCACGGCGGCCTGCATCAACTGTCCGGCCACGAGCGCCCAAACGGTCGCTGAGAAGCTGGCCCAAAGGATCATCACCACCACGGATGCCGCGTGGGCCAGGAAGTCGTTGCGCACGCGTTTGCCGAGCGCGAGGTGCCGTTCGGCGGTGAAGTAGCGCGTGGAGTTGAGTCCGCCCAGAATCGTGACGAGGGCCGCGATCGGCAGAAAAACCGCGAGTTCCGGTTCCCCGTAGAACCAGGCGATCGGGCCGGCCAGCAGGGCCGCGGCGATCCAGAGCACGATTCCGCGCAGGACCTGCACGGTCCAAGCGGTGTTCAGATAAACCGGATCGTCGCCGCGTTTGCTGTGCACGATGCCGGGTCCGATGCCCACGTCCGAGAACATGGACAGGCCTTGGATGACGAGCGCCAGCAGCGCCATCAAACCAAAGGCTTCTTCGAAGAGCAGGCGCGCGAGCACCACGTTCCCCCCGAGGCGCATGAGCTGCGAGCCGAGCAGCCCCAAGAGCACCCACAGGCTGCTCCTGCGCGCGCGGGCACCCAGGGAGGCGCCGCCGCCGGAATCGACAGCGGGATCCGCACCCGCCGAGGATTCGGGATCGGATCCCGCACCGGGTGCGGGCGGCATGGGGGCAGCTCCTGTCATCGCGGCCGACGGACGGAGGC
>JBJHAV010000237.1:0-6144 GCA_050480685.1 Planctomycetaceae bacterium | reverse complement strand
ACCCTGGCCGGTCCGATCGAGATCGAGACGCTGATCAGCGGGCTCTGACGGTCCCCAAAAAGGTGGGGGGACACGGTCCCGGGCGCCCCGCGGCATTCCCATTTCGGCCGCGGGGCGGCGACGGGCCCCGGCCCCCTGGGCCCGACCCGAAGCTTGGGGTTAGGCTCCCCAGGCCGCCGATGTTGCCTTCGCCTCCCACCTCATCCGTCGCGCCCGGGCGCGCTGCCGCCGCCCGCCCGGGCACCGGCGCGGCGCTCCTCGGGGCGTTCGCCTGTCTGCCGGTGATCGCGGGCTGGAGCCATGGGGCGCCGCTGGGCGCGGGCTCGCCCGAAGCCGCCGTTTCCAGGGAGCCCCTGCGGGTAGGCCCCCGCATCCAGGAGGGTGCGCCGGGTCGCGCCGGCGACGGCGGCGGGTACGGCGCTTCGGACTGGCCCATGGTGCCGACCTGGTCGCCGCCCGAGGCGCAGGCCTTCCGCCCCGGCGCGATCCTGCGCACGAGCTACACCCACACCATCGGCACCCCCGAGGGCGAGTCCGTGCGCGGCTTCGAGCTCTTCGACGTGCGCCTTTGGATGGAAGGGGGCTGGGGCCGGGCCGACTTCCTGGTGGAAGCGGAGTTGGGCCAGGGCGGCACGAGCGCCGAGCCTTTCGAGGGCGGCGAGCCCGAGCTGCTGGAGGCCTGGGGTCGCTTTCGCTTGGACGAACGCCACCGGGTGAGGGTCGGCCAAGTGTTGCGGCCGATCCTGCGCAGCGTGTTGCTCCAGGAAGATCAGTTGCCCCTGACCCAGCGCACGCGTTTGGACCAGGACACCCAGAACTACGGTATGGGCACGATCCTGGAGGGTGAGTACGGCTTCGCGGATGTGCAGCTCGCCTTGCAGGTGGCCGACGGATCCGTCGCCCCGCCGTGGATCGGCACCGCGCGGGTCGATCTGCACCTCTTCGGGGGCGGTGTGCCGATGGAGGACGAAGCCCTGGGCACCGCGCGCGACTTCCAGTGGACCTTCGGTGTCGCCTACTCGGATGATGGCAGCGTGACCGAGGGGGATCTTTTGACCCTCGACACGGCCATGCGCTTCGAGGGCCTGGGCCTGTTCGCCGAGTGGGCCGACTTCGGCCGCGACCTCGGCTCGCGCCGGCCCTGGTCGGTGACGGCGACCGGTTTCGTGGCGCCGGAGGAACTCGAACTCGTGCTGCGACACGAGGTCCTGGACGACGGCGCTTCGACCGCGATCACTTCCCTTGGGGTCACGCGTTATGTGGCCCCCGGCAGGTTCAAGCTGCAAGGGGCCGTGGACCGCGTGCGCTCGGATGACGGCGACTTGCAGGGCACGCGCCTGCGTGTGATCACGACGCTGTCCTTTTGACGGGCCGGCGTTCTCAGGGGCGGCCCTTTGAGGAGAGGCCTCTCTTGGCGTGAAGGGATGCCGCGCACGGGCGCGGAGCGCGCGTCAGGGCACCGAAACGATCGCGATGCCGACCGGGGGCTCGGCGGCGAGCAGTTCCTCGGTATCGGCGCGGGCCATGGAAACCACCGCGATCGAGAGGTCCGGGCGCAGGCGCGCCAGGCGTTCGACCGCGCCGAGGCCGTAGTCCGAGTGGAAGCGGCCGCACCACAGCACCACCGGCAAACCGTCGGGACGGCGCGCCAGGAACAGATCGATGGCTTCCGCCATGCTTTCGTCGCGCAGCACCTGGGCGGCGAAAAAACGCTCCAGCATCGCCGTGTCCATGTGGTGCCCGTGCCCGGCGCCGGCCGGCTGATGGAACCCCATGGCGACTTCGAAGCGCCCGCGGTAGGGCGCGTCGTCGAGCTCCAGTGCGAAGGAGCCGAAGCTGCTCTGGGAAAGGGCGCGCGGGCCTTCCCGTGCGACCCGGCGCGCCAGGAATGCCGGCGCGTTGGCGGCGATGACCGCGTAGCCCCGCTCGCGGGCCAGTTCCAGCAACGGGTGGTAGTGCTCGATGTGGTTCGACCAGGGGCGCGCCTGGGCCAAAAACGTCTTGGTGTCGATGCGCCCGTCGAGCCACGCGTCGACCACGTCCTGCACGTCGCGTTCAAGCATTTCCAAAGCCACGCTGCCTCCGCCGGCGCGCGCCAGGAGCGCTTCGGTCAGGTGCCATTGGGCCCGGTGTCCGGGGCCCGAGTCGTGCAGTTCACCGAGCACGATCACGTCGTGGCCGTGGAGCCTGTCGACCAACCCGTCGAAGGTCAGGGTCCCGCCGTCGGGGACGGAGACCAAACGCACGTCCTCCAGCCCCGCGGGCTGCCCGGCGGTGCTGCGGCAGCCGAGCGCCGTGAGCGCCAAGGCGAAAAGGGCGGCGGCGCTCGCGATGCGGCTCGCGGGCAGGCGGTGGGGGCGGGGCGAGGGCTCGGCTCGGTGCGTGGTTCGCTGCATGGTGGGCCGAGGTTAAGTTCCCGCGCGCGCCGAAGCGAGCATCGGTCGCGGTGGTTGGGGCACGTGTTCATGCAACCTCCGGGCTAGGGGTACAATCCGCGACCCATGGGGCTCGATTGGATGGATTTGGTGCGCGCGGGGGCTCTCTCCGAGGCGGACGAGGACGGCGGCGCTGCGCGGCCCGAGGCCGACACCCTGCTCGGGGGCTTGAATGAGGCCCAGCGCCAGGCCGTGACCCACCCGGGTGGACCGCTTTTGATCCTGGCCGGGGCCGGAACGGGCAAAACCCGCGCGATCACCCACCGGGTGGCCTGGTTGGTGGCGACCGGCGCGGCGCGCCCCCACGAGATCCTGGGCGTGACCTTCACGAACAAGGCGGCGCGCGAAATGCGCGGACGCATCGGCGCCCTGCTCGGCCGCGATGCCCCCTGGATCGGCACCTTCCACAGCATCTGCGCTCGTTTCCTGCGGCGCGAGATCGGTGTGCTCGAAGGCCGCAGCGGCGACTTTTCGATCCACGACACCTCGGACCGCAACCAGTTGCTCAAGCGTTTGACCAAGGACCTGGGCTACGACCCGACGCGCTTTCGCCCCGGTCAAGTCGGCGCTTGGATCAGCCGGCGCAAGAACCTGCGCCACAGCCCGACCGCCGCGGCCGACGAAACACACGCCGCGGACGTGGACGAAGTCCACGGGGCCGCGGACGTGGAGGGCGAAGCCCTGCACCGTATCGAACGGGCCTACTTGGCCGCCATGCGGGCCCAAAACGCCCTGGATTTCGACGATCTGCTGCTGTGCACCCTGGAGGTCTTCGAGGCCGAGCCGGGGCTTGCGGAGGCCTGGTCCGCGAGCTTCCGCCACGTGCTGGTGGACGAGTACCAGGACACGAACCGCGTGCAGTACCTGCTCACGCGCCACTTCGCCCGGGTGCACGGCAACCTGGCGGTGTGCGGCGATCCGGACCAATCGATTTACGCCTGGCGCGGCGCGGACATCGGCAACATCCTGGCCTTCGAGCGCGATTTCCCCGGGGCCGCGGTGGTCAAGCTGGAGGAAAACTACCGCTCCAGCGGCAACATTCTGGCCGCCGCCCAGGCGCTGATCGCCCACAATACCGAGCGCCGCGAGAAGGACCTCTGGACCCGCAGCGACGCGGGCGATCCGATCGGGCTGATCGAAGCCGAGGACGAAAACGACGAAGCCGACGCGATCGCCGACCGCATCGGCCGCCTGAGGGCCGCGGGGCGCAGGTTGGACGAAGTCGCGGTGCTCTACCGCGTGCACTTCCAGCAGCGCGCCCTGGAGCGGGGCCTGCGCATGGCGGGTGTCGCCTACCGCATCGCGGGGGGACTGGAGTTCTACCAGCGCCGGGAGATCAAGGATCTGGTGGCGTACCTGATCGTGCTCTCGAACCCGGCCGATGACGTGGCGCTGGAGCGCATCGTCAACGTGCCCCTGCGCGGCATCGGCGAGCGCAGTTTGGAAGTGCTGCGCGGTTGGGCGCGGGAGCGCGGTGTGTCCTTGAGTCATGCGGTGCGCTCGGCGGATGCCCGCGCCGCGGTGCGCGGCCGGGCGCGGGGGGGGCTCGAAGCCTTCGCCCAGTTGCTCGAACAATTGGAGCACCTGCCCGGATTGAAGCCCGCCGAAGCCCTGGAGCAGGTGATCGCCGCGGTCGATTACCTCGACTGGCTCGACGAGGGCGACGACACGGAAACGGCGACGCGCCAGGACAACGTGGAGGAACTGGTCGCCGCGGCGCGTCAGTTCGAGGAGCGCTCGCCCGAAGGCAGCCTGCGCGGTTTCCTGGAGGAAGTGGCCCTGGTCAGCGACGTGGACGGGCTCGACGCCGGCGGTGAATCGGGCGAAGCGGGGGCGGTCACGCTGATGACCTTGCACGCGGCCAAGGGCCTCGAGTTCCCCTTCGTCTTCGTGACCGGTCTGGAGGAGGGACTTTTGCCCCACGCGCGCGCCCTGGGCGACGGCGACGAAGCGGACGATTCGCGCGGCCTGGAGGAAGAACGGCGGCTTTTCTACGTGGGTCTGACCCGCGCCCGCGAGCGCCTCTGGCTGAGTTCCGCGCGCACGCGCAGGCACTGGGGCGAATCCACCTGGAGCGAAGCCTCGCGCTTTCTGGACGAATTGCCCGCCGACCGTTTGGACGGCGACGCTCCCGTTCCCGGCGACCCGGCCGAGGAAGAGCGCGCCCTGGGCGCCTACGACGGTGAACAGACCCACGATCTGGCGGAAGGCGACCGCGTGCTGCACGGACAGTTCGGTTACGGCCGCCTGGTGCGTTTGCAAGGGGCGGGGGCCAATGCGCGCGCCACGGTGCACTTCGACGGGCAGGGCGCGAAGATTCTGCTCTTGCAGTACGCGAAGCTCACGCGGGTGGGCGCTGCGCGGTGAAGGACGCCGAGTTCGAAGGGTGGTTGGCCGAGCTGGAGGCGTTGGGCGAGCGGGCGCGCCGGTCGGGTCGCTGGGCCGAGTGGCGCGCCGCGCTCGAACGTCAGCTCGCCGCGGGTGAGCCCAAAAGCGCTCCCGCGCGCGAAGGTGCGCCGCCCGGGCGATTCGGCCTGGTGGGGGACAGCCCCGCCATGCGCGCGCTGTTCGCGGAACTGGAGCGTGTGGCCGCCAGCGACGTGCCCGTTTTGGTCCTGGGCGAAACCGGGACCGGCAAGGAGCTGGTCGCCCGCGCGCTGCACGCGGAAGGCCGGCGCAAGGGCGGCCCGTTCGTGGCGGTCAACTGCGCCGCGGTGGCGCCGAACCTCTTGGAGAGCGAACTCTTCGGCCACGTGCGCGGTGCTTTTACCGGGGCCGTCGCTTCGCGGCCGGGGCACTTCCAGAGCGCCCACCGGGGGACGCTCTTCCTCGATGAGATCGGCGAACTGCCGCTCCCGATGCAGCCCAAGTTGCTGCGCGCCGTGCAGGAGGGCGAGGTGCGCCCGGTGGGCTCCGATCGCACCCAAAAGGTCGATGTGCGCTTGGTGGCGGCCACGAACCGCGACCTGGCCGAGGGCGCGCGCACGGGGAGCTTCCGCGAGGATCTCTTTTACCGCCTGGCGGTACTGACCCTGCGCCTGCCGCCCCTGCGCGAGCGCAGCGGGGACGTGCCGCTGCTGGTGGCGGCGCTCCTGCCGCGCATCGCTGTGGAGCTCGGGCGGCCGGAGGCCGAGCTCACCCCCGCAGCGCTGGCCTTGCTCGATCGTTATCCTTGGCCCGGAAACGTGCGCCAACTGGAAAACGAGCTGCGCCGCGCCCTGGCCCTGGCCCGGGGCCCGATCGGCCCCGAGGATCTCTCCGCGGCCGTGCGCTCGGCGCCCGCCCCGCGCTAACGTGTGCCCGAGTTCGCCTCCCTCCCCATCCCCCCTTTCCCCGTAGAACGATGTCGAAGCTGATCGTGGACGACGCCGGCGACCGCAAGGCCTTTCGCCTGCCCAAGGGGCGCCTGACCGTCGGTTCCGGGGAAGCCGCCACCCTGCGCCTGGGCGCCAAGGGCGTGGCCGGCGAACACGTGGTGATCGAGTTCGACGGGCGCGCGGCGACGGTGCACGCGGCCGCGCCGGCGCTTTTGGGCGGCTCGCCGTTGGCGGCGGGGGAATCCCGACCCCTGGAATCCGGGGCCAAGCTCGTGCTCGGAGGGGCGACCTTGGTCCTGCGCGCCGAAGAGGGAGCCCAGCCCGCGGCCGCACCCGCTTCCCGCTCTGCCGCACCCGCGCGCGCCGGCCGCGCGGAGCGCCCCGGCCGCACC
>JBJHAV010000236.1:0-6169 GCA_050480685.1 Planctomycetaceae bacterium | reverse complement strand
ACACGCCCTGGGCCGGTCGGCTCGACGCCCCCGGCGCGCGCCGCTATCGGATCGTGCTGGCCTGGCCCGGCGCGCCGGAGGGCAGCCCCGGCGAGGTCGAAGCGGAGCTGTGGCGCCTGGCCCTGGCCGGGCCGCGCCTGGCCGGGATTTTGCGGCCGGCCGGGGGGCGCAGCGCCCTCTCCGCCGGCTACGCGCCGACCCGGCCCCGGCCGGAGCCGTTCACCCTGCGCCTGGACCTGCCCCTGGAAGGGGCCGTGGCGCTGCTGGAGCGGGTGCTGGAGGAGGTCGAGGGCGCCCTCGGCGAGCGTGCCCCGGAGCCGGAGGAGTCGGGCCCCTTCCGCTCCGCCGCGGCGGAGATGATCGCGGGTCTGGCCGAGCGCCCCGAGGCGGCCTTCGCCGTGCGCGTGCAGCACCTGGCCCTCGGCCTCGACGCGGACCGCTACCCGGTGCGCCTGACGCAACTCGCGGCGGCCGATCCCGGGGCCCTGGCCGAAGCCGCCCGGCGGATCGTGCGGGCACAAAACCTGCGCATCGCGATCGAAGGTCCGGCCGAACCCCTGACCGGCGAATGGGCCGCGGCCCTCGCCCGGGAAGGCGGCTCGCCGCTCGCCGCCTTCGGTCCCCTGCGCACCCTCGGCTGGCCGGCGCTCGGTGCGGAGGGTTCGAGCCCGGAGGGCATCGCGGCGGCCGAACGCATGCTCGCCGCCCTCGGCGGGCGGCGCGCCTGGGCCGAGCTCGACTTCATCCAGCAGCGCCGCCACATCCTGACGGATCCGCCTGGTCCCATGCCGCGCGCCTCGATGATCGACCTGCGCGATCTGCGCCGGGTGCGCCTGCGCAGCGAACAGAGCATCGGCGCCAGCGACAGCCTGATCGTGCTGGCCGACGAACAGGGCTGGCGGCGCACGGCCCTGGGTGTGGAGCCTTTTGAAGGTCCGGTGCTCGCGGCCCAATGGGAGGGCGAGCGCCGCAACTTCGCCCGCGTGTTCGCGCGCGCAGCCCGCGGCGAACTGCGCCTGACCCTGGATGGCGACGGACGGCTGGAGTTTTCCGAGGGCCCCTTGCCGTTGCTGCGCGTCGCCCTCGACCCGGCCGGATTGCCCGAAGGTTTTGAGCTGGAGCTGGGCGGCGCCCCCCAGCGGGTGCGGATCGAATCCTGGCTCGAAGCGTCCCTGCCCCTTTGGCCCGAGCGCTACACGATGCTCTCCGAGCCGCCAATGGTCTTCGAAGTGGCGAACTTCGATCCCTTCCCGCGGGTCGAACCGGACGCCTTCGTTCGGCCGCGCTGACAGCGTCCGAAGTCATCGGCTCGGCCCGAACACCTGACCTGCCCGCATGCCACTGGGCCCCCAATCGGCGGCCGCAGAGTGTGAGACAAGCCGCCGCGCGGCGTTTTTCTCACACTCTGAGTCCGGCTCCCGCTCGCTACGATTCGCCCGACCCGCCCCGCGGCGGCCTCCCCATGCCGACGGACCGCGCCCCCGAGCCCGAAGATCGCGACGCCGGCGAAGCCCGCGCGGGTGAGAGTCCCGAGACCGTTCGCGGGCTTTTGCGCCATTCGTGGATCTACAGCCTGGCGCCGGTGCTGCAGCGGCTCCTGGCCATCGTCCTGATCCGCTTCTACACCCAGAAGCTGGAGCCCGGCGAGTTCGGCATCCTCGACCTGGCCGACACCCTGATCCTGCTGGTGCCGCAACTGGTCGGGGTCAACCTGCTGGCGGCTCTGACGCGCTTTTACTTCGAGCACCGCGGCGAGAAGCAGCGCGCGGCGGTGATCGGCTCCGCGACCCTGGCGCTCTTGGGTAGCTCCCTGGTGATCACGGCGCTTCTCCTGAGCTGGCGCACGCCCCTGGCGGGGGCACTGTTCGCTTCGCCGCCGGGACAGCCGGTGGCCGACGGCCTGGTGGAGGCCTTCACCGTGGCCGTGCTGATCGTGCCCTTCTCCCTGTGCACGCGCTCGGCCATGCAGTACCTCTTGGTGCTCAAGCGCTCGCGCACGCACACCGCGATCCTGCTCTCGAAGACCCTCTTCGAAGCCGCGCTCAAACTCTGGATGCTGTTCGGCCTCGAATGGGGTGTGTTCGGTTTCCTGCTCAGCGTGCTGATCGGAGAAGCGCTCTTCGCCCTGGTGCTCGTGGGATGGATGGCCCTGCGCATCGGCCTGCGCTTCGACTGGCAGATCTTCCGCCCGATGCTGTACTTCGCGCTGCCCCTTTTGCCGGTGGGTGTGCTGCAACTGATCTTGCACCAGGGCGACCGGTTGCTGCTCGGGCACCTGGGCCCGGCCACCGTGGTGAGCGTGGGCGCCGACGGCACACCCTTGACCACGGCCATCGAATGGGTCGGGGTTTACGGCCTCGGTTACAAGATCGGCTTCTTGCTGCACACGGCGGTGCTGGCTTCGTTCATGCAGATCTGGCAGCCCCACGTGTTCAGCCTGGGCGACCGCGATCGAGCCGCCGAAATGCGCCGGGTGGGCACCTTCGCCCTGGTGGCCCTGGCCCTGCTCTACCTGCCCGCGGCGATCTTCGGGCGCCAGGCCGTGGACCTGCTGGCGGGCAGCGAGGCCTACCGCGAGGCCTGGCGCGTGGTGCCCTGGATCGTGCTCGCCTACCTGGCCTACGCGGCCTACTCCATGGCCCAAGTGGCGCTCTTGACCCTCAAGCGCACCTGGCCGCTGCTTTGGCTCAACGCCGCCGCGGTCGTGATCAACCTGAGCCTCAACTCGCTCTGGATCCCGCGTTTCGAAGAGCACGGCTACCTGGCGCCGACCTTCGTGACCCTGATCACCTTCCTCGTGCTGGCCCTTTTGGGCCTGCGCCTGGCGGAGCGCTCCGGCCTCGGCACCTTCCAACCCGGACGAGCCCTGGTGGTGGCCGCCCTGGCGGTCAGCGCGGTGGCCGCCGCCGTGGCCGTGGACGCATGGCGCGACCCCCTCGATCCGGGCGCCCTGCTGCCGACCCTGGGCCTCAAGGCCACCATCGGCGCCGCCCTGGCCTTCGGCCTCTGGCGCCTGGCCCTCGACACCGACGGCCGGGCCGGCCTGCGCCGACTCTTCCGCGATGGAGCGGCGCGGCTGAGGGGTTAAGGCCGGCCGGGCCTCGAACCTGCGGTCAGCGGCGCCAGAGGCCGGGCTCGCCGGAGCGGGCGAAACGGGTCAGGCCGGCGCGGCCGTCCAGGCGCCAGGGGGCTTCGCCGGGGGGCCGCAGGTAGGTCAGCTCCCCCACCTCCCGGCGCGCGCCGTCGGCGTCGGCTCCGTCGCCGTTGAAGACCAGGCGTTCGGGGCCCTGGCCGCCGAGGCCCACGCGCGGCGCGGGCGGGGCTTCGACCAGGGCGCGGGCGACACCCGAGATCATCACGGAAGGCCGATCCGGGGTGTAGGGCAGCGTATCGCCGGCGGCGCCGACTTCGAGCCCGAGCAGCACCAATTCTTCGGTCCAGTGGCCGGACTCCAAACGGTGCACGGCCTCGGGGGGAGGTTCGCACCAAATCGCCACGAGTCCGTTGTGGCTGCCGCCTTCGAAGGAGGCAGGCGCGGTCGAAAAGACGACGTCGCGGATCGCCACGGGGCCCGTGTGCCCGGCGATCGTCAAGCCCGAACCGCCGCCGACGCCGCGGCCGCCCGTGGCCAGCCTGCGGGGCACGACCAAACGCAGGTTTTCGAGCACCACCGGGCCGTGGGCCCTCGGCCCGTCGCCCACGCGGTTGACGATCTGTACGTTGGTGCGCGTGGTGGCGGCGAAGGTGCAATCGGACACCAAAAGCGCCGTTTGGCTGTTGCTGATGTAGAGCCCGTGCTCGTCGGTCTCGTCGAAGCGGCAACCCAAAAACGCCAAGCCCCCCGCCACCTGCCCGTGGGCGCGCACGCCCCACTTGTTGGGGTGCGCGTTGAAGACACGGCGGCCGGGCTCGGTGCTGCCCAAACGGCAACCGCGCAGCACCACCGGGCCGGGGGCGATCTGCCCCTGGGAGACCCCCACGATCGAGCCCGCGGTGGGCGCGGCCAGGATCTCGCAGCCTTCGATCCAAAGGGCCGGAGAAGACTCTCCGAAGGAGATGCCGCCCAGGGGGCCGCCTTCGATGCGCACCGGCCCCGGATGGTCGATTGGCCCGCCCTGCCAGGAGCGCACGCCGATGGCGCCGCCGGGAGCGGGCGTACGACCGCGCACGACGACCCGGCCCCAGGGGCCGGCGCGCTGCACCGCTTCCCACAGGGGTTTGCCGCTCTGCACGTCCGGACCGCCGCCGCGCACCGTCCAACCGTCCGCGCCTTCGATCACCTCCACCCGCGTGCCGGTCCAAAGCTCGTCCAGGGGCAGGTCGACACCCGCCAGGGCGAACTGGATCCAGACCTCCACGCGCTGGCGTTCACCCTCGGGCGCGAGCGCCGCAAAACCCGCCGCGATGCGTCGCCGAGCCTCCGCCGCCAGGGCTTCCGCCCGCCGTTCGAGCACCTCGCGCTCGGGTGCATCGCCCCGGCGTTCCAGTTGGTCACCCAGCGCGATGCCGAGCAAACCCGGCTCGGGCAGGAAACGCGCCGGCACACGGCCGGGGCCCAGGGCGAAAAGCGCCTGCTCCACCAGGAGCAGGGCCAAAACGGCGGCGACGCCCAGGGAGACCCAGCTTGCGAGCCGCCTGCCCCGCGCGCTCATGCGCGCCTGCGGAAGAGGGTGAAGTAGCGCGCCACCTTGCCGGCCAAGCGGCCCGGATGGCGCAGTTCGCGCGCGATGCGCCGCGGGCGCAGGTAGAAGCGCCGGTACCCCTCGCGGATCTTGGCTTCGATCTGCTCGGCGGTCATGAACTCATTGCCTTCGAGGGCCTGGAAGCCGGTCATCGAAGCGATGTCGAACTCACGCGTGCCGCGCAGCATCTTGTGCAGCGGTGTGCCCGGATAGGCCGTCACGGCGCAAAACTGCACCTGGTCCGGATCGAGCCGCTCCACCAGGCGCAGCGTTTCATCCGCCATGGCTGGCGTTTCCTCCGGGAAGCCGATCATGCAAAAGGCGCGGGTTTCGATGCCCAACTGGCGGCAGGCGCGGAACACCTCCTCGGCCTTGTCCAGGTCGGAGAGTTTGTTGCCGCAGTGCTTCTTCTGAATCTCGGCGTTGCCGGATTCGACCCCCAGGGAGATGTGACGGCAGCCGGCGGCGGCCATCTTCTCGAGCAGCGGCCGGTCGAGGGTCTTCACGGCCGTCTCGCACTGCCATTCGAGTTCGAGCTTCTCGGCCAGGATGCCGTCGCAGATTTCCGCGACGCGGTCCTTGCGCGTGGTGAAGATCGGATCGCGGAAGACCACGTGGCGGATGCCGTGGTTGCGGTAGAGATCGACCAGCTCCGCGAGCACACTCTTCGGCGAACGGAAGCGGAAACGCAGCCCCTGGGCCAAGGTGTAGCCGCAGAAGGAGCAGTTGAGCGGGCAGCCGCGGGAACTCTTGACCGTGGTGATCGCGCCGTCGACACCCGGGAAGCGGTAGGCCTGGTTGTCGAGCAGGTGGCGCGCGGGGATCGGCAGCGCGTCCAGGTCCTCGATCTTTTCGCGTTCGGGTTCGTGCACGACGCTGCCGTCCGGGCGGCGCCAGGAAAGTCCGTGGACCCCGGCCAGGTCGCGGCCCGCGGCCACGCGTTCGGCGAGTTCGCGCACGGTGTACTCGGGCTCGCCGCGCACCACCGCGTCGATTTCGCCGCCTTCGCCGCCGCCCTCGAAGATCGTCTCGGGCGCGTAGGTCACCTGGGAGCCGAGCAGCGCCACGGGCACTCCGAGGGCCCGGCGCAGGCGCTGGGCCAAGGCGCGGTCCTGGTCCAGGGAGGTGCTGGAGCTGTCCATGCAGACGAGCTCGGGGCCCTGGGCCACGATGGCCGCGAGGGCGCCGTCCGGGTCGAGCCCGAGGGGGTCGCTGTCGTGGATCGCCACCTGGTGACCCGCCGCTTCCAGCGCGGCCGCCACGTGGGCGAGCTCGATCGGCGGGTAGAGCAGCCCGGGATTGACGGCCATGCCGAATCCGCCCATCAGGCCGCGGCTGACGCGGAACTCAGGGGGACTGGGGGGATTGACGAGGACGATTTTCACGGTTTCCAGGGACCTTCCGGGGTCAGTTTACCCTGTTCCTGGGGTGGGAACGGAGGCGCGGGCCCACGGAGGTCTGGCGAAGAGGGGAAGACGGTGCCTGGC
>JBJHAV010000235.1:0-6193 GCA_050480685.1 Planctomycetaceae bacterium | reverse complement strand
CGATCCGGTCGCCGCCCTGACCCGGCGCGTTTCGAAGCTCTTGGCCCTGGGCGCTTCGCCCAATCGCCACGAAGCCGAAGCCGCCGGCGCCCTCGCGCGGCGTTTGATGTTGCAACACAACCTGGATTGGGTCGCCGCGGACGAAGCGCGCGCCTTTTCCGCGCGCCGGTTGGGACCGGTGAGGAAACGGCACCCGGCCTGGACCAAGCGCCTTGGCAACCTGCTGGAGGAATCGTTTTTCGTCGAGATCGTCTGGGGGCCAGACTACGACGCGAGCGAGGACCTGGCCGGTTCGGCGCTGCTCGCCTACGGCACGCCGGAAAACCTCGAATTGGCGGAGTACGTGCACGGATACCTGAGTGCGGTCCTGCCGGACCTCTGGCGCGCCCACCGCCGCGCCAGCGGGCTCAAGGGGGATACGGGCCGCATGGACTTCTTCGACGGGGTGTTGGCGGGTTTTGCGGCGAAGCTGCGCGACGAATCGCGCCGCACAGCGGCCCAGAATCCCGCCCTGATTTGGAAAGGCGATCCGCGTTTGAGCGAATACTTCCGCTGGCACCAACCCCGCCTGCGCACGACCTACGGCTCCGGGCGGCGCCACGCCACCTTCGCCGACGGCCAGGCCGCCGGCCGCGGCTTGCACCTGCGCCGGCCCCTGGGGCCGGGCGGCGCGCATCGTCCCGGCGCTCCCCTCGGCATTCCTCCCGGCCCCCGCACCTCCACTCCGTCCTAAATGGCGATCGCCAACGTCAGCTTCGCCATCATCGCCATCCTGCCCCTTGGCTGGGCCCTGATGGCCCTGGCGCTCGTGCTCGAAACCGCGGTGCTGTCGCGGGTGTTGGCCGAACGGCGCTGGAGCTGGGCCATGGCCGGCTGGGTTTTCCTGATCAACGCCGCGAGCGCCGCCGTGGGAATCCAACTTTCGATCGCCCTCGACGGCGGTTGGTGGCTGGTCCTGTGGGTTCCCTGGGTGAGTTGGGGGGAAGCGATCGGCGACGGCAGGCTGGGCCTTCTGGCGCTCTATGTCTTGGTCGCATTCGGACTGTCGCTTGGGATCGAAGGGCTGCTCCTGACCGGCGGGCGGGCCCTGGGGTGGCTGCGGGGGAGGGTCTGGCGCGCGGCGCTCCTCGCCAACCTGCTGAGCACCCTGTGCCTGGTGGTGGCCCTGGCCCTCGCGGAGGCATTTCTCCTGGGTCGGGACTGGGCTGAGCCGCTCTTCGATGCCCCCTCCTGGTGGTTCTTCTGGTGAGGCCCCCACCCCGGACCCGTAGGGGCGGGGTAGGATCCTAGTGAACGATCGGGAAGACCCCGTCCGCGCGAGCATGGTGCTCGGCACGTGGGCACCGCCGTCTCCCCCACATGAAGCGCCTGGCTCTCGCCGCCCTCCTGGCGGCCTTTGGTGTGTCTTCCGCCTCCACCGGCGCCGTGGCCGGGCCGCACTCGGAGGGAGAAGCGCCGCCCGCCGCGGCGCTGCCCAACGTGCTTTGGATCGTGCTGGACGACGCTGGCTGGGAGGACCTGCGCGGCGTGCCGATGCCGAACTTGCAGGCCTTGGGTGCATCGGCGCGCGCCTACCGCAGGTTCTATGTCTCGCCGGTCTGCAGCCCGACTCGCTACCAACTCCAGTTTGGGCGCTACTCCCACCGCGCCTTCATCGGAGCCGCCCTGGACCCGATGAGCGACAAGGAACTCGGCGCACCGCTGACCGATTCTTCGTTGGCTGAACACTTGTCCGTCGCGGGCTATCGCACCGCCTTCTTCGGCAAGTGGCACGTCAACGGCAAGGCGGCGGGGGTGAGCGCCGAGTTTCCGCGTCTGCACGGCTTCGAAACCTGGCGCGCCGGTTCGCCCGGCAACCTGATGGGTGGCAGCTACAACCACTACTACTGGCGGCGCTACGACGATTCCAAGGCCAGCATCGAAACCACCTATTCCAGCGTGGCCGTGGAAAGCGCGCTGCAGGATTGGTGGATCGCCACGGAGGGTCCGAAGTTCGCGGTGTGCTCGTTCTTCGCGCCCCATGAGCCCTTCGACTTGCCGCCGAACTGGCTACTCGGCGGTTATGTGCCTGGGCCGGGGGGGCTGCGCGCCAACTACGAAGCCAAACTGGTCGCCCTCGACACGCTCTTCGGAAACATCGCCAGCTACGTCGATTTCTCGAACACCTACGTCTTCCTACTGCCGGACAACGGAACGCCCCACCAGGTGCCGCCGCCGGGGGGGCAGTACCAGGGCTACAAGCTGACCGTCTACGAGGGAGGAATCCGCGTTCCGCTCTACGTCTGGGGACCCGAGGTACTGCCCGGGGTCGACGACCACCTGGTGCAGGTCACCGACCTGCCGCGCACGGTGCTGGAGTTGGCCGGACTTCGCCCGCGCATCGGCTTCGAGGACTCGATTTCCTTCCGCGACACGCTCTCAGGCGGAGCGGGGCAACGGCCCTTCGCTTTCCTGCAGCGCTTCCGGCCGAACAGCGGAACGGCCCCCTGGCTCGACTTCGAGGACTGGGCCGTGGTACGCGCCGACGGCTGGAAACTCATCGGCCGCATGCCCTTCCCCGGCTTCCCCACCCTCCACTCGCTCTACTACCTGCCCGCGGATCCCTTCGAACAACAGGGCTTCGGCGCGCAGCAACAGCCCCAGGTCTTCGCCGAGTTGAAGGCCATCCGCGATCAGGTGCTGGGGCCCATCTGGCCGTACTGATTGCCCGGGGAGGGGCCCCGGCAGGGCCTCCCGGGGCGGTGCGGGCCGCGGTCCTGTTCGGCCATGGGGTTCGCGGCCCGCCGCAAGGAAAACGTATTCAAGGGCACTTCGGCCGCCACGGGGCCGTCAGGGCTTCTACACTTGGGCGGAACGTTTGCGCGGGGGGCGTCCCCCACGTCCCGCGCCCAGGCCCCCCAGTCGCCGCCGACCCCTGCGGTCGCGCGGCAAGCCGCCCACCCAGCCCCCCGAGGCGGCTCGCGCCCACCCCAAGGTTTTCGACCCATGCGATTGCCCCTATTCCTGCTGGCCGCGACGGCCGCCCTGTCCCTGCCCGCCGCCGCGTCCTCGGAACTGCTGCTGCAAGGTTTGACCGACCACGTTGCCCCGATCGGTTCGACCGTCGAGGTGGACTTCCTCGGCGGGCCCAACCTGCCCGTTGTGTTGGCCTTCGACGTATCGGCCGGGCCGGTCAACATCGGGGGCGAGCTGGTGCCCTTCGGATTCACGCCCCAGGCGGTGATCATCGCAAGCGGCCTGACCGACGCGGCGGGAGCGTTTTCGATCCAGCTCCCGGTTCCCATGCAGCCCAGCTTCGCCGGTTTCACCCTCTACGGCATCGGCGTGACCTTCGATCCGGGCACCCCGGGCGGTTTCGAGTTCTCGAACGGCACCTCGCTGTCGTTCTACGTGCCGCCGCCCGATCCGATCCCCGCGGAACTGGCCGGCAAACCCCTGGCCGCCGGCCCGCTGTTCCAGTGGGTGACGTCCACCCGCGAGGGGGACTCGGTCTTCGTGGGCATCGACTCCCAGGCCTACCCGTTCCTCGTGGGCCAGGAGGTCGACATCTATGTGACCGCAAGCCGCACGGCCGCCGAGTGGGGCTCCGACCCGAACCTGATCGACGTGACGTCGAGCGGCGTCTTGACCGTGACGATCGCCCCCGGGGGCCTCGCCGGTAACGTGTTCCAAGTGGACCCGGGATCCCTCTCGGGTGACGCGGGCGCGGGTTTCGGTGTCGCCTACGACGTCGTGATCGACGTCAACCGCAACGGAGTGCTCGACGGCGGCGACCTGATCGACGGACTCGGCGCGACCGCCGGCTTGTACGTCTGCCACGACCCGACCCTGCCCGGGCCGTACCCGGTCAGCTCCGTCACGTACAGCGGCGGCTCCTTCCTCGGCCAAATCCTCTATTGGCCGAGCAACATCGCAGAACTCCAGGACTTGCCGCTCGTCGTGGTCAGCCACGGCAACGGCCACAACTACCTCTGGTACGGTCACATCGGCAACCACCTGGCCTCCTACGGCTACGTGGTCATGTCCCACCAAAACAACACGGTGCCCGGGGTCGTCACGGCGTCCACCACGACCCTGACCAACACGGATTACCTGCTGGGCAACCTGGATGTGATCGCCGGCGGTGTGCTGCAAGGCAAGCTGGACACTTCACGCATCACTTGGATCGGCCACAGCCGGGGCGGCGAAGGCATTGTCATCGCCTATGACCGCATCGTGAAGGGCCAGTGGGTGCCGGAGCACTACAGCCTGTCGGACCTGCGCCTGCTGTCGAGCATGGCGCCGACCGACTTCCAGGGTCCCGCCCAAACCAACCCCTACGACGTCGACTACCACCTGTGGGTGGCCGAGGCCGACGCCGACGTGAACGGTTGCACCTCGCCGATCGCCAAGCCGCCCCACATCTTCGGGCGCGCCACGGACCAGCGCAGCATGATCACCATGTACGGCGCCGGCCACGGCGATCTGCACGCCGGCACCGGCGGTTCGGTGGCTGCCGGCCCCTGCCTGATCGGGCGCCCGCTGACCCACCTGGTGATGCGCGGACACATCCTGCCCCTGCTCGAGCACCACATCCGCGACAACCCGGCGGCCAAGGATTGGCTGCGCCGTCCCTATGAGGACCTGACGCCGCCCTCGGCTCCCTTGGGTGTCCACCCCTGCCTGGTGGTCAACCTGCAGTACCGCGACACCGCGGACAGCGACAAGTTCGTGCTGGACGACTTCCAGGGAGCGGCCACCACCGGTTCGGCCAGCTCGGGCGCCACGGTCCAATCGAACCTGCTCGACCACTTCGTCGGTCGCCTGCAGGATCCCAACAACAGCTTCCAGTTCGTCCAAGGCGAGATCATGAACGGCATGACCTACGCCCGGGTGAACGACTTCGAAGCCGGCGCCGTGTTCCGCTTCGAGGATCAGGATTCTTTCCTGCGCTACGGACTGCGTCCCAATCAGCAGGACCTGACCCCGTACAGCGTCTTCTCCCTGCGCATCGCACAGCAGACGCGCCACCCCCTGACCGTGGCCCAGCCCGGTCCGGTGTCCTTCTCGGTGCGCATCACGGACCGCTTCGAAAACTCGGCCACGTTGTCGGTCGAAGACTTGGAGCAGACCATTCCGGGCCCCTACCTGCGGGGTGCGGGCGGCTGCGGCCCCGGCCAGGGATGGTCCAACCAGTTCCGCACGGTGCGTTTGCAACTGGCCCAGTTCCTGGCGATTGAGCCCCAGCTCGACCTCTCCCTGACTTCGACGGTCGAGTTGCTCTTCGGCCCGAGCCACGGGAGCGCCTCCGGCTTCCTCGGCATCGACGACCTCGAATTCCTCCGCGACTGAACCCCTCAACCCACCCCACCCCATGCGTAGCAACACTCTCTGGGCCCCGATTCTGGCCCTCGCCCTGGTGGGCGGTGCGGTCGTCGCGCTGACCCAAAATCGCACGGAGGGAGACCTCCCCGAACCGATGGTCGTGCCCCACGTCGAACCGATCGCCGTGATCGAAGCGAAGCACGTCACCCTGCAAGAGCCGCACGTGCACTGGTCGCGGGCCGAAACCCCAACCTACAGCGAAGCGACCCTGCTGGTCCTGCGCACTTCGCCGGACCGGTTGGTGCGCCGCCAGACCTTCGAGCACGTGCTGTTCGTCGGCGCGGAAACGGCCGAACGCATCAACAACGGCGACGTCAGCGGCTACCTGGTCGTCATCGTCCCGGGGCACGTGGACCTGGCCCAGGCGCCGGTGTTCTTCGGCGAGCCCGACCTGCCCGAACGCGTCACCCTGGAGGTGGCCGAGCAGGAACTCGTTCGCGCACGCTCGCTTGGCACGCGTCCCTTGGCTCCGGCCCGGGCTGTCCAGGTCATGCAGCCCCCGGTCGAGCTCGCCGACGCCTACGAGCTCTACCTGGAAGCCTCCTTCTGGATCGAAGCCTACTCACCAGAGGAAAACGACCTGGTCCAGAGCCTGCGCGCCCCCCGCCTAGGGCGCTGATCCGCCCGGGGAGCCCGGCTCCCTCCGACGAGGTGCCCGCCGTCCCTCCGCCCACCGGCCTCGGTTTCCGTGGCCGGTGGGCGCGAGGGGCGGCGGGCACCTCAGCGTTTCGCCCCGAGCCCGCGGATCGGGCAGCTCCAAGTACACTCGAGCTGCCATGAACGTGGCCCGGCCCTTGCCTGCGGTTTTGCTCTTGACCCTCTCCGGGGC
>JBJHAV010000234.1:0-6208 GCA_050480685.1 Planctomycetaceae bacterium | reverse complement strand
GTATTCGATCGCCGCGTAGGCGTTGCGGAAGGAGTTGAGGTTCTTGAGCTCGACCTTGGTGCCCCAGGGTGCGCCCGGCCGGTGCACGGAGATGTTCACGTCGCAGCGCAGGGAACCCTTCTCCATGTCGCAGGAGCTGACCCCCGCGAACTGCAGAGTCTCCTTCAGCGCCACCAGGTAGTCGTAGGCCTCCTGGGCGCTTTGCATGTCGGCTTCGCTGACGATTTCGATCAGCGGCACACCGGCGCGGTTGAGGTCCACCAGGGTGCCTTCGCCGCGGTCGTGGATGGCCTTGCCGGCGTCCTCCTCCAGGTGGATGCGCGTCAGGCGCACGCGTTTTCCGCCGGGCAGATCGACTCCGCCGCCGCTGCAGTAGGGCTGGTCGAACTGGCTGATCTGATACCCCTTGGGCAGGTCGCAGTAGAAGTAGTTCTTGCGGTCGAACTTGCTCCACTCGGCCACGTCGCCGCCGAGGGCCAAGGCCGCGCGCACGGCCAGGGCGACGGCCTGCTGGATGAGCACCGGCAGGCTGCCCGGTTGGCCGGTGCAGATCGGCGTCACCAGGGTGTTGGGCTCGGCGCCGAACTGGTAGGGCGCATGGCTGAAGAGTTTGGTGCGGGTCTCCAGTTGGCAGTGTACCTCCAGCCCGATCACGGCCAACCAACGTTCGCCCGTGCGCGGGGAGATCACGCCCGCGTCGCTGATTTGGGTTTCAGTCATGGTTTGCGTGGAGCGGGGGCAGGGCGCCTTGGAAGTCGGTCGCGGCCTCGAAAGCGGCCAGGGTGCGCAGCACGCGCGCGTCCGCGAGCGGCGGGCCGATCAGTTGCAGGCCCAGGGGCAAGGTCCCCTCGCCCGCGCCGGCGAAACCCGCGGGAGTGCTGGCAGCGGGCAAGCCGGCCAGGCTGGCGGGCGCGGTCAAGATGTCGTTCAGGTACATGGTGACCGGATCCGCGGTTTTCTCGCCGAGCCGGAACGCGGCGGTGGGGGAAGTCGGGCCGGCGATCAGGTCGACCGTTTCGAAGGCCTGGTCGAAGTCGCGTCGCAAGAGGCGCCGAACCCTCAGGGCCCGGCCGTACCAGGCGTCGTAGTACCCGGACGAAAGCACGTAGGTGCCGAGCAGAATCCGGCGCTTGACCTCGGGGCCGAAGCCGGCGTCGCGGGTCGCCGCGATCATGCCCTGCAGGGAACCGTCGCCTTGTTTGCGCAGGCCGTAGCGCACGCCGTCGTAGCGCGCCAGGTTGCTGGAGGCTTCGGCCGTGGCGACCACGTAATAACAGGGGATCGCGTGGCGCGTGTGCGGCAGGGAAACCGGCACGAGCGTCGCGCCCAGGGATTCGAGTTTCGCCAGGGCTCCCTCGACGCAGCCGCGCACGGCGCCGTCGAGGCCCTCGGGGAAGTACTCGGCGGGCACGCCGATGCGCAGTCCGTCGAGGCGCCCGTCGGCCAGGGGCTGCGGTTCGATCGGCCCCTTGGCGAGGCACGTGGAATCCATCGGATCGGCGCCGGAGAGCACCTGGGAAACCAGCGCCAGGTCGCGGGCGGAGCGGGCAAAGGGCGAGACCTGGTCCAGCGACGAACCGAAGGCGATCAACCCGTAGCGCGAAATGCGCCCGTAGGTCGGTTTGAAGCCGTGCACGCCGACCAACGCGGCCGGTTGACGCACGCTGCCGCCCGTGTCGCTGCCGAGGGCGATCGGCACGATGTTCGCCGCCACGGCCGCGGCCGCGCCGCTGGAGCTGCCGCCCGGCGTGCGCGTTTCGTCCCAGGGATTCTTGGCCGGCCCGAAGGCCGAGTTTTCGCCGGAAGAGCCCATGGCGAACTCGTCCATGTTCGTGGTGCCGATCGGCACCGCACCGGCGTGCAGCAGGCGCTGCACGAAGGTCGCGGTGTAGGGCGCGCGGTAGCCCTCCAGGATGCGGCTGGCGCAGTTGCTCTCCAGGCCCTGGAAACACATGTTCGCCTTGAGGGCCACGGGCACGCCGGCCAGGGGGCCGAGGGCCGTGCCCGCCGCGCGGGCCGCGTCCACGGCGCGCGCGCGCTCCAGGGCGCGTTCCCCGTCCAAGGCCAAAAAGGCGTTGAGGCGGCCGCCGAGGCCTTCGGCCGAAACCAGGGCGCGCGCCACCAGGTCCTCGGCGCGCACTTCGCCCGCGGCCACGCGGCGGGCCAACTCGATTGCGTCGGGGGGCCGGCTCACGCTTCGCCCTCGATCGTGCGCGGCACGCCGAAAAAGCCGTCGATGGGTTCGGGTGCGCCGGCCAAAAGACGCTCCCGTTCAAGGCACGGGCCGGGCTCGTCGGCTCGCAGGGGAGCTTCGCCCTCGACCGCGCGGGTCATCGGCTCGACCTCCGCCACGTCCAGTTCGCTCAGTTCCCGGAAGGCGTCGAGGATGCGCGCGAACTGGGGCGCCAGTTCGGCCACTTCGCCCTCGGTCAGGTCGAGGCGCGCCAGGTGCGCGGTTTTGCGGATCGTGTCCGGGTCGGCGCCCGCGGGGGGCGTGCCGGGGGCGGGGGGGGGAACAGGCATGGGGGGAGCGGGGCTCGGGGCGTGGGTGGCCGGGCATTGTAGGCGGATGCGCTCCGAGGACGGAGCACCCCGGCGCCCTTGCCTGTGGCACCCGGTGGGACCTACCGTGACTCCGTGCTCGGATTCGACGTGCCCGCCGCGGGCTTCGCCCCGTGGCTCGCCGGCGCCCTGCCGGCCGAGGCGCCCGCCCCCGACTGGGGTGCGGCGGGGCTCGTGCTCTGCATCGCGGGCGGCTTCCTGCTGGCGAACGCGATCCTCTTCCGCCACCCGCGGGAGTTGGTGGAGGAGCAGCTCCAGGCCGGTCGCCGGCGACTGCTCTCTGTGCGCGAGTACACCTTCAACCGGGTGCAGACGGCCCTCGGTTTTTTGCTGCTCTTGGCGGGTTTTGGGCTGCAGTTGGCCGCGCGCCTGAACGAAGGGCCGGACCAGACGCGGTTCTTGGCCACCTGGGTCGGGGCGACGGTGATCGGTGTCGCGATCTGCCAGGGGATCGGTTGGTGGCTCAGCCAGCGCCTGATCCAGCGGTATGTGCGCGCTTGGCTGATCGAGCACCAGCCGGAGCTGGAGAACGATTCCAAGTTGGCGCGCGAGTTGGGCGAGCTGTTCGGCGTGCAGGCGGCGCCCGAGGACACGGTGCAGTCCTATGTGGAGCGCCTGCGGACGGCGGTCGGATTGCCGCTGCGCGGGCGCACGCCCAGGCCGGGACCGGCGCAGGCGACGGCGCGCGAGCCGGAGCCGCTCTTGCTCGGCGACGAGCGGGATTGAATTCGCGTTTCCGGCGCACGGGTTCGAATCCGCGCCTCCTGCGCAAATGCCGTCACCGCATGCGCGCGCTCTGGTCCTTGGGGCATGCAGTGGCTCTTGCATGGACTTGCCGACCTGGTTGCGCCTCCCCGTTGCCTTTTGTGCGGAGAAGCGACCCGGGACGGTTGGGCCTGCGGGCGCCACCAGGTGCCCTTCGGGCTCACGGGCGCGCGCTGCGGCGGCTGTTTGGTCGCGCTCGGTGCGGGGCTGCCGCCGGGGGAAGCCTGTCCCCGCTGCCGGGAGCGACCGACGGGGCTCGCCGGTGGGCTGGCCCTGGGGGATTGGGAGCGCGAGCCGGGTGCGGGGGGGCTGCGCGATTGGATTTTGGCCCTGAAACACGGTGGGCGGCGCGATCTGGCGGATCCCCTCGGGCGGCGGCTGGGGGGGCTGCTCGCGGCAAGCGGCGAGGCGGCCGGGGACGCGCGGCTCGTGGCGGTGCCGCTGCACACGACCCGGCGTTTCGAGCGGGGCTACGACCAGGCGGCGCTCCTCGCGCGCGCCGCCGCGGAAGTCGCGGGGCGGCCGGTGCTGCGCGGCCTGGAGCGCGTGCGCGCCACGCCTCCCCAGGGTTCCGCACTTGCCCCACCCCGCACCAAAAACGTGCGTGGCGCTTTTCGTGTCCCGCCGCGGGCGGCGCGCGCTGTCGCGGGCCGGGAGCTTTGGCTCGTGGACGATGTGGCTTCGTCCTTTGCCACCCTCACGGCGGCCGCCGAGCCCCTGCTGGCCGCGGGCGCACGGTCCGTGCGGGTGTTGCTGCTCGCCCGGGCAGGCAGTGCTGTGCGCAGTGCCGCGCGGACCGAGACCGGGGAGGTCTCGGGCGGGGAGGAGGACCTGTGCCCGGCTCCGTGAACGGCGATCTCGACTCCGCGGGCGGTTTGGGCCGCCCAGCGCAGGGATCAGAAGCTCGGCACGGTGGTGCGCGGAGTTTCGCGCAGGTAGCGCACGAAGCGGTTTTCGCCGTCGACCAAGACGCAGCGCGGCTCGACCGGGTCTTCCGCTTGGGTGTAGGTCATCAGGATGACCTCGTCGCCTTCCTTGACCAGATGCGCCGCGGCGCCGTTGATGCCGATGATCCCCGAGTCGCGCTCGCCCTTGATGGCGTAGGTGACGAGCCGCGCGCCGTTCGTGTTGTCCACGATGTGGACCTGCTCGAACTCGTGGATGTCGGCTGCCTCGAGCAGGGCCTCGTCGATGGTGACGGAGCCCACGTACTCCAGGTTGGCCTCGGTGACCCGGGCCTTGTGGATCTTCGAGTGGAGGAAGGTGCGCATCCTGTGGGTAGCAGCGGGACGATCGACCGGGGGTGGGGGCTCGGCCGATGATCGGGGCCCAAAAGTGTAGCCCGCCCGGGGAGGCTTCCCCAGGTGTGCCTTCGGTCTCAGGGGTGGTTCCCGGCGGCGAGGCCGCCCGGGGGGCCTGCGGCCGGGCCTCGGTCGGGGGTACTATGTCGGATTCAGAAGCCCAGGCGCGGGCACGTCCCAGCCCGCTCCGCCCCCCCCGATTCCGCTGGCCAGACCCTCCGGCCGGACTCGCCCGCCCCCGCGGGCTCCGGCCGCGCGCCCACGACCATGTCCGATCGTCTCCGCTTCCAGGCTCCTCGTCTGTCCCCGCTTCCTTGCCCGACTTCGGCCTCGGCCCCGCGTTCGCGGCGGTGCCGCGCAGGCCGGGCGGCCTGGGGTGCGGCCGCGCTTTGCCTTTCGGCCTTGGTCGCCACTGCCTGGGGCCAACCCGCCGCGGCGTCGGCGAGTGGTGCAGCGCCCGCCGCGCTCGCGCAGCAGGGCGACGAGGCCCGCTACGTGCGCGCCCGGGAAGGCGGCGTGAGCGTGCGCAACGTGGCGGACGTGCAAGGGCTCGTGTTGGCCGAGGTGCCGAGCGGCGGTCTGCTCGCGGTGCGCGGGGAGAGCGCCGGTTGGCTCGAAGTGGAGGTGCCCGGGGGCTTCGCGGTTTGGGTTTCGGGGCGTTTCCTCGAGCCCACCGAGGAACCCCACGTGCTGCGTGTGCTGCGCAACGGCGTGAACATGCGCCCGCTGCCCTCCACCGATGAAAACAACTACTTCCTGCGCCGGCGCCTGCAGGCCGGCGACCTGGTGACCTTCCTGGAACTCGCCGATCCCGAGGCGGAACTGGCCCAGACCTGGGCGCGCATTTGGAGTCCGCCGGGGGCCTGCGGTTGGGTCCAGGCCGTGCGTACCGAACCCCTTGGGGAACAGGAGAACGGGGCGAATCTGTGGCGCGCGGCCGAGGATGCGCTCTTTCGCCAGGCCGAGCAGCGCGGGCGTCCGCGTCCGGCGGGAGAGCCCCTGACGGGGGTCGGAGCCGCCGATGCGGGAGCGCCGGCCGGGGTCCCGGCCACGCCCCTGGACGCCCTCGGCGCGGCCCGCGCCCTGCTGGCGGAGGAGCGCGCCAAGCCAACCCCGGACTTCGATGCGTTGCGCTCGGCCTTCCGGCGGGTGAGCGAGGTCGACCCCGAGGGAACCCTGCGCGCCCAGGTGGAGCTCGGGCTCGACACGGTGCAACTGCTGGAGGAACGCCAGCGGGCCGAAGCGCGCCTGGAGGCGGAGCGTTCGCGCCAGGTGCAGGATTTGGCGCGCCGCCAGGAGCGGTATTGGGAACAGGTGGGCGCCCGCGATCCGCTCGCCGGCCGCTTCACCCAGCGCGGCATTTTGGTGTCCCAGGCCCAGGCCGCGGGGCCCGAGCGTTTCCAGATCCTGCGCGGCGGCAAGGCCGTGGCCGAGGTGATTTGCTCCAGCGGTCGCTACGACCTGGCGATCTTCACGGGCTTCGACCTGGGATTGCACGGGCGCTTTGAGGTGCCCGAAGCGGCGGCCGGGCCCGACGCCCTGCCGACCGTCGACGTGGCCCGCATCGAAGTGCTCTCGCG
>JBJHAV010000233.1:0-6242 GCA_050480685.1 Planctomycetaceae bacterium | reverse complement strand
GGGTGTCAGGGCCAGGGCGCCCGGGCCCTGGGCGCCCTGGCCGTCCCCGAGCACCTCGAAGGGGCTGCCCGCGAGGGGGGCGAGGGTGCCGTCCGCCGCCAGCGCCAGCGCTGCGATTCGATCGGCACCCGTCAGACTGGCATAGACCACACCCCGCTCTCGATCCACCAGCAGCCGGCCGGGGTTCGTGTCCGCTCCGAAGTCGAAGGTCGCCGCGGGCCCCGCCGCCAGGCGACCGTCGATGGGGTCGAAGGCCCACACAGCGAGGGTTTCGGGCTCGGCGCCCAGCACCAAGAGGTGGCGCTCCGTCCAAGCCGGCGCCAGGTCGGCGGGCACGAGCCCCAAGGGACGGGTGCCCAGGGCCGCGAGCACTCCGTCCGCGCGCAGTCCGTGCACGAGCAGCACCCCGTCCTCGCCCAGGGTGAAGACCAAACGCTCCGCGGTCAGGTCCTGGGTGTCGAAGACCGCCAACTCGAACTGGACCTGGTCCTCGCCGCCCAGGCAGTCCTCCACCAGCAGCGTGAAGGTTTGGGCCGCGGCGGGTGTGCGCGGGCTGCCCGAGATCACACCGCTCAGCGGATCCACCGACAGCCCGGCGGGCAGGGCGGGTTCGACCCGGAAGGTGCCGCCGCCGACCTCCAGGGTCGGCACGAGCGGCTCGATCGGCAGGCCGTCGTAGGCCCAGACGAGGTTCTTAGGGAGCCCCAGGCCGGCCGGCGCGGGGGGCGCTTCGACGGCAATCGTGATCTCGACGCTGGTCGAGCCCCCGGGGCCGACCGCGGTGACCGTGTGCGCCAGGGGCGCCGCGACGGCGCTGGGGGTGCCGCTGATCAGCCCGCTGGCCGTGTCGAAGACCAGCCCCGCGGTCAGCTCGGGTTCGATCGACCAGGCCGTGACACTGCCGGTGATCGACGGCGCGTTGCCGGCGATCGGAGCGCAGGCCACGTACACGGGGGCCGGCACGGTGTAGGCCAGGCCGCTCGGTGCGCTCGGCCCCGAACCGCCGCCTCCGCCGCCCGAGCACGCGGCCAGCACGCCGGCCAGGAGCGCGGCCAGGCCGGCCCGGGCTGCCAGGCGAGCCGGGGGCAGGGGGAGGAGGGACGGGGGCCGGCCCTGGGTGGGGGCCACGGGCAGGTCGAGCTTCGGCATGGGGGACCTCCGGTCCGGTGGAACCCGGATCGTCCCCCGCGGCCCCGGCCGGGGTCAACGTTGCTTCGATCGGAGCGGGACTGGCGCCAGACCCGGCCGCCTACTCGTCCGCGATGCGGTCGAAGGTCGCCAGGGAGCCCGTGCCGGGACCGCTGGCCGTGCGGCCCAGGGACGTCGGCAGGCCGGTTTGGCCCAGATCGAGTTCGAACCACTCCACCTCGCCGGGGCCGGAGAGGGCCGCGAACAGGCGCGTGCCGCTGCCGTCGACGGCCAAGGCCCGCGGGACCGCCGGCGCGCCCCCATCCCCGAGCGCCGTCGGGTCGAACGCAAAGGTCTGCCCGTCGTTGGGAGCCTGCACGAACATGAGGTAGCGGGACAGGGTGCCGCCACCGCCCTCGTTCCCCACGTAGAGCACCCGCCCGAGGCTTTCGAAGACCAGGCTGGAGGGGTTCGTGCCGGCGTCCACCGTCGGCGGGTCGAGGGCCACGAGGCGCCCGTCGCCCGCGGCGATGCGGAAGGCCGACAGATCGTCGGAGCCGCGGTTGGCGACGAAGGCGAAGCGCCCCGACGGATCGATGCGGATCGCGCTGGGCGACGAACCGGTCGCCACCGTGGGCGGATCCAGGGGTGTCAGCGCGCCCGTGTCCGGCTGCAGCCGAAACTGCGCGACCTGGTTGGTTTGGGCCAGGGTGACGTAGAGGAAGCGCCCGGTCGGGTCGATGGCCGCGCCCCGGGCGCTGGGGCCCAGGGTCGCCGCATCCAGGAATTCGAGGCTCGCCAGCCCCCCGCCGGGGGGCGGCGCCACGACCCGGAAAACGAGCGCTTCGCTGGCCGCGTCCTGGCGAATGGCCACCAGGAAACGACCGCCGGGATCCTGGGCCAGGGCCACGAGCCCGGCGCCGCCCAGCGCCACGTCGCCGATCTCGTAGGTCTCCGGCTCCCCAAGCGCACCGCTCGGGCCCACCGGATACACAAACAGGTCGGGCCCCAGCTCTCCCGTCAGGTCGGCCGCCACCAGGTGGGGGAACACCGGGTGCGCGAGCACCGCGGAGGGCTGCGACGGCCCCGCCACCGCCGGGGGATCCAGGGCTGCCAGGAGCGCGGCGTCCGCGTCGTAGGCGAACTGGGAAAGATCACCCGCGTCCGCGTTGCCCGCGTGCAGCGCGCGGGTCACCAGCCCGGCGCCCGAATGGGCATGCACCAGGGCGATCGCCTGCGGGCCTTCCCGGGTGCGCGGTCGGGCCACGTTGAGCCCCGACGGCGTGAGCGGGCTCAAGGTGCCGTTCTGCCCGTCCACGTCGGCCAGGGCGATCTCCTGGCCCTCGGCGAAGAGCGCGAAGGCAAAGCGCCCGTCCAGGGAAAACTTAAGGCCCCTGGGCACCGCGCCGAGCAGGTCGGCCGAGAAGGGCGGCGAAAGCTGGCCGGTGTTTTGCTGCACCAGCACGCGGTTGATCGAGCCCAGTCCGGCCAGCCCCACGTGGGCGATGCGCACGTTGCCGAAGGCGCCCGCGCGGATCGTCACCGGCGCCGTGCCCGCGCCCAGGGCCAGGTTCTGCACCGGCGCCAAGCCGCCGCCCGATTGCAGGCGCAGGCTCGAAACGCTGTCGCTCCAGGTATTCGCGGTCAAAACGAAGACGTTGCCGGCCGAGTCGGTGACCGTGGTGATGTCCCGCGGGCCGGGTCCGACCGAAGCCCGCGGCGCGCCGCTGACCCCTGGCACACCGCTCGCGCCCACGGGCAACGAGACCACCTGGAACGCGCTTTCGAGGGTCACCAACAGCCGCGTGCCGTCGGGGGAAAAGGTCAACGCGCTGGGGCCCTCGGCGGGCGAGCCGGGGGCGGCGAGCGCCCAGGGGCTACCCGGCAGCGGCGTCAACGCGCCGTTTAAGCCCACTTGGAAGCCGGCCAGCCGGTCGGTCGCACCCAGCGCCGCATAGAGCCGCTCTCCGCTCGGATCGAAGGCCAGGGCCCGCCCGCCGGAGCCGGCGGGAAGCCCATAGGGGCTGCCGGGCAGCGCAATCAGTCGCCCGCTCGCGGCGTCGATGCGAAAGCCGTAGATCGCGTCCACATCCACGCCGCCCACCAGCGCGTAGACACGGCCTTGGTAACTCGGCACCGCCAGGGCGCGCGGAATCGAAGGCACCGTGGTGAAGCCCGCGTGGCGCGCCAATCCGCTCGTGCCGTCGATGCGCAGCGTGGAAAGGGTCCCGCCGCCCTCGGCCACCACCAGGTAACGCGCGGTGGTTTGCGGACCGGGCGAAGGCAACACCTCCAGGGTCAACTGGGTGCTGGCCACTTCGCCGAGGCAGTTTTCCGCCAGGATCGTGATCACCGTGGGGGCGAGCTCTTCCTGGGGCAGGCCGCCGATCACGCCGCTTTGGGGATCGATGGCCAGGCCGGCGGGCAGGGGCGATTCGCTGCGGAAGTTCGAAACGACGCCGGAGAAGGTCGGGGTGTTCGGTTGCGCCAGGATGCCGGCCGTGTAGACGGGCGCGGGGTCCTCGTAGCTCAAGTCCGCCGGAGCGGGTGCGGCGGCGACTTCGAGTTCGATCGTCGTGGCCGTGGATCCCACCCATCCCACGGCGGTGACGGTGAACTCTGTGGGCGCGAGCGGTGCGAGCGGTGTGCCCGTGATCACGCCGCTGGTCGGGTTCAGTTGGAGCCCGGCGGGCAATGCCGGCGACACTTGGTAGCTGACCACGGCGCCGGTCACCGTCGGCGGATTCGGCTCCACTGGCACGCAGGTGACGTAGGTCGCGCTCGCCAGGGCGTAGGAAAGGTCGCTGGGTGGCTCGGTGATCAGCAGGCTTCCGGTGCCCTTGCCGCACCCGGCGGGCACGAGCAACAGAGCGAACAGCAGGCAGACAGCGGCCCCGGGCGAACGAACGGCCGAAGCCGCGCCGCGCCCAAGAATGAATCGAAGAAGGCTCGTGTGCATGGGGTCGGGACGGGGATCGTCGCACGTGGGCCCGGCTCGGTCCAACGCATCCCGGGTCACTCCAGGCGGTCCTGGGTGGCCAGCCCGCGCGGCTCGGCCCCTCCCGACCCCACCAGGCCGGCCGGGGTCAAGAGGCCCCCGACGGGATCGATGCGGAAGGCGTTGAGCACCGGCGAGCCGTAGTTGGACACGAACAGGAAACGACCGGCGGCGTCCACCGTCAGGCCGCGTGGTTGGCTGACGACCCCCTGATTGCCCAGGGAGGTCAGTTTGCCCGTGGCCGCCTCGATGAGAAACATCGAAACGTTGCCCCCGCCGTTGTTGGCCGTGTAGAGGAATCGGCCGCGCGGATCGATGGCCACGGCCATGGGACCGGAGCCCGTGGTGACACTGGCCGGCGAAAGCGGTGTGAGTGTGCCGGAGAAGGGGTCGACCGCGAACTGCGACACGGTGTTCGCGGAGCTGTTGGCCGTGTAGAGGAAACGCCCGCTGGGGTGGACCGCCACGTCGAAGGGGCCGCCGCCTGTGGTCGCCGCGCCGAGCGGCGCCAGGCGTCCATCGGCGGGATCGATGCGCCAGGCGCGCACACGATTCGTGAGGCTTTCGGTCAGGTACACAAAACGGCCGGTCGGATCGACGGTCAGGCCGCGCGGGAAGCTGCCCGCTCCGGCGGGCGCGAACTGGATCTGGCTCCACGGGCCGTTGCCGTTGACTTGGAGCACCGCCACCTGGGCAGCGCCGAAGAGCGACACGTAGGCAAAACGGCCGGAGGGTTCGTGGGCCAAGTCGAAGGGCGCGAGCCCCGTGGACGGGGACCCCAGGGGCGCGAGCACACCCGAGTTCGGGTCGTAGCCGACCCGTGTCAGCGAGTCGGCGTTCAGGTTGGCGCTGGTCACGAGCGGCAGGTACGGGTGTGCCGCGAGGCCGATGGGCCCGGGCGCGGTCGCCGCGACGCCGCCCTCCACCGCGGTCAACTGCCCGCTGATCGAGTCGATGGAAAAGCTGCGCACCTCGGCCGGCCCTTGCAGGGCGGCGAACAGGCGCGTGCTCCTGGGCGCGATCGGATTCGGGCCGCTGCCCCCGGCCAAATGGGACGGCGAGCCCCGCCCGCGCACGGCGCCGAGGGTTTCGAGGGCTCCGCTGACCGGATCGATGGCAAAACTGTGGATCAGGTTGTCCGCCGGGACCGCCACGTGCAGGAAGGCCCCCGTCGGGCAGGCGAACAAGTCCGCCGGACCGCCGGGAATCGGCGTTTCAAAGGCCGCAAGGGGCTGCGGTTGGCCGGGGCTCGACTCCACCGCAAAACCGAGCACCCGCGCACCCGCCGGGTCGGCGGCGTAGAGAAAACGACCGGTGCCGTCGAGGGCCAGGCGCGTCGGCCCCGCGCCCCCGGGCAGGGGCGGTGTTCCGCCGGCCACGAGCACGCCGCTGCCCGCGTCGACCGCGTAGGCCGTCAATCCGCCGCTTCCCGCGGCCCAGGCCCACGCGCCGTCCGCGGAGAAAACCAACGCGCTGACCCCCGCGGGACCGGCGAGCTCTTGAGCCGCTTCCAGGTGCCCCGATGAAGGTTCGATGCGGTACAGGCTGATCGCCGCCTGGCCGCCGCCGAGGGCGTAGAGGTACGCGCCGTCGGGCCGGATCGCCAGGCCGCTGACCCGTCCGCCGCGTGCGGCCACCGGCGGCGCGAGCGGCACGGGTGCGCCGCTCTGGGCATCCAAGCGGTACTGGGACACGTCGTTCGATCCGCCGTTGCCCGCGTAGAGGAACCGGCCCGTGGCATCGATGGCCAAGGAGCCGGGCAAACTGCCGGCGGGCGCGTTGCCGGCGGGTGTCAGCGCGCCGCTCGCCGGATCGACCCGGAAGCCGACCACTTCGCCGGCCAACAGGCGGGTGGTGTAGACCCGGCTGCCCTTGGGCGCCACGGCAACCGCGCCGGGCACGTCGCCCACCGGCGCGTAGCCCGCGTGGCGCCAGGGGCCCCACTCGGCCTCCAGGGCGTAGGTGCTCAAGGTGCCGTCGATCGGCTCCGCCGCGAAGGCGAAGCGCGGGTACGCCGGGGCCGCGCTCTTGAGGGGGATCGGCAGCAGGTTGGAGAGGGCCAGGTCCGCCGGCCCGCCGGGGAGGGCGAGTCCCAGGGCCTGGGCGAAGAGCACGC
>JBJHAV010000232.1:0-6272 GCA_050480685.1 Planctomycetaceae bacterium | reverse complement strand
CGGGCCGCCCGGGAAATCGCCGACCGCCTGCGCCGCGCGCGCAACCGCGCGGGCTGAACCCCGATGCCGCCCGAGTCGCCGCTCCCTGCACCCCGCAGCCTGCTGGCGCTGACCCCCGCCGAAACCGAAGCGGCGGTGACGGCTTTGGGCGGGCGCCATTTCCACGCGCGCAGCCTGCGCCGGCACGTGTTCGGCGAAGGGCGCCTTCACCTCGCGGCCATGACCGACCTGCCGGCGAGCCTGCGTGCGCGGTTGGCGGAGGAACTGCCGATCCTGGCCGGTGAAGAGCGCGCGCGCAGCGCCGCCCCCGACGGCACGATCAAACTGCTGACCGCTTTCCCAGGGCGCGGCGGCAGCGGCGTTGAGACCGTCTTCATCCCCTCCCGCCAGGATGGCCAGGGCGCCACCCTGTGTGTCTCCACCCAGATCGGCTGCCCGGTGCGTTGCCCCTTTTGCGCCTCGGGCAAAGCGGGTTTGGAGCGCGGCCTGGCGGGCGCCGAAATCCTCGAACAGTTCGTGCGCGGGCGGGCCCTCGGGCCGCTATCGCGCTCCGTCGTGATGGGCATCGGCGAGCCGCTGCTCAACCTGCCCGCGCTCGAGTTCGCCCTGGAAGCGGTGCGTTCGGAGATCGGATTGGGCGCCCGCCGCATCACCGTCTCCACGGTCGGTTTCCCCCAGCGCCTGCGAAAACTCGCCGAACGGCGCCCGGCCTTCCAACTCGCCATCAGCCTGCACAGCCCCGACGACGAGCAGCGCGCCCGGCTGGTACCGCTGATGGCCGAGGTGCCCGTGGAGGAGGTGCTGGCGGCCGGTGACTTTTGGTTTGAGGTCACCGGGCGCGAAGTGACCTACGAGTACGTGCTCCTGGGGGGCGAAAACGACAGCCCGGGTCACGCCCGGCGCCTGGCCGAACGCCTGCGCGGACGGCGGGCGACCGTCAACCTCATCCCCTACAACCCGATCCCCGGGGAGAGTTATCGCCGCCCCGAACCGGGCCGCGTGGCGGACTTCCAGCGCAGCTTGAGCGAATCCGGCCTGGTCGCCACCGTGCGCTGGTCGCGGGGATTGGAGGCCGACGCGGCCTGCGGCCAACTGCGCCAGATGAGCGCTCGGCGCTAGCGGCGCGCGGCGCGGTGATGCGCTGCGCGGTGCTGCGCAGCACAGCAGCACCGCACCCATGAAACGTCAGCGCACCGCCGCCGGCAGCGCCTGGGCCACCATGCCGAGGAGCTGCTGGATCTCGTCGGCGCTGATGATCAGCGGCATGCGCAGGCGGATCGACGCGGTGCCCGAGGGCAGCGCCATCAGGCCCGCATCGCGCAGGCGCCCGAGCAGGGCTCCGCGCGCCTCGGGGCTCTCCATGCTGAAGGCCACCAGGGAGCCCATCCCGCGCACGTTCGTGAAGCCCCCGCGTTCCTTGGCGAGCTCGCGCAGACCCGCGACGACCTCACAGCCGCGGGCCGCGATGCTATCGGCCAGGCCGTCGGTTTCGATGATCTCCAGGAAACGGTGGCAGCGCACCATGTCCACCAGGTTGCCGCCCCAGGTGGAGTTGATTCGGCTCGAACGCTGGAAGACGTTGTCGGCCACCTCGTCCACGCGCCGATTGGCGTAGATGCCGCAAACTTGTGTTTTCTTGCCGAAGGCCACCACGTCCGGCGCCACCCCCAGGATCTGCCACATCCAGGGTTTGCCGGTGCCGAAGAAGCCGGTCTGCACCTCGTCGAAAACGAGCAGCGCCTCGTGTTCATCCGCGAAACGCCGCAGGGTGGCCAGGAACTGCGGGCGGAAGTGATTGTCGCCCCCTTCCCCCTGCATCGGCTCGATCAGGATCGCGGCCACCTTCTTCGGGTGCGCGGCGAAGGCCGCTTCGAGTTCGGCCACGGCCTTGGCCTCGGCCGCTTCGATGTCGTTGGCGACCTGGCCGTCCAAGTCGAAGACCAGGTACGGGTTCGAGATGCGCGGCCAGGCGAACTTCGGGAACAGGCCGGTTTTGTCCGGCACCGTGTTGGTCACCGAGAGGGTGTAACCCGACCGGCCGTGGAAGGCCTGGGCGAAGTGCACGACCACCAGGTCCTCGGTCGTGTCGGTCATGCGCGTGCGACCGAGCTTGCGCGCCTTCCAGTCGAAGGCGGTTTTGAGGGCGTTTTCCACCGCCAGCGCGCCGCCTGCGACCCAGAAGTGGTGCGGGTACTCCGGCGGCGTGACGCGTGTGGCGAAAGCCTCCACGAAGTCCGCCATGGCGGTCGTGTAGAGGTCCGAGTTCGCCGGGTTGTTGAGCGCGGCCGCCATCAGGTTGCGGCGGAAGTCCGGGTCTTCGAGGCCGGGGTGGTTGTAGCCCAGGGGCCACGAAGCGAAGCTCGTGAAGCAGTCGAGGTAGCGTTTGCCGGTCAGGGCATCCACGAGCCAAACGCCCTGGGAGCGCTCCAGGTCGAGCACGAGCGGGAAACCGTCCGCGAGTTGGTGGCGCTTTAGGGTCGGGTGGACTTGGTCGGCTCGGAGCATGGGCGGCGCGGGACGGGAGCGGGACGGGCGGGCGGGCGGACAGCAAATTCCCCCTTCGGAACAGGGCCGCCCGGGGGCGGAGACGGAACGCCGGTCCGGGGCACTGCAGGCCCCTGGACGGACCTCCGGCGGGGGCGAGCCGGGCGGTTCGTGGGCGATTCGGAAGACGGCCTTCGAGAAGGTGTCCTGGGCCGATTGTAGCCCCGGCGGGGGGGCCCTCCCACCCCGCGGAATGCCCCCAAAACCCCCGCGGGCGCGGCGGGAGACGGCTCGCGCATGGGGAAGCCCCCTCAGGCTCGCCCCCCGCGGGCCAGGAGCAACACCCCGAGCGGCTCGTGGGCCAGGGCCGCGCGCCCCCGGGCGGGCACCTGGAGCACGACGGCGGGCTCCATGGGCCGGGCCGCGCTGCGTCCGCCCAGCGCTCCACCCGGGGACCCGAAAACCAGCACCCCGCCCTCCCCCAGGGCGGTTTCGATGCGCCGCTCGCGGGCGGCCCACAGGGCCGGTTCCAGCGCGCGCGGGGGGGCTGGCCCGCGCCGGGCGGCGAGCCGCGCCAGGTGGGCGGACACGAAGGCGGCGTGCTCCCGGTCCGGCACCTCCAGGAAACCCAGGGCCCCGTGGGCCTGGCCGCCCAGGGCCCGCGCCGAGCCGAAGGCCGCCCCCAGGGCCAGGGTCGCGGCGCGGCCGGGGTCCGCTCCGGGGCGCAGGCGCGCCCGGCGCAGGCGGGGCGCCAAGCGTTCGCCCAAGGGCCCCGCCCGGCCGTCCAGAAGACCGTGAACCTCGGCGACCGCGCCGCTTTGCAGCGCGGCCGAAAGCGCCTCCACCCCGGCCCCGTGCAGTAGCGCGAACGGAGCGGCACAAGGCTCGGCGCAAAGGGTCTCCCCCAGCGCGTCCAAGGCCGCGGGCGCGCGCCCGTCGCCGAGCACCAAAGCGGCCAAGCCGCGCGCCGATGCCCCTTGCACGCACGCGAGCAGCGCGGCCGGCGGAATCGACCAGTGGGCCAGCACCAACACCACGCACGGTCTCGCGGCAACGTCCGCAAGCGGACCGGCGGCAACAGTCGCAAGCGGACCGGCGGCAACACTCGCGGCCGGGGTCCAGCGCGGGAGTTCTCCCCGGGGCTTCGCCATGCGCGCCGCCGCCCGCCCTTCGGCCAGGCCGAGGCTCCGCGCCAGCTCCCGCGCGGGTCGCGGGTCGGCCGTCAAACGCACCCGCGCGCGCTCCCAGGCCGCGGCCTCCATGCGCCGCTCGCCGGCCGCGAGGAAACGCAGGGCCTCGCCCACGTCCGACGCGCCGGAGCGCGGCCAGGGACCGCCGGGCAAAGCCTGGCCGAAGCGACCCCGCGCGCGCGCCGCCCGCCGTTCGCCGCCGAACCAGTTGTCCCCCATCGCAGCCGCCCAGAATAGCCCCCCGGCCTTTCGCGATGCGCGGGCCCGATTCGCGGGCCCAGCGCATGGGCCTTTGGTCCGCACTCTTCTCGAGCCCGCAGGCCCGCGCCCCGCCCCCCCCCGCGCCGCTATCCTGCCCTCCCGTGAACCGTCGCCCCGACTCCGAGCCCCAAACCGATCGCCCGCCGCCTCCCCCCGAGGCTCCGCGGCAGCGGTTCGGGCTGCACATGCCCCGCTGGATGCGCTTGGCGCGGCGGGGCGACTTCCAACGGGTCTACCGCGAGGGCTCGCGCGCCCGCGGCGGTTTTTTCACCGTGGTCGCCGCGCCCAATCCGCGCGGCGAAACCCGCCTGGGCCTGAGCATCGGTCGGCGCGTCTTTCGCGGAGCCGTGGATCGCAATCGCCTGCGTCGCCTGATCCGCGAGGCCTTTCGGCTGGAGTACGAGTGTTTGCCCAAGGGATTCGACCTGATCGCCGTCGGATCCGAACCCGCCGCGCGGCCGACCCTTGAAGAGGCCCGCCGGGAGTTGGTGCGTGCAGCCGAGCGCGCCGCCCGCCGCAGCCGCGAACGCCTGGAGAGCGGCGCGCCGCCGCGCGCTCCACAGCGCCCGAAGAAAAAGCCCGCCCAACGCCCGCGCGGAGGGCCCAAGCCGTGAATTGGCTGGCCTGGTTGCTCGCCCTGCCAATCCGCGTCTACCGCCGATTCATCAGTCCCTGGACGCCGGCGTCGTGCCGCTTCCGGCCGACCTGCAGCGCCTACGCCGAAGAAGCACTGCGCTTGCACGGCCCCTTCAAGGGCCTATGGATGGCCCTTCGGCGGTTGCTGCGCTGCCATCCCTTCAGCGAACCCGGCTACGATCCCGTTCCCCCACCGCGCGGCGGCGCGCCCGAACAGGGCCGGACCGCCGCCGAGGCCCCCCGCCGCGATCCGGACCCACCCCGACGATGAGCTTCGCCCCCGACGTGCGCACGATCTGCACTCTCCTGCTTCCCCTTTCATTGGCCGCGCTGCTCGCGATCGCGGCCTGCCGCGGCGGCGCGGAGGCGAGCCGCGGCCCGAGTTTCGATGAAGAGGCAAAAGCCGCCCAAGGCAGGGCCGCTTCGGCCGCGGCGGAGCCGATGGCCGCTCAGCCGAACCCCAGCGCGCCGGCGCCATCGCGACTCACCCCCACCCGCGAGCACGAGTCCGCCGCCGCGCCCACCCCGGTCGCGGCCGCTCTGCTCCAAACCGCGCCGCACCAATCCACACCCACGCCCGCCCGGCCGCCCCTGGCCCGGGACGCCCAGGGGCGCGCGCTTTCGCCGATCGCCGGCGCGGAACCGGCCGACGACCTGATCCAGGAGGGCGAGCGCTTTTTCGCGCAGCTCTTTCGGTTGACCCGCGGCGGCGAAAACGCCGAGGCCTACTGGAACTCCACCTCCGATCGATTGGTGCTGCAACGCCGCAACGAGCGCGAGGACGTGCTCTGCGATCGCATCTACGTCACCGACCCCGAGGGCGGCCCGATGGTGCAGGTATCGAGCGGCCGGGGCGTGACCACCTGCGGCTTCTTCCTCTCGGGGGATCGCGAAGTGCTCTTCGCTTCGACCCAGGCCCGCCACGAAGGCTGCCCCCCGCCGCCCGACATGAGCCAAGGGTACGTCTGGCCCCTGCACCCCGAATACGACATCTGGGCGCGCGACTTGGAAACCGGTATCGAGCGCCGTTTGACCGACAGCTTCGGCTACGACGCGGAGGCCACCGTTTCGCCCCTGGGCGACCGCATCGTGTTCACCTCCACGCGTTCGGGCGACCTGGAGCTTTGGACCATGGACCTGGATGGCGGCAACCTGGTGCAAGTCACCGATTCTCCCGGGTACGACGGCGGCGCGTTTTTCTCCCACGACGGCAGCAAGCTGGTGTTCCGCGCGACCGCCTTCACCCCCGGCCGGGAAGAGCAGGAAATCGCGGCTTATCGGGCGGCCCTGGCCTCCTGGTACGTGCGGCCCAGCAACATGGAAATCTATGTGGTCGACGTGGACGGCTCGAACCGCCGGCGTGTGACCGATCTGGGCGGCGCGAACTTCGCCCCCTACTTCACGCCGGACGACCGCAGCATCCTGTTCTCGACCAACCACCACGTCGGTCCGCGCAGCCGCAACTTCGATCTGTTCCTGATCGACGTGGACGGTACGAACCTGCGGCAAGTGACGAACTACCCCCAGTTCGACAGCTTCCCGATGTTCAGCCCCTGCGGTCGTTGGCTCGCTTTTTCGAGCAACCGCGGCGGCACCACGCCGGGTGAAACCAACGTGTTCATCGCCCTCTGGCAGGATCCGGACGCGCCCGAGCAGCCCTGAGTGGAGCTGCGCGCGCAGCGCGCACCGCGGCCCTTAGCC
>JBJHAV010000231.1:0-6287 GCA_050480685.1 Planctomycetaceae bacterium | reverse complement strand
GACCGGCGGGGGCGGCGCCGGGGGCCTCGATGCCCCAGGTCAGCCGTTCGCGCCAACGCTCGCTGCGCGAACCCGGCGAGGGCGGCAGGCGCTTGGCGAGGGAGCGGCTCTCCAGGGAGGCCAGCGCTTGGTTGAGCTCGAAGAGCGTCGGCAAGTCGTGCATGCGCGCGGCCCGGGCGCGCAGTTCCCCTGGCGCCTGGGGACCGCGCAGCAAGAGTTCCGCAAGCACCGCCAGCTCGGCCGCACCGCATTCCAAGCGAGCCCCCGCCAGGTGCCGGAAACGCTCGGCGCGCGCCCCGTGCACACGCTCGGCCAGGCCCTTGCCGAGCAGGCCCTGCATACCGAGCAAAATCTCCGCTTCGCTCCACTCGACCATCGGCTCGCGGTTGGACTTCTGGTTGGCGCCGGACCGCAGCGCGTTCAGGGTCAGCGGGTAGAGGTCCGGGGTGGTTGCCTCCTTTTCAATCAGCACGCCGAGCAGGCGCGCTTCGTATTCGTCCAATCGCAGAAGCGTCATGGGGGATCGGGGCGCGGGGGGACACGCCGCCCGGTGGCGGCGGTTAGAGCATCGAGCGCAGTTCGCGCAGCTTGAGCAAGGCGTCGATCGGCGTGAGTTGATCCGGTTCGAGTTTGCGCAACTCGTCGAGGGCCGGATGATCGGGGGGAGCGTCGCCCGGTTGCGGGCGGTAGAGGTCCGCCGCGCGCTCCGCGCCTTCGCCGAGCAGGCGCGGGGTGAGTTGTTCGGCGTCCCGTTCCAGCTCCGCGAGCAACCCGCGGGCCCGGCCGAGCACCTCCGGCGGCACCCCGGCCAGCCGCGCCACATGGATGCCGTAGGAGCGATCCGTGCCGCCTTCGATGATCTCGTGCAAAAACACGATCTCTTCGCCCAACTCGCGCACGGCCACCGAAAGGTTGGCGACACACGGATGCGAGAGCGCCAGTTCCGTGAGTTGGTGGTAGTGGGTGGCGAAGAGGGCGCGGGCGCCGACCCGCTCGACCAGGTGCTCGGCGATCGCCCAGGCCAGGGCCAGGCCATCGAAGGTGCTGGTGCCGCGGCCGACTTCGTCCAAAACCACCAGGGAGCGTTCGGTGGCGTTGTTCAGGATGTTGGCGATCTCGACCATTTCGACCATGAAGGTCGATTCGCCCCGGCTGATGTCGTCGCCCGATCCCACGCGCGTGAAGATGCGGTCGACCACGCCGATGCGGGCCGATTCGGCCGGCACGAAGGACCCGATCTGCGCCAGCAGCACGATCAGGGCCGTCTGGCGGATGTAGGTCGACTTACCGGCCATGTTCGGTCCGGTCAAAATCGTCAAGCGGCGTTCGGCGCGCCCCAGGCGGCTGTCGTTGGGCACAAACGATTCGCAGGTCGGCGAGCGTTCGATCACCGGGTGCCGTCCGCCGAGGATCTCGATCCCGTCGCCCTCGTCGACTTCGGGCGCGGTGTAGTGCTGCTCGGCGGCGCGCTGGGCCAGGGACGCGAGCACATCGAGGCGGGCCACGGCGCGCGCGGTGGCGAGCATGCGTTCCACGTGCGCCAGCAACCGATCGCGCAGCTCGCCGAAAAGATCGTATTCGAGCTCGGCCGAGCGCTCTTCCGCGCGCAGCACCTTGCCCTCGTACTCCTTGAGCTCGGGCGTCACGTAGCGCTCGGCATTCTTGACGGTCTGCTTGCGCGTGTAGGTCGCGGGCACGCCGGCCACTTGGCCGCGCGGAACCTCGATGAAGTAGCCGAAGACGCTGTTGAAGCCGATCTTCAGGTTTTGGATGCCGGTGCGTTCGACTTCGGCGGCTTGGAAACGCGCCATCCAGCTCTTGCCCGCGCCGGCGATCTCGCGCAGTTCGTCCAGCTCGGCGGAAACACCCGCCCGGATCAAACCGCCTTCCTTGAGGGTGATCGGAGGTTCGTCGACCAGGGTCGCGAGGATCTCTTCGGCCACGTCCTCCAGCGGGTCGAGGGCGCGGCGCAGCTCGTCCAGCTCGTCGGAATACACCGGTTCCAGGCGCTCAATCAGGCGCGGCACCACGGTCAAACTGCGCCCCAGGGCGACCAGATCGCGCCCACCCGCGCGGCCGGTGGCGAGTTTGGCGACCAATCGCTCCACGTCGCGCACCTCGTCCAAAAGGTCGCGCACCTCCTCGCGCAGGAAAGGCTGTTCGACGAACTCGGCCACACCGCGCTGACGGCGCCGGATCGCTTCCACGTCCCGCAGCGGGTGCAGCAACCACTCCTGCAAGAGCCGCCCGCCCATGGGCGTGCGCGTGGCATCCAAAACGGAAAGCAGGCTGCCTTCGCGGCGGCCCTCCCGCTGGGTCGCGACCAACTCCAACGACGAACGGGTGGCGCGGTCCAGCACCAGGTGTCCGGCGGGTTCGATGCGTTCGATGCCCAGGATGTGGCGCACGGCGCCGCGCTGGGTTTCTTCCAGGTACTCGAGCAGCGCGCCGGCGGCGGGGACGCACTCGGAATCGTCCTCGAGGCCAAAACCCTCCAAGGTGCGCACGCGGAAGTGGCGCTCCAGCAGCCTGCGCGCGGCGCCCCGATCGAAGCGCCAGGCCTCGCGTTCATAGACCCGGGGACCGACCAGGTGTTCGACTTCGCGCGCCAGGCGCTCGTCGCGGGCGAGGGCGCCTCCGGCCAGCAGCAGCTCGGCGGGATCCACGCGGCCGAGCTCGTCGGCCACGGCGTCGAGCTCCAGCTCCGCGATACGCAAACGGCCCGTGGACAGATCCACCCAGGCCAGACCGCCGCGTTTCGCCCCCAAGTGCAGGGCCGCCAGGTGGTTGGGGGCGCGGGCGTCGAGGGCGTCCTCCTCGGTCAGGGTGCCCGCCGTGACCACACGCACGATGCCGCGTTCGACAATGCCCTTGCTGGTCTTCGGATCGGAGAGCTGTTCGCAGATGGCGACCCGATGGCCGCGGCGCACCAGCCGCAGGAGATAACCCTCGACCGCGCGCACCGGCACCCCGGCCATGGGCAGGGCGTGTTCGCCCTTGTCCCGTTTGGTCAGGGTGATGCCGAGCTCGCGGGAGGCGGTGACCGCGTCCTCGCCGAAGAGCTCGTAGAAATCGCCCATGCGGAAAAAGAGCAGGGCGTCCGGTTGTTCCGCCTTGGCGCGGCGGAACTGGTCCATCATGGTCGTGCGCCCGCGGGTTTCGGGCGGCGCCGCCCCGCGCCCCGGGGGGCTTTTGGGTTTCCCGGCGGGCCGCCGAGCGTCCTCGCGGCGGGAGACCGTGTCCTCCCCGGTGGCCGCCCGGGCGCCGGTTTCGGGCGTCTCGCGCCCCTCCTCGGGGGCTTCCTCCAGCTCGGGGAAGAGCGCTCCCGGCGCCGCGCCCGGCCGGCCGCGACCCTCTCGTTTCGGACCGGGGGCGCCGGAAGGTGCGGGATCGGCGTCGCGGAGGCCCATGGCCCGGGGATTCTAGCCACCCGCGCCGGTCCACCTCGGCAGTGGTGCGCGAGAAGCCGCGGGTTTCCGCCAACCTCCCGCGGTCCGCTGCGAATTCCCGGTCGTTGGCCCGCTTCTTGCCTCGCCCACGGGCGTACGCCGCCCCGCGCCCGCACCCAGGGCGTCCCCGCGCTTGTGGCGCACACCTCAGCCCCCCACGATGGGAGGGCCCCCGTCCCCATACCGTGTTCGACCCCTCGTATTCCCCCCGCAGCCGCCCCGCGCCCGCCCCCGGGGCGCCGCCGCCCGTGCTTCCCCGCCGAATCGCGGGGGTGGGGCGCGCGTCTTGGTTGGGCCTCCTGTGGCTGCTCCTGGTGCTGCCGGCCTGCGCGACCTATCCCGAACGCACCGCCCGGGGCCTGGAGGCCTTCCGGGCCGGCCGCCTGGACGAGGCAGTCACGCTTTATTCCGATCGCGATTTCACGCGTTCGGAGTTCCTGGCCGGCGCGGAGGCGGGGACCGTCGCCATGGCCGCCGGGGATTGGGAGCGCGCCATCGCCGAACTCGATCGGGCCGCCGCGCGGGTGCGCGAGCACGAGGACCGGGCTCTGATCTCGGTCGAGTCGGCCGGGGAGGAACTCTCCACGCTCTTCTTCAACGAAGGCATGCGCAGTTATGTGGGCGAGGGTTATGAGCGCGTGCTGGTGCGCTCCCTGCTCGCCAAGGCCTACCTGGCGACCGGCAACGTGGAGGGGCTGTGGGTCGAAACACGCCGGGCCAATCGACTCCTGACCCGCGAGGAGGAGCTCTACGAGACCAAGTACCGCGCCGGGGGCCTCGGACACTTCCTCTCGGCGCTCGCCTACGAGCTTCTCGACGAGCCCGACAACGCGCTGATCGACTATCGGCGCATGCTGGAGAAGGAAGTGGGCGTCGACATCGCCGGGCGCGCGGCCGTGCGTCTCGCCGCGCGCCTGCGCCGCTTGGGTGACTTCCCGGAGTGGGTCGAACGCTTCGGTGAGCCGCCGGACTTGCCGCCCGGTGCCGCCAGCGTGGTGCTGATCGCCGGTGTCGGTCTGGCGCCCTACAAGTACGAGACCTCGATCACGGTGCCTACGCCCTGGGGCATCGCGCGCTGGGCGGTGCCCGAGTACTCCGATCGCCCGCAGCCCATCGAACGTGTGCAGCTCGTGCTGGAAGACGCCGGCCTCGCGGTCGACGGGTCGGTCGTCGAGAACGTGCGCGATGTGATGCGCAAGAACCTCTCCGATCGCATCGGTTGGTTGGCCGTGCGCTCCGCGGGGCGGGCTGCCCTGAAACTGACCGCGCGCGAGCAACTGCGCAAGGAAACCGGCTTGCTCGGCGCCCTGGCGGGGGACATCTTCACCTTGGCCACGGAGCGCGCCGACCTGCGCGGTTGGACCACCTTGCCCGCCAGCTTCCACGCGGCGCGCGCCTTCGTGCCCGCCGGAGTGCACCGCGTGGGCTTCGTCGCGGTCGGCGGCGACTCCGTGGACCTGGGCACCTTCGAGTTGGTCCCCGGAGAAACCTTGATCATCCTGGCGCGTACCGTGGATCGGCGCGTCTTCGCACACGCCATCGGCGGCGGTCGAGTGGACTCGGCCGCGCTTCCGACGGCGCCCGAACCCTAAAGACCCCTTCCCGAGAGTAACCATGGAATCCCGCACGAAACGCACCACTTCGCGTCCGCGCGCCCGTTTGGCCCTAGCCTTGGCCGCGATCTGCGCGGGCGCCTTCGTTTTCACCTCCTGCCGCACCAGTTCGCCCCAGAACTCCTACGTGATCCGCGAGGGCTCCCACAAGGTCGAGGAAGTGATCCTCGGCGGCGCCCTGGCGGGGCGACTGAAGCTCCAGGACCCCGTCTCCGAACGCCGCCAGGGCCGCTACACGGTGCAGGCGCAACTGCTCAACAACAGCGTGCAGGAGCTGCGCATGGAATGGCAGGTCGAGTGGTACGACGAACGCGGTCTGCTCGTCGGACGCGCCACCAACTGGACCCCCGAACGGCTGGGTGGCGGTCAGATCCTGACCATTCGCCAAACCGCGCCGACCGAAGCCGCGGTGCAGATGCGCCTCAACGTGCGCGGATCCGACCGCATCCGCTGAAGCAAGGCATCCGGCGCTTCGCTTCGGCGAAGTCCCGAGCCTCCGAAACCGAACACCCAACCACGAACGACGAGACTGTCACCATGAAGATCCTGACCCCCGCTTGTTTGCTCCTCGCGCTGCTGTTTGCTCCCGCGTGCAGCTCCGTGCGCTACGACGACCCCGATCGCGTCGAGACCCTGACGATCGACTTCGGCTCCACGGACCTGCAAACCCTGGCCGCGGCGATGACGGACTCATTTCTGCAGAGCCCGACCATGCAGTACCTGCCCCATTCGAGCAAAGGCGACGATCAGCGCGTGATCGTGCACATGGGCGGTGTCGAAAACCGCACCAGCGAGCACATCGACACCCGCGGCATCACCGACTCGATTCGTGTGCGTTTGCTTCAAAGCGGGCGCTTCCGCTTCGTGGCCGATGCTCAGGGTCAGGACGAGATCGGCGACCAGGTCCGTTTCCAGCAGGGCTCCGGTCGTGTCGACCCGAACCAGGCGCGCGCCTTCGGACGCCAGGTCGGCGCCGACGTCGTGATCTACGGCACCCTGCGCTCGATCGAGAAGGGCCGCAGCCGCTCGATCGAGAGCGGCGGAGTGCGCAAGGAAGACGTCTACTACCAGTTCATCTTGAACTGCGTGAACATCGAGACCGGCGAGCTGATCTGGGCGGAAGAAAAGGACATCCGCAAGGTGGAACGCCGCGGCCTCTTCGGCTGATTCTGGCGCTCCAAAATCCCGATTCGGACCGTCCGCGGGCCGCGATCGGGCCGGTGCC
>JBJHAV010000230.1:889-6307 GCA_050480685.1 Planctomycetaceae bacterium | reverse complement strand
TCTCGGCACCAGCAGCCGCGCGGCCCAGCGCCGCCCGGCGCCCTGGTGGTTCGGGCGTGGGCCGGCGGGGGCCTTGGTTTGGCACAAGAGCACGGGGTTGCTGCGGCGTTCGCGGGGCAGCTTGCTGCTGGCGGGGCTGGTGTTCGTGGGGCTGGCGGTCTTCGGCGCCTGGACCATGCGCATGCTGGGGATGGAAGAAGATCCGAACCAGCGCATGCTGGGGACCCTCGGCGCCAGCGGCACCCTGGTGTTCTTCGGAGCGCTTTATTTTTGCGGCATGTTGCGCTGCGATCTGCGCGAGGAATTCGAGCGGTTGGCGCAGATCAAGGCCTATCCGCTCGGGTTCCGCTGGATTTTCGGCGCGCTGCTCGTGCCCCAGTGGGCGCTGGCCTCGCTCGCCCTCGTCGGACTGATCGCCTTCAACCTGTTGTGGATGCCGGAAGCCTGGCCGGCACTGCTGCCCGCGGCTGCTTTGGTGCCGCTTCTGATCGCCTTTTGGCTCGGGCTCGACAACACCTTCTTTTTGGTGTGGCCCACGCGGCTTGTGCCCGGTGCCGCCGGATCGCTGCAGCAGGTGGGGCGCACAGCGGTGCTCTACATGCTGCGCGGTTTGGCGCTCTTTGGGATGTTCCTCGCCGTGGCGCTGGTGGTCGTGCCGATCGTGATCGCGCTCGAGGGGGCGCTTTCGGTGCCCGCGCTGCTGTTGGTCTGTGGGGCGGCGGCGACCGTGCCGTTGCTCGCGGGAACGGCCTTGATTTGGTGGCTCGGCGGGCGCGCGCTCGCGAACTTCGATCCGGCGCGCGATTTGGGTTGAGCGCCTGCGAGTGTGCGGCCGGTTGTGACGGGATTACTCGAGCAGGCCGCGCAGGCGCGCCAGGTCGGCTTCGAGTCGTTCGCGCGCGGAGCGCTCCAAGCGCATCTTGACGGCGCGCAAAAGCCAACTGCGCAGTTCGGCCCGCGAACTGTGCACGAGGCGTGTGCCCGCGCCTTCGGCCGCGAGGTCGAAGCGCACGTCCAAGGCCACCTGGGGATTGTCGAGCCGGTAGGCGAAGGTGCGCGGCGCGAGCCATTCGGTCACGTGGCCCTCGAACTCCAAGAGCCCTTCCCCGGTGCGCAGACTCTGGGCGAAACGGGACCCCACGTGCCCCTCGGCGCGTTCCAGGACCCGGTGCTCGGCCAATCCGGCGACCCATTCCCCCAGGCGCGCCTCGTCGGTCAGTAAGCCGAACACCACGTCGGGCGGCCGGGCAATCTCCAGTGTGAGCTCGATTTGCACGCCCCCAGACTAGGCCGCCGAGACCCGCCGACCAAGACAACCGAATCCGCCCCTCGACGTCCTGGTCGGTTTCGGGCAAGGTGGAGGTACGGGGGTCGTGGACCATCGGCTCCCGGCGCCATGCGATCGGGTGTCGACGGAAGGAGCCAAACCTCCCCGGCCGAGGGGCGGACCCAGGGCAAGGGCCCGTGGGTACTCGTGGTCGCGCCCCAGCGTCAGCGCGGGCCGGCGCGACGCCGCGAGGCCGAACAGCAGTTGGAGGCGGCGGTGCGCGCCCTCGGGCCGCTGGCCGCCAACCTCGGCATGAGCGAAGCGTGGCGCAGTGTGCCCAGCGGTTGGCGCTGTGCGTTGGCGCGCCCCGGTGCCGTGGTCGCCGTGGCTCGCGAACTCTCCGACGCCGCCTTTCCCCTGCGCTTGGCCATGGGCCTCGGCTGGGGCGGAGGCAGGGGTGGGGACTACGCGGTGACCGCCAGTGAGAAGGCCCTCGCCATGGCGCGCGAGCGCGGCTCGTGGCTCGTGGCGCTCGGCCTGGACGAGGCGGACGAAGCCGCGGTGTCGAGCCTCTTCGAAATGATGGGCACCCTGCGCGGCACGTGGACCGCGCGCCAACAGGCCACGGTGCGCGCGGCGCGCGGGCGTTTGCAGCGCGAGGTGGCGCGCGAGTTCGGCGTCAGCCCGTCGGTGGTCAGCGAGAGCCTGAAGGCGGCGTTCCAGTTGCCCCTGGCCCGCGCCGAAGAGGCCGCCGCCGAGTGGTTGGATGCGCGCGCGGGGCTGGCGCGCACGTCGCCCTCCGGCCCGTCGCTCGCTTAGCCCCTCTCTTGCTGAGCCCGTCGCCCGCTTAGGGCCGGCGGCGCGCCCCGAGCTGCACGGACAGTTCCCGTTCGCCCCCTTCGAGCACCGTGCGCGCGGTGCGCGGCGTGCGTCCCGGGCTTTCCACCACGAGGCGCAGTTCGCCCGCGAAGGTTTCGATTTCCAAGGGCCCGTCGCCGAGGTAGGCGCTGCCCACGTTCCAAAAGGGCGCGGGTTCGCCGCCGGCGAGGCCGGTGGACCAATGCACACGCGATCCCTCGGGGAGCGCTTCGCCGTCCCGGTCGCGCACGTGGAGGCGCAGGCGAGCGGGACCCAAGGAGAGTTCCGGTTCCCAGCGGCCGCTTTGCCCGTCGACCCAGACCAGGGTTTCGAAGGGCAGCCCGTCCAGGGCGAGCACGTGCTGACCGGGGCGCAGATCCGCCTGGAAGGTGCCGGCGGGGGAGCCGGGGAGCGGCGCGGCGACCACGCCCCGCGGATCGCTCCGGCCTTCCCGGCGGGCGCCCAGGAGGTCTTCGATGTGGATCAGTCGCACGCTGAGCGGCTGATCGCCGGATGCACCGGTGATGCGCCCCGAGGTCGGGCGCGCCGGGCCGTCCGAGCGGAGGGTGCGGCCATCCAGGATCAGGCCGTGGGTGCGTCCGCCGACCACCGACACGCGCCGTTCGGCCAGGGCGACATCGCCGCCGGCCACACGCAGTTCCACGTGCCAGTCCCCGGGGTCCAAGAGGCCCATGCGGTGGCGTTCGGCGCCGGCCACCAGATCGCCCAGGGGCAGGTGATACCCCTGCCCGCGGGCGTCCCGCAGGAAAACCTCGTGGGGCCGGTCCCGGCGGTCCACGTGCACGAGCAGCTCCAGGGCGGCCAGATCGGTCAGGGGCAGGCTGTTCAGCACCAGGCCCGGCCAGCGGTCCGAGGCGGGGGGGAAACGCGGTGTCCGGCTGTCGGAATGGCGCGACGGAAGGGCTATGGCGGCCAGGAGCAGCGCTCCGGCGATGCCGATGGCGATGGCGGCGGGTCGCGGGGACTGGAGCATGGACCAGCCATCGGCCCGCGGGGCCCCCGGGCTCAGGTGCGGGCGGGCGCCGGCACCGGCGGACCTCCCCGGTCCGGGACGGGGAAGCCGTGACGGGGAAGCCGTGACGGGGGAGCCGGGGTGGTTTGCGGGCCCGCCCGGCGCCCTCTCAGCTCGGCTCTTCGCCGTCGTGCAGTTCCGCCGCCAGCAGCGGCCAAAGGCAGGCGCGCGTCGTTTCGTTGTGGAAACCCACGAACCCCACCGGCGTGACCGCATCCAAGGGGGCATCCACCGGACCGCCCCCGGGGTCGGCCGGGTCCACGACCGGGCAACCGGCCTCCCGGGCCACGAGCAGGGCCGCGGCCACGTCGTAGGGTTTGGAGGGCTGGGTGGGCCGGCCGCGCCGCGCCGCCAAAAGGGGCCGCAGGTCGGCCACGAAGCGGTAGACGCCCTCGGCCAGGAGCGCCAACTGGCCGGCCGAGCAGATGTACTGATCGTCCCAGCAGTTGCGCACGTCGGCGCCCTCGGCGCTCGCCAGCCGGGCGAAGAAACGCCCTTCGATTTCGGGCAGGGCGGGTCGCATGTCGGGGGCGTAGCGGAAATACGGGTAGTAGCCGTGGTCCAGCACCCGGTCCGCGTCCGCGCGCAGGGGCGTTTCGGGGCCCAGGGAGTCCCCCGCGCGGTCCAAATCCGCGCGCAGGGCGCCGGCGCCGGCCCGCGCCAGGTAGCGGCGCCGAACCCCCTGGCGGGTGGTGGCGATCTCCTCCAGCCAACCGACGGTCACGTCGGCCAGGCGCGGTTCGCCCGTTCCCGGCGGACACAGGGCCAGGGCGCACCAACCCGAGCGCAGGTCGCTCATCAGGTTGCGTGTGCCGTCGATCGGATCGATCACGAGCCTGGGCCCCCCGTGGTCGCCGTCGCCGCGCTCGCGCCAGCCGCCGCCGGGGCGCGGTTCCCCGTGCCGCCAGCCGGCGTCCTCGCTGAAGAGCGAAAGCGGGCCCCGGCGGGCGGCCTCCTCGAACCAGCGCTCGACTTCCAGTTCCGCCGCCGCGTCGACGGCGTAGGTGGCGTCGGCCACCCCCTGACCCACGGGCCGGCGGGGAGCCGCGCCGGAGGCGAGGGTCCGGTGCGCGGCGCGCACCACCCGCGAACTCAGCTCGGCGAGCGGCGGAATCCACGCTTCGCGATCGAAGGCGACGGGCTGGGCCATGGCCGGAGCCTACCGGGCGGCCGGCCCCGCCGCCCCAGCCGAACGCGGGCGGCGGCCCGCCCGCGGGGCCCGGTTAGACTCCCGGCCCCACCCCTTAGCTCCAGGCCCCATGTCCACACCGCACGACGTCGTCATCATCGGTTCGGGTCCCGCCGGCTACACAGCCGCGATCTACGCCGCCCGCGCCAACCTGAAGCCGCTCGTGTTCGAAGGCGAGCCCAGCTCCGAGGCGCCCGACCTGTTGCCCGGCGGCCAGCTCATGCTGACCACCGAGGTCGAGAACTATCCGGGGTTCCCCGAGGGCATCACCGGGCCCGACCTGATGGCGCTGCTGCGCCGCCAGGCGGAGCGTTTCGGCGCGCGGCTGGAGCCCTACAACGTGGTGCGCTGCGATTTGGCCTCCCAGCCCAAGCGCATCGTCACCACCGACGGCGTCGAACACCTGGCGCGGGCGGTCATCGTCGCGACCGGGGCCAGCGCGCGCTGGTTGGGACTCGAATCGGAAACGCGCCTGCGCAATCGGGGAGTGTCGGCCTGCGCCACCTGCGACGGCGCATTCTTCAAGGGTCAAGAACTGGTCGTGGTGGGGGGCGGAGACACGGCCATGGAAGAAGCGCTTTTCCTGACGCGTTTCGCCAGCACCGTGCACGTGGTGCACCGCCGCGACAGCCTGCGCGCTTCGAAAATCATGCAAGAGCGCGCGCTCAAGCACGAAAAGATCCGTTTCCATTGGAACCGGGTGGTGGTCGAGGTGCTCGGCGTCGACACGGGCAAGGTGCGCGGCGCCGTGCTCGAAAACACGACGAATGGCGAGCGCGAGGAATTGCCCTGTGGCGGCCTGTTCGTGGCCATCGGGCACACGCCGAACACGGCGTTCCTCGCGGGACAACTGGATACCGATGAAAACGGCTACCTGGTGCTCGAGCGCGGCACACGCACCAAACTGCCCGGTGTGTTCGCGGCCGGCGACGTGGCCGATCACGTCTACCGCCAGGCGGTGACCGCCGCGGGCATGGGTTGCCAAGCGGCGATCGAGGCCGAACGCTGGCTGGAAACCCAGGAGGGATGAACATGGAGCGGCGTTTCGAAGGACGGCACATCGCCATCACC
>JBJHAV010000230.1:0-879 GCA_050480685.1 Planctomycetaceae bacterium | reverse complement strand
ATCACCGGCGCGGGCACAGGCATCGGCCGGGCCATCGCCCACCGGCTGCACGAGGAAGGAGCGCACCTGTCGGTGTTCGCGCGCTCCAAGTGGCGCCTGGACGCCTTGGCCGCGGAACTCGTGATCGAAGCGCCGCCGGATGGCGGAGCGGTGGGGCGTGTGCACGTGGAGCCGGTCGACATCCGCGACGCACAGGCGGTCGAGGCCGCCTTCGCGCGTGCCGCAGGCGCCCAAGGGCCCTTCCACGCCCTGGTCGCGAACGCCGGCATCGGCGGAGCCAATGAAGCGGGCCCCGAGGATCGTTTTGCCGATCTGGTCGCCACCAATCTGTCGGGGAGTTATCACAGCGCGCGCGCCTTCGAGCGCCATGCGGCCCAAGGGCCGGGGCCCCGTCACCTGGTCTTCATCGCCTCGATCCTGGCGCGCATCGGCGTGAGTGGGTACACGGGGTACTGCGCTTCGAAGGCCGGTCTGTTGGGGCTGACCCGCGCCTTGGCCATGGAGTGGGCGCCGAAGGACGTGCGCGTGAATGCGCTTTGTCCCGGTTGGGTCGACACGGAGATGGCCCGCGAGGGCATCGCCGGGATTGCGGCGGGGTGTGGGGTCAGCGAGGAACAGGCCCTGGCGATGGCCATGGCCCAGGTTCCGCTCGGGCGCATGGGGACGCCGGAAGAGGTCGCCGGGGCGGTCGCCTGGATGCTGAGCCCGGACGCCGGGCTGTTGACCGGCCAGACCCTCGATCAAAACGGCGGCGCCTGGATGTAAACACGCCCCCGGACACCGGGGCGCGCCCGGCCGTCAAGACCGTGAAGATCGTCGTGGCCGGGGGCTTCGCCACCGGCAAGACGACCGTGGTCGCAGCGCTGAGCGAGATCCGCC
>JBJHAV010000229.1:0-6320 GCA_050480685.1 Planctomycetaceae bacterium | reverse complement strand
GCGTTTCCACGACACCGGCATCACCGACCAACACGCGGTCGCCATGGCGGCCGGCATGGCCAAGGCCGGGCTGCGTCCGCTGGTGGCGATTTACTCGACCTTCCTGCAGCGCGGCTACGACCAGGTTTTCCAGGAGGTCGCGCTCCAGGGCCTGCCGGTGGTCTTTTGCATGGATCGCGCCGGGCTCGTCGGCCAGGACGGCCCGACCCACAACGGGGTCTTCGACACGGCCTTCCTGCGCACCCTGCCCGGCATCGTGGTGGCGGCTCCCCGGGACCGTTCGGACTTGGAGCGCATGCTCGACATGTCCCTGCATCTGGATGGGCCGGTGGCCCTGCGCTGGCCCCGCGGGCAATGCCCGGGGCACGAGCGTGTGCACGCGAGCGAGCGGCGCGAGATGCGCCCCGGCGCGGCGGAGGTGCTGCTTGAGGACGGAGACCTGGTGCTGTGGGCCTTCGGCGCCCTGGTGGGGGAAGCCCTGCTGGCGGCCGAGCGCCTTCGCCTGCGCGGCATTCAGGTCGCCGTGGTGGACGCGCGTTTCGCCAAGCCCCTGGACGAGGACCTGCTCGGCCAGCACCTGCGCGAACGGCGCTACCTGCTCACCCTGGAGGAACACCAGCGCGCCGGCGGCTTCGGCTCGGCGGTGCTCGAAGCCGCCGCCCGCACCCCGGGGGCGCGGGCTCAGGTGCGCGTCCTGGCCCTGCCGGACCGCTACGAGCGCCACCGCACGACCCGCGAGGAACAACTGGCGGCCACCGGGCTCGACGCCGACGGCATCGAACGCGCGGTGCTCGGGCTCCTGCGTCCGAGCCTGGTTTAGCACCATCCGGGCCCTTTCGGCCCGTTCGCGGTAGGCTGTCACCGCGGGTTTGGCCCGCGAGGAGGGAGGAGAGCATGGCCCGAGCGGGCGAACAGGAAGGCGGAGCGAAGTCCGCGGGCGACCCGGGCGTGATCGGACCCAGGTCCGCGGCTTTGGGTGTGGTGAGCCGGGTGCTGGTGTTCGCCCACCCGGAAAAGGCAGGGGTGCGCCAGCTCCTGCCCGAACTGCTCGCGTTTTTGCGCGAGCGCGTTTCGGAGGTGCGGCTGGAGGACGACGTGCGCGCCTTCGCCCAGGACGTGGAGGAGGGGCGCCAGAACTTGGAGAGCCCCCCGGACCTGGTGCTGGTGCTCGGCGGCGACGGCGCCATCCTGGGGGCCGTGCGCGCCTTTGCGCGCCACCCGGTGCCGACCCTCGGCATCAACTTCGGCCGGGTCGGCTTCCTCGCTTCCACACCCGCCGGCCGTTGGCACGAGGTGCTCGAAGGCGCCCTGCGCGGCGCGGCGGTGATCGAACCGCGCCAGCGCCTGCGCTGCGAGCGCCACGGTCCGCGGGCCCTGGTGCGGGGGGTGGCGCTGAACGACGTGGTTGTGCACCGCGGCGCGGCCGGTCCCATGGGCACGATCCGCTTGAGCGTCGGCGGGCTATGGGTCACGGACTACCGGGCCGACGGCTTGATCGTCGCCACGCCGAGCGGTTCGACGGCCTACTCGCTTTCGGCCGGCGGCCCGATCCTGGTGCCCTTCGTGCCGGCCTTCGTGATCACGCCGATTTGTTCCCAGGGCCTGGCGAACCGGCCCCTGGTGGTGCCGGCGACCTCGGAACTGGAGGTCGAGGTGCTCGAGGAAGAGGACCCGGCGCGGGTCGTGATCGACGGCCACCGCCTGGGGGAGTTGGCCCCGGGCGAGGTGCTGCGCATCGACCGCCATCCGGCGCCCTACCCGCTGATCTCCATGCCGGACTTGGACCCGTTCCGGCGTCTGCGCGACCGTTTGGGGTGGAGCGGCAGCCCGCGCCCGGCGGCGGGAAGCTAATCGGCCGGCCTACGCGTCGGGCGGTGCGATGCGCCCGTCGCGCATGGTCACGACCCGGTCGCAGCGTTCGGCCAGGCGTTCGTCGTGGGTCACCAGCAGCAGCGCGTTGCGGCGCCGCTCCTGCTCGCTGAAGAGCAGTTCGAGCACCCGCCGGCCGGTTTCGCTGTCCAGATTGCCGGTGGGCTCGTCGGCGATGATCAGCGGCGGATCGTGGAACAGGGCCCGGGCCAGGGCGACCCGCTGGCGTTCGCCGCCCGAGAGCTGGTCCGGGCGGTGTGTCAGGCGTTCGCCCAGGCCGAAGGCTTCGAGCAAGTCGGTCGCCCGCCGCCGCAGGGCCCGGCGGCGCGAGAAGTAGGAGAGGCGCCCGTGGGCGATCATGGCGGGGAGCAGCACGTTCTCGACCGCGTTCAACTCCGGCAGGAGGTGGTAGAACTGGAACACGAAGCCGATGCCGCGGTTGCGCAGGCTCGCGCGCTCCGAGGTCGAGAGGGTCCAACCCGAGCGGCCGTCGATCCAAACCTCGCCCGCGTCCGGGCGTTCGAGCAGGCCGAGCACGTGCAGCAGGGTCGACTTGCCGGCGCCGGACATGCCCACCAGCGCAAGGCGCTCCCCGGCGAAGAGTTCCAGGTCGACGCCGTGCAGAATTTCGAGGGAACGCTTCCCGATGGGGAAGGCTTTCTTGATGCCGCGGGCCGCCAACAGCGGCGCGCCGCGGGCGGCGGTTGAGGTGCGCTCCCGGGGGACCGCTTGGGTGGGATCGACGGCTTCCACGGGGTTCACTCGTAGCGCAGGGCGACGACCGGATCGAGGCGCGCAGCGCGCCAAGCGGGAATCGCGGCAAAGAGCAGGGTCAGGGCGAAGGCCCCGAACACGATCAAGGCGACCGCTCCGGGTTGGACCACCGACGGGATGCGGTCGAAGAAGTACACGTTGCGATCGAAGATCTGCCAACCAAACCTTTCGGAGAGCCAGATTTCGATGTCGTCGATGTGCAGCGCCGCCTGCACGCCCGCCAGGGTGCCGAGGGCCGTACCGAGCAGGGCATCCCAAAAACCGATCATCACGAAGGTGGTCAGGATGCCGCGCGGGGTGGCACCGACCGCCGTGAGGATGCCGATGTCGCGGCGCTTCTCGGTGACCATCATGGTCAGGATCGCGAAGATCGTGAAGCCGGCCACCACCAGGATCAGGCTGAGCATGATCGCCATCAGGACCCGCTCGTTTTCGATGGCGCGCAGCAGCATCTGCTTTTGGTCCTCCCAGGTGCGCACCTGGCGGTCTCGAACGGCGTCCTCTTCCCTGCCGCCGTCCCAGATCAGGCCTTCCCGAGCCAGGACTTCCAGGAAATCCTGGCGCACCGCGCGTGCGTCGCGGTCGTAGTCGGCCAATCGCACCAGGATCTCGCTGTAGCGCAGGGTGCCGCCCAGAAAGTCGGAGAGCTCCCGACGCGGCAGGTAGATGCGCTCCAGATCCATCTCGTTCGCCCCTGAGCGGAAGGTGCCCGCCACCAGGAACTCGCGGTTGTTGATGCGCACGTCGCCGGTGCGCGGGTCGGGCACGGCGGTGGCCAGTTGCAGAACCGAACCCCGGCGCATGTCCAAGCGATCGAAGAGCTGCTCGCCGACGAGCACCGGCGCGCGCGGCAGGGGACTGCGGTCGAGGGACTGCACCGGCGCGAAGGGCAGGAGCGGGTAGCGCACCGGCGCGGAGCGCTGGCGGGGATTGCCCTCGCGAGCCAAGGAGCTGAGGAAGTCGGTGGTCTCGAATTCGTCCCCGAAACGGGGCGCGTTCCAGTGGACGCCGTGCAGCCGAAGGGCAACAGCCACACCGACCAGGGCCACGTTCTCCGCCGTGCGCACGTCGATGCCGACGAGTTGCACCCCCAGGAGGCCGCCCAGGTCGGGATTGGTCATCAGGCGCGAGATGTAGCCGGCCTGCTCGCCCCCTTGGGCAATCATTCCGACCCACACCAGGCGCGCGGAGGCTCCCACCACCCGCGGGTCGGTGCGCACCTTGCGCAGGGTGGGCCCGGGCTCCAGGGGCACCTGGCGGCCGTCCGCCATGGTGGCGTGCTGGATCGGCGCGATCGTCAGGTCCGAGAGGCTGCCGCGTACGGTGCGGCGGTGCTCCTCCAGGAAGCCCGTCATGATCGAAAGGATCAGGATCAGGGCCCCCACGGCCACCAGGATGCCGACGATCCCGACCAGGTTGGTCAGGCGGGCGAATAGGTAGCGCCAGGAGAGGAAGGTCGTGTACACGGATGCGGTCGGCCCCTTCGGGCGCAGAGAGGGTACCCGGCGGCGGGGCCCGGCCGAGGGGAGTTACCTGGCCCCCGCGGTCCCGCGCCCGCCGTCAGCCCCGAGGGCCGGGGGCGGGTCCGGCGTCGGGCCCGGGATCGTGTCCAGCCTCGGGCCCGGCTTCGGCCTCTTCGCCCTCGCGGCGCAGGGGCCGCATGGTGGGGAAAAGCAGCACGTCGCGGATCGACTCCTGGTCGGTCAGGAGCATCACCAATCGGTCGATGCCGATGCCGACCCCGGCGGTGGGGGGCATGCCGTACTCCAGGGCCTGGACGTAGTCGTGGTCGACCTCGCCGGGGGCCTCCGGGTCCTGGCTGGCGATTTGTTCCTCGAAGCGCCGCAGTTGTTCGGCCGGGTCGTTCAGCTCGCTGAAGCCGTTGGCCAGCTCCATGCCGCCGACGAAGAGTTCGAAGCGCTCGGCCACGCCGGGATCGTCCGGTGAAGCCTTGGCCAGGGGGCAGATTTCGATCGGGTAGTCGACGATGAAGCCCACGCCCTCGACCGCGTCCTCGCAGGTGGCTTCAAAGACGTCGTTCGCCAGCTTCGCAAACCCGTGTCGCTCTTCCAGCCCGAGGCGCTTGGCGAGGCCGCGCACGGCCGTCTGATCGCGCCAGTCGCAGCCGTTGCGCTCGCGGAAGAGGTCCAGGTAGCGAAAGCGCCGGATCGGCGCGCGGAAGTCGAGCGTGCCGCCCCGGTGGGGGACCTCGGGGCCGCCGTACAGGGAGGTGGCGAGCCCTTCGAGCAACTCCTCCATCAGGCGCATCTGATGGCGGTAGTCCGCCTGGGCCCAGTAGATCTCGAGCATCGTGAACTCGGGATTGTGGCGCTGGGAAAGGCCTTCATTGCGGAAGTTGCGCGCGAATTCGAAGACCCGCTCCAGGCCGCCCACCACCAGGCGCTTGAGGTACAGCTCCGGCGCGATGCGCAGGTACATGTCGAGGCCGAGCGCGTTGTGGTGGGTCACGAAGGGGCGCGCCGCGGCGCCGCCGGCGATCGCCTGCAGCACCGGCGTTTCGACTTCCAGGAAGTCGCGGTCCTCCAGGAAACGGCGCACGAAGGACACGATGCGGCTGCGGGCGGTGAAAACTTCGGCCACTCCGGGGGAGCTCCAAAGGTCCACGTAGCGCCGCCGATAGCGCAGTTCCTTGTCCACCAGCCCGTGCCACTTCTCCGGGGGCGGCGCGACGCTCTTGGCGAGCAAACGCACACTCTCCGCCCAGAGGGTCGGCTCGCCCTTTTGGGTGAAGCCGAGCTCCCCTTCCACGGCCACCAGGTCGCCGCCGTCGAACAGTTTGCGCTGGGGCCACCAGGCCTCCAGGCTGTCGCGGCGCAGGCCGACCTGGAGCCGGCCGCTGCGGTCCTGGAGCGGCGCGAAGATCAGCTTGCCGAAGTCTCGCAGGGAGAGCAGGCGGCCGGCCAGGCTGGCCCGCTGGCCGAGGCGGGGGCCGGGCTCCTCCGGGGTGCCCAGACCGGCCAGCACGCTGCCGATGGGTTCGTGTTCGACGCCGCGGGCGGGGTACGGATCGATGCCCGCGGCCCGCAGGCGCGCGAGCTTCTCCAGGCGATCGGGGTGGGCCAGGTCGCTCATGGTCTGCGGGCGGGTGGGTTGCGGGGAGCCTGGAACGACCGGCGGCCGCCGCCCGGAGGGGACAGCGGCCGCCGCGGTCTGGTGGAGGATAGGGGAGTCGAACCCCTGACCTCTACAATGCCATTGTAGCGCTCTACCAACTGAGCTAATCCCCCGCGGACACGCGCGGGGCGCGCACCCGTGTTCGGGAGGCCTCACCGGTCCGGCGAGGGCCCGAGAGAATGCCGAGCGCGGGGGGGCGCGTCAAGCAATCGCCCGGAGGTCCGGCCCGGGTGGGGGGGCCGGGGACAGGGCCGGGGACAGGGCCGCGGCCGGGGCTGCGGCCGGCGCGGCCGAGGGAGCGCCCGCCCGGGGCCGCGGTGGCCCGTGGGCTGCCCGCCGCCTATCCTGCCCGCCCGCCGGGGCGCCGCCCCCCCCGGATCGGCGTTCCGCCCCGGCCCGTCCCCAGGGCACTCCCAGCCCCCCTTTTGCCCATGAGCCACGCCTACGACCACCTCGCCATCGAAGCCAAGTGGCAAGACCGCTGGCGGCGCGAGCGCACCTTCCGCACGGCGAACCCGGGCGATCCGGACTTCGACCCGGCG
>JBJHAV010000228.1:0-6330 GCA_050480685.1 Planctomycetaceae bacterium | reverse complement strand
ACTCCGTACCGCTATTCCAGGTGGCTGCGCAGCATCCAGGCGTTTTTCTCGTGCACGTCCATGCGCCGGGTGCCGAGGTCGGCGCTGACGGCGTCGCCGGCGGCTTCGGCGGCGTCGATCACACGCTGGGCGGCCTCGGCCACCGTGCGTTGGTCCGAGACCAACTCGTGGATCATGTCGGTGGCGGACACGCGGCCCGTGGATTCGCGCACTGCGGCCAGGGAGGCGAACTCGCTGTAGCTGCCCGGGGCGAAGGCGCCCAGGGCCCGGATGCGCTCGGCGATCTCGTCCACCGCCAGGGAGAGTTCGGTGTACTGGGTCATGAACAGCCCGTGCAGGGTCGTGAACATCGGCCCGGTCACGTTCCAGTGGAAGTTGTGGGTCTTGAGGTACAGCGTGTAGCTGTCCGCGAGCAGCACCGAGAGGGCTTCGATGGTCGTGTCGTCGGTGCGGATCGGCGCGGCGGAGCGCTGGTTCTTCTTCGTCATGGCTGCGTAGGGCTCGGGGTCGTCGGGCGCGGGGGCTGCCCCCCCGCGGACTTGGACACTAGCAGGAAGCTGCCAAAGGCCGAAGCCTGTCGCTTCGGGTGAGAAGTCCGGCCGATCAGGGCAATCAGAGGCGCCCGAAGGCATAAAACAGCGGCAGGGCCGTGAAGGCGTCGGCGAAGGCACCTTCGGCCAGGAGCTGCTGGACCTCTTCCCGGGCGAAGGCGCGCACCAGGATCTGCTCGGCGCCGTCGTGGGCCACCGGGGCAACTTCGCGGCACCCGCGGGCCAGGAAGGCGTGGGCGTAGTGGGCGCTGATCCCGCCGGTGGGGAAAAAACCCGGCAGGGGTTCGAGGGACTGGGCCGCGTGCCCGGTTTCCTCGAGCAGTTCGCGGGCGGCGGCCACACTCGGCGCTTCGTCCGCGTGGATGCGCCCGGCGGGCAACTCCCACTGGCAGCGCCCGCTGGGGTAGCGGTACTGCCAAATCAAAAGCACCCGCCCGTCCGGCAGGATCGGCACCACCGCGACGGCGTTGGAGACCTCGAAGACGTGGTAGTCCTGCTCGCCCCCGTCCGGCAAGCGGATCCAATCCCGGCGCAGGGCGCACCAGGGCGACTCGTAGACCCGCCGGCGCTCCAGGGTTTCGAAGGGCGGGAAGTCCGGCGGATCGCCGTCGCGGCGCGGCGCCGGGGGCGGCGCGGCGGCGGCGAAGTCCGCTTCGAGCCCCTCGGCGTCGCCCTGGGGGCCGCGCGCTCCGTCCTCGACGCTCACTCGCCCGCCGGCCAGAGTTCGCGCCAGTGGGGGCGCTGGCCCTCGTGCCGGCGGCCTTCCAGGGCGGCGAGGGCGGCCTTCGAAAGGCGCACCTCCTCCAGGGCGGTCTCGGACAGCGCTCGGCCGGCCGCTTCGACGATCGACTTGGCATCCAGGCCCTGGTACTCGAAGACCTCATCGGGCCGGCCACACTTGCTGAAGCGCCGCACCGCCAGGGTGACCTGGCGCACGCCGACGATGCTGCCCAGGTTGTCGAGCAGGCCGGCTTCGCCGTCGAGCACGGCCACGATCGGCACACGCCGTCCGGCCAAACCCGCGGCCGAGGCGCCGTCCTCCAGCACCCGCGGCACCAGGTGCAAGTCGCCGTCGACGCCCAGCTCCTCGCGCAGGTGTTTGTAGCCGGTCTTTTCGCCCAGGATGCCGCTCAAAAGTTCCGGCGAGCTGACCGCGATCACGTCCGCGTAGATGCCCAACTGCAAGAGCACCTGGCTGGCTTCGAGGGCTTCGGTCACCAGCGAGCCCATCACGAACAGGCGCACCACGTTATCGCCGGGGGTGTAGCCGGCGTAGCCGCGCCAATCGACCAGGTGCCACGCGCCGCGCAGGCAATCCCGCCGCACCGCGGCGAGGATCTCATCGTCGGAGAGCGCCGGCACCTCGGTTTCGTCGAGGGCCGTGCCCCAATCGCCGTCGAGCCCGGCAGGGCGCAGGCGCTGGTCGGCGGCCAGGTTCTCCTTGAACCTTGCCTGGCGGCGCAGGTTGTCGAGCATCAGCGCCTGGGGGATGCCGCGGGTCACCGCGCGCACCAGCACGCCGCTGCGACCCTCGGTGCGCCCTTCCATGCGCCGGCGGATGGCGTCCGAGAGGATCCACTCCATCTCGACCGCGAAGGCCGGCTCCCAGGTGATCAGGTTCGGGATTTGGATGTCGCTCTTCCAGGAGTGCTGGGCCCCTTCCGGCGAAAGGGTCACGCCCGAGGGCGTGCCGATCAACACGAAGTCCGCACCCCAGTAGAGGTTGTAATAAAGCTGATCGAGGGCCCGCTTCAGGAAGAAGTCGTAGACCGTCATGATCGGCATGAAAGGCAGCCCGGTGTAGGCGCCCATCTTGCCGAAGGAGCCGACGGCGCTCATGCAGTTGGCTTCGGCGATCTCGAAGCGGATGTGGCGCGTGAAGCGCTCGTCCCGCGCGTAGAGCTCCGGGTGGCGCGCTTGGAATTCCAAGCGCTCGGGGCTGACGAGCTGATCCGCGCCGTAGATGCGCTTGTTCATGGTCGGCGCGATGTTCGTGCTCGTGCCGACGTCGGGGGAGAGAGTCATCACGTAGCGCGCGGCCGGGGCCCAGCGCTGCTCCAACTCGTCCAGTTCGCGGTCCGCGCTCGAACCCAGGGCGGGCCCGCCTTCGTCGTGGGTGCCGATGCGGATCAACTTGGCGGCGATCTGCCCCCACATCCACTGGGTGTGGGTGACGGGATAGAGCGACGTGTCGATGCCGAGGGCGTCGGGACAACCATCGACCGCGTCGAGGGCCGCGCGGGCCGCCTCGGCGTTGCGAGAGATCAGCTCGTCGTGGGCCTCCATGCCGCGCTGGAACTTGCGCCGGCGCTCGGCCAGGAAACGCGCTTCTTCGGTGTCCTCCGCGAAACGCTCGAAGGGGCGCTCCAGGGACAGCCCCTGGGCCTCCAGGATCGCTTGCACTTCCTTCTTCGAGGGCAAGGTCGAGTGGTTGGCCGGGTCCGCGGCGCAGGCGAGGCCGCGTCCCTTCAGGGTGTGGGCCACGATCAGGTAGGGGCGCTCGTCGTCGGTCCGCGCGCTGCGCAGGGCTTCCACCAGCACGTCCATGTCGTGCCCGCCCAGGTCGAAGAGCGCTTCAAGCAGTTCTTCGTCACCCAGGGAATCGAGGAATGCCTTGGCCTTCGGCATCCGCTCCGCGCCCAGCTCGCGCGCCAGCGCGGCGTCCTTGCGGAAGAGCACCAGTTGGAACTCGTAGTCGCTGTAGCCGCGCTCCAGCAGTTGCCGCAGACCATCGCCGCCTTCGCGCGCGAAGAGCTCTTGGCGCTTGCGCCCGTGGCGCAGTTGCAAAACGCGCCAGCCGTTGGCTTCGAAGGTGCCCTGGATGCGGTCCGCATCCGAGCGATTCGAGCCGGGCACAAAACCCGTGCGCGTGCCGTCGAGGTTTTGACGGTTGTAGTCGACGATCCAAGTCACGTCGACCAGCCCCCGTTCGGCCACCTCGGGCATGACTTCGAGCAGCGATCCCTCCCGGAACTCGCTGTCGCCCATCAGCGACCAAAAGTGCGCGCCCTCGGGCACGTCGAAACCGTGGTCCTTGGCGTAGCGGTAGGCCAGCGCCAGGTAGATCGAGTTCACCGGCGGGATGCCGACCGAACCCGAGGGCAGGAAGTGGAAGGCGTCCGGGTCGCTCTTGGCGTGATAACTCTGGAAGACGTCCGATTCGCCCGGGCGTGGGAACTTGCGCAGGCGGCCCATGGCGCCCTCGGCCTCCTGGTCGTCGAGCCAGGTGCCGTCCTCGCGGCGGAAGAGCCCCAGCAGGTGGTGGTAGGCGTGGTCGATCGGCGAGGCGTGCGGCTTGCAGGCCACGAAGTCCTGGGGCTCGCGCACCACCAGGTGCAGGGCGGCGAGCAAGTCCGTGCAACTGGCGCAGGCGGCCGGGTGTCCGCCCACCTTCGGATCGCCGTTCTGCTTGTCCGGGCGGTTGTTCGCCAGATGGATCATGGCGATCATCTGGGCGAAGGCGCGGTCGCGGACGCCAAGGACCACGTCCAACTCGGCGGACGGGAGGGTCTCGATGCTGCTCATGGACCGGAGGCGGGCTGGGCTGGACGGGAGGCCGGAGGTGGGTACCGGGAGGAGGGGCCGCGGGGCCGAGGGGGGGAGTCACGGGGGTGGAGCCACGGAGGGTGGAGCCACGGGGCTCCCGCGCGCATGGGGCCGCGCGGACGATCCGGGCGATTCTACGCCCGGGGAGGACCCCCCTCCAGGGCGGCCGGCCCCCCCGGCTCGCTTCCGGGGACAGCTCAGGCCCCGCGGCCGAGCACTTCGGCGTAGAGACGACCGTAGGCGGCCACCATGCGCTCCTGGTCGTACTCGGTCCGGGCCCGCGCGCGGTTGTGGTCGCCCAGCCACGCCCGCCGGTCCGGATCGGCGGCCAGGGCCGCCAGGCAGCGGGCCAGGGCCGAGGCCGCTCCCGGCCCGGGTGCAACGACGCAGTCGTGCGCCTCGGGTCCGAGCATGGCGCGCACGTCGCCCACGTCCGTGGAGAGCGCGGCCCGGCCGGCGGCCATGGCCTCCAGCAGGGAGATCGGCATCTGCTCCGTGTCGGAGCTGAGCGCGAACAGGTCCAGGGCCCAGTAGACCGGGCGCGGATCGGGCAGGTGCCCGAGCCAATGCAGGCGCGCACCCAAGCGCCGGGCGGCGGGGCTCGCCGCCAGGGCGGCGCGCTCGGGACCGTCGCCGACCACGATCAGGTGCAGGGGCGCCCCGGCTTCCAGGGCCAGGGCCGCGGCCTCCAGGAGCCGGGCCTGGTTTTTCTCCGGCCGCAGGTGCCCGACGGTGCCCACGGCCACCTGCTCCGGGCCGATGCCCAGCTTCGCGCGCAACTCGGCGCCCGGGCCCGCGAGGTGCTCAAAACGCGCGGTCTCGATCCCGTTGGGGATGCGCACGACCTTGGAGCGCGCTTGGCGCCAGGGCCCCAGGGCCGCCGCTTCCAGCCCGGCGGAAACCACCACCACCCGCGCGGCGGCGGGCAGGGCCAAGCGGCGCAGCCAAACCCGCCTGCGTTTGTAGCCCGCGGCTTCGTCGGGCCCGAAACCGTCCTCGTGGTGGATCGCGGGCGGAGCGCCCTTCCAGCGCGCGGCAAGCAGCGCATCGACGGCGCCGAAGTTGTAGGTCAGAAGCAGATCCGGGCGCAGCTCCGAAAGGCGCCCGGCGAGGCGCCACGCGGTGCGCGCGCTGCCCGCCTTGGGCGGCGGCTCCAGCACCTTCGCATCGACGCCGCCCGGCAGGAGCCCCGCCGCTTCGGCGCGCCCATCCATGGGCAGGATGCGGTGGCGGTAAGCGCCTCCGAAGGCGCGGATCAAATCCACCGTGCGCACCTGGGGCCCGGCCGCCTGGAAGGTCGCGAAGACGTGCAGGCAGAGCGGCGGATTCATGCCCCGGCGGCAGCTTGGCTCGGGGCGGCCTGGCCGCGGGGCGCGTCGCCGCGCGGGCCTTCGGGTGCCGGCGGCGCCTGGGCCCCGTGGGAGCGCACGGCCAGGTCGAGGAAACGCTCGGGGTCGTCCGTCGGCCGCCACCCGAGCACTTCGCGCGCCGTGCGGCACGGCAGTTTGGGGGCCAGTTGGCGGCTCTTGAGGTCGCGCCACGAGGGGAACGCCGCGTCCTTGCGCCCGCCGACCTTTTTCACCAGCCACTTGCCGATTTCGAGGGTTTGGCTGAAGGCCAAGGAGCGCGGGTGGAAGACCAACCGGCGGCCGGTGGCGCGCGCCAGTTCGGCGACGATGCGCCGGGGGTCGAGGCCCGTGTCCGCGGAGAGGTTCAGGGCCTTGCCGGCCAGCTCCGGCCCCTCGTGCAGCGCGGCGCGCGCCAGGGCGTCCGCCACATCGTCCACGAACACCACCGGCACGGGGCGGTCCCCCGGACCCCAACCGACGCAGTGGTTGTCGCGCACCCAAAGGCCGAGCCCCGAGTGCTGCAAGGGCGAGCCCGGCCCGAGCACCACCGCCGGGCGCGCGATGACCAGTTCGAGGCCGCGTTTGGCCGCCAAGTCGCGAAGGGCCAGTTCGGTCAGGATCTTTCCGCGCGCGTAGATCGGGCGATCTTGCGGGCGCGGATCGGGCGGCACGTCGTCCTCGACCGCGGGCCCCGCGTCGTGACCCAAGTAGAGCGCCGCGGTGGAGGAGACAAACACGAGGCGCCCCACGCCGGCGTCGGCGCAGGCCTCGGCCAGCGCCACGCTGCCGCGCAGCATGGAGCGCTCGATCGTCTCCCAATCGGAGCCGCCGCCGGTGGCCAGGTGCACCACCGTGCGCGCGCCCGCCACGGCGCGGCCCAGGGC
>JBJHAV010000227.1:0-6403 GCA_050480685.1 Planctomycetaceae bacterium | reverse complement strand
GAGCCTGGACCGGCTCGTCGGGGAGTTCCTCGAACACCACCTGGAGGCTCGCCCGCGCCCGCCGCTCCTGGCGCGCCCGCGGGCGGCCGATCCCACCCAGCGATGACCCTCTCCCGACCCAGAGTCCGACCCGCAGCCCCCTTCCGAGATCGGCCCGCGGACCGGTCCGGGGCCAGGCGCCTGCCCCGGGCGGCCGCCCTGGCCGCCCTGCTCACGGCCCTCTTGGCCCTGGGCTGCGCGGCCACCGGTCCCCAGCCCCTGCCGGGCGAGTTGCCGCTGCCCAGCGGGCGGACCAGCGACGCCGAGGCCCAAAACCAGATCGAAGCCGGCCGCGGGGCCCTGGCCGACGGCCGGCCCTGGCACGCCGCCGCCCGCGCCCTGGCCCTGCGTTCGATCGCGAGCCTGAGCCCGGAGGCCCGGGGCTCGGCCGAACGGCTCCTGGAAGAATCGATCGCGGCGGCGGCGGTTTCCGCCGGGCGCTCGAAGGACTTCGCCCAGGTGTCCTCGCGCCGTTTGCCCCGCCGCCCGCGGGCCATCCACGCCGTCGGACGCGCCCGTTTGCAGTTGACCGAGGGGCGCCCCTTCGGCGCCTTCACCACCCTGCGCGAGTTGGAGGACGTGCACCCCACGCACCACCTGCGACCCGAAGCCGGCGACCTGATCGCGCGCGCGGGGTTTTCCATGGCGCGCGACGGCAAACGCTACCTGCTGGTCTTTCGGGAGCGCTCCCGCGCGCCCACGGTGCTCGAGTACCTCGTGCTGCGCCACCCGGCCCACCCGCGCTGCGCGGAGGCCTACGCGGAATTGGCCGCGCTCTACCTGCGCGCGGACAACGTCAACCTGGCCCTCGAACGGCACAAGGACCTGCTGCTCTACCACCCGACCAGCCCCTTCGCCCTGGAGAGCGAGTTGGCGGTGCCCCGCCTGCGCCTCGGGCGATTGGCGCGGGACGACTACGACCGCAGCGAGGTCGTCGTCGCGCGGCGGGAGCTCGAAACCTGGCTGCGGCGCCATCGGGCCTCGGCCGCGGCCCAGGCCCTGGTGCCCGAGGCCGAGGAGTTGCTCGAAGACGCGCTTGGACGGCTCGTGCGCAACGATTTGATCGTGGCGCGTTTCTACCGCCGGGTCGACCAGTCCTTCGGCGCCAGGCTGCACGCGGATCGGGCGGCCCGTTTGGCCCGGGAATCCGGCCTGGTCGAACTCGGCCGGGAGGCGGACCTGTTGCTGGAGGAACTCGGCGGCCCGCTCGGCGAGTTGCCCGCGGGAACTTCGGCCGCGGCGGCTGTGGGGAGGACCGCGGGCGCGTGAGCGGACCCGGCTCACCCAAGGCCCCGCTCCCGCGGCGGCCCGCCCGACCCTCGGCGCCGAAAGCCCGGGCCGCGGGGGTCCGCGCCCTGCAAGGGTTTGCCGCCGGTCTCATGACCTTGGGCCTCTTGGTCGGCTGCGGCTGGCGAGCCGGCCTGGCCCCGGACCTGCCCCGGGACGCGACCCTGGGGGTGCACTGGCTCGGCAACGACTCGCGTGTGCGCGATTTGGAGCTCGACCTGACCCGCGCCCTGGTGGATGCGGCCCTGGACCGGGTGCCTCTGCGGCCCGAACACCCGGCGCGGGCCGACTACGTGCTGCGCGGCACGCTGCTCGACTACCGCCGCCGCTCGGGCATCCGCAGCCCCCAAAACGTGCTGGAGGAAACCGGGGTGGAGCTCCTCTTGGAGGTCGAGCTGGTGCGCGGCTCCAGCGGGCGGGTCGTGGCGCGCAGCGAACGGCGGCTCTCCGCGGGCTTCGCCCTGGACGAACGCGGGCTGTCGATCGCCTCTCCGACCGAGCGAGCCCAGCGCGATCGCGTGATTCGCAACCTGGCCGAAGGGGTCGTCCTGGACCTGTTCGGGCCCGGGGCCTACAAAGAGCCTGCGGTGACGTCCGATTGAGCCCTGGGGAGGCCCTGCCCCCCCGCACGCCGCTGCGACTCGGCCCGAACGCGCGACCGATCGCCCCCGCGGCCCTTCGGCACCGCGCCGACCGCGCCCCCTTCCTCGGCCCCACCCCCGCCTACTCCGGCCCTCCTGACCCGTGAGCGAAACGAAGCCCAGCGACCCGCAGACGAAGAAGAAGCCCCCGTCCGTGGGCTCGTGGTTGCTGGTGCTGTTCGTGGCCATCTTCCTGCTCGTGATGATCGGCAACAGCTCGGTCCGCCAGGAAGATCGCCTCAGCCAGGACGAGTACCTCTACCACCTCTTTTCCGGGCGCATCGAGCGCCAAAACTTCCGCGGCACCAACGAAGGCGCCACCGGCATCGAGGGCAAGTACGTGCCCACGCGCGGCGGTGAGGCACGCCAATTCCGCACCGAGTTTTCCGACGTGCGCGCCCTGGAGCAGCTCTTCCAGGACGTGAAGGCCCGGCGCTACCGGATGGTGACGCCCGAGGCATTGGAGCAAGCCGTCGCCGGGGGCTGGTACCGGCCCATGCGCGCGGACTCCTTGACCACCTTCACGGTCTACGCGGACGCGGTGCCGCCGGACAGCCTGGCCCGCCTGCGCGCCCGGCGCGCCGCGGGCGAAAGCGATAGCGAAAGCGAAGTCGCCGCCGAGGGGCAAACGGAAGCGCCTGAGGAAACCGCGCGCGCAGGCGAAGCGGCCCCGCCCGAAGCATCCGCCGAGGTCGCGGCGGCCGAGGGCGAAACGGCCGCGCCGATCGCCTCCGATCGCCGCGTGCGCCAGGAAGAGCGCCTGTTCGTGGAAGTGGTCGCCCGCGGGCGCGGATCGTGGGAAGCGATCGAAGATCCGCCCTTCCCGCTGCCGGAGCGCAGCGGACACCTGTGGCTGGACGTGGATGTCGGGCGCACCCAGGACCTGGCGGGCCTGCTGGCCGTGCTCGAAACCTCAGGCGTGCGCCCCGAACGGCGCTCCCTGGAACTGACCGAACAGGGCGGTTCGCGCTTCAGCGATTCCAGTTCGCGCTTCGGCACCTTCTTGCTCTTCGGCCTGCCCTCGCTGCTGATCCTGGTGATCCTGATCATGATGCTGCGCCAGGTGCGCGGACAGGGCGGCGCCGGCGGGGTGATGAACTTCGGGCGCAGCCGTGCGCAGCTCTATTCGAAGGAAAACCGCACCAACGTCACCTTCAACGACGTGGCCGGCGCGGGCGAAGCCAAGGCCGAAGTCAGCGAACTGGTCGAGTTCCTCAAGAACCCCGGCCGTTTCGCGCGAGTCGGCGGACGCATCCCGCGCGGGGTGTTGCTCGTCGGTCCCCCCGGGTGCGGCAAAACCCTGCTCGCCAAGGCGATCGCAGGCGAAGCCGAGGTGCCGTTCTTCTCGATTTCCGGCTCGGACTTCGTGGAGATGTTCGTGGGCGTCGGCGCGAGCCGGGTGCGCGACCTGTTCAAGCAGGCGCGCGAATCGAGCCCGTGCATCATCTTCCTGGACGAAATCGACGCCGTGGGCCGCCGGCGCGGCAGCGGCATGGGCGGCGGCCACGACGAGCGCGAGCAGACCCTGAACGCGATCCTGGTCGAGATGGACGGCTTCGGCACCGACGAAGGCATCATCGTGATCGCCGCCTCGAACCGGCCCGACGTGCTCGACCCGGCGCTGCTGCGGCCGGGGCGTTTCGACCGCGAGGTGACCATCGACCTGCCCGACATGGAGGGCCGCGGCGAGATCCTCGAAGTGCACCTGGGCAAGGTGAAGGTCGAGCGCGGTGTGGATGTGGGCGTCTTGGCGCGCTCCACGCCCGGGTATTCCGGCGCCGAGTTGGCCGCGATCGTCAACGAAGCGGCGATCATGGCCGTGCTCGCGGGCCGCGAGGCGATTTCCATGGGCGACCTGGAAGAAGCCCGCGACAAGGTGCGCTACGGGCGCCAAAAGATCTCGCGCAAGATGGAAGCGCGCGACCGCGAAATCACCGCCTACCACGAGGCGGGTCACGCCATCATCGCGGCCGTGATCGAACATGCCGATCCGCCCCACAAGGTGACCATCGTGCCCCGCGGACGGGCCCTGGGCGCGACCATGATCCTGCCCGAGCGCGAAAGTTATCACCTGCAGCGCAAGCGGCTCCTGGCCCAGCTCTGCGTGCTCTTCGGCGGCCGTGTGGCCGAAGCGGAGTTTTGCGGCGACATCTCCGCCGGGGCTTCCGACGACATCCGCCGCGCCACGGACCTGGCGCGCGCCATGGTCACCGAACTGGGCATGAGCGACCGCATCGGTCCGGTCAACTACGCCGATCGCCAGGGCAGCGACTTCCTGGGCACGGAGCTGATGCGCGGCAAAAACCACTCGGAGGAAACCGCGCGCGAGATCGACGCCGAGATCAAAGCCCTGGTGGACGACGCCTACCGCCGGGCCGAGGAGATCGTGCGCGCCAACCGCGAAGGCATGGAGCGCGTCACGCGCGCCCTGCTCGAGTACGAAACGATCACCGGCGAGGAAGTGCGCAAACTCCTGGACGGCGCTTCGATCGCCGGGCTCAGGCCCGACCCGCCCGCGACGACCCAGCCCGAGGAACGGCCCGCCGGGGCGCTCCGCCGCCAGCGGGACGAGCCGTCCGACCGGCGCGGAGACCTGCCCGGAGAAGCGGGGCTCTCCCCGGCGTGAACGCGTCTCCCGGGTCCCCCGCCGGTGGCGGCCTGGAAGCAGCCCAGAGAGTGGCTCGTCAGGAGGCGTTCGGGCCCCTGGAGGCCCGTTTCGGCCCCCTGGCGCGGGCCGTGCAGCCGCGCGCCCTGGGCGAGTGGTTCGGCGGCCCCGCGCCGACGGGAGCCTTCGGGGCCCTCCCCCACGGGGACGCGCTTTTGGCGGTGCAAGCCTCCGCCTTCGAGGATCGGACCCTTTCGGCCGCCAGGGAAACCCTCGCGCGGTCCGGTGCCCGCTTCGCACCCGGACGGCGGCCCGAGGAACTGCGCATCCGCATCGAAGTCGCGGCGCTCGCCGACCTGGCCGCGGGCGAACGCGGGCGCGGCGAGCCGGCCGGCCTTTGTGGAGTGCTTGCCGCCGCCTGGTGCGCCGCCCTGGAACCGCCCCCCGCGCCGGCGCTGATGGGTGTGCTCAATACCACGCCGGACTCCTTTTCCGACGGGGGCCGCTGGCTCGACGTTTCGGCCGCCTTGGAGCAGGCCCGGCGCATGGCGGCCGAGGGCGCCCTTTGGATCGACGTGGGCGGCGAATCCACCCGGCCCGGCGCCCCCGCCGTGTCCGCCGAGGAGGAATGGGAGCGCCTGGGTGAGGTGCTGCGCGGCCTGGCCGCCGAACGCCCGGCCCGGATCTCCATCGACACCCACAAGGCCGCCGTGGCCGCCCGGGCCCTGGACCTGGGTGCGGAGCTGGTCAATGACGTGACCGCAGGCCGGGGCGACGGGGCGCTTTTGCCCCTGGTGGCCGAACGGGGCGCGGCGCTCTGCCTGATGCACATGCGCGGCGACCCGCGCAGCATGCAGAAGGACCCGCGCTACGGGGACGCGCCGGCGGAGATCGCCGCTTTCTTGCGCGAGCGCGCGGCGGACGCCCTGGCGGCGGGCATCGCGCCGGAAAAGCTCTACCTGGATCCCGGCCTCGGCTTCGGCAAGCTGCCCGGCCACAACCTGGAACTCTTGGCGCGGCTGGGGGAACTGCGCTCCCTGGGGCTGCCCCTCCTGGTGGGCGCCTCGCGCAAGTCCTTCCTGGGGCACGTCACCGGCGAGGCCGACCCCCTCGCCCGGGACCCGGCTTCGGCCGCCGCCGGGGTGGCCGCCCTGCTCGCCGGCGCGGCCCTCCTGCGGGTCCACGCGGTGGCTCCCCACAGGCAGGCCCTCGACGTAGCGCGCTCCGTGCGCGACGCTGGGGGTATGGGAGCGCGGATGGAGCCGGGGGCACGATGAGCCAAGCCACCGTCTGGGCCATCCAAGCCGTCCTGCTGACGGTCGGGATCTACCTATTCTTGCGCTTCGCGCGGCGCGCCCGCGGCAGCCGTTTGGTGCGCGGGCTCTTCACGGCGCTGATCCTGGGCGGATTCGGGCTGTGGGCGCTGACCGAGGGGCTGCAACTCGAAGAGCTGCGCCACATCCTCGAAAACGTCGCCGGCTACGTGCTGCTGGTGCTCGCGATCGTCTTCCAGCCCGAGCTGCGCCGGGCGGTCGGCCAGTTGGGCGAGAGCCCCCTGGCGGGCGGAGGGCGCTCGCGCCTGGGTTCAGGCACCCTCGAAGAGTTGGCCCAGGCCCTGCGCTCCTTGGCTTCGCGCCGCGTCGGCGCGCTGATCGCGATCGAGTGCCAATCGCCCCTGGAGAGCTACGTGGAGACCGGCGTGCGCCTGGACTCCCCGGTCAGCCGCATCCTGGTGGAGAGCATCTTCCAACCGGGCGGTCCCCTGCACGACGGGGCCCTCGTGGTGCGCGGCGATCGGGTCGTGGCGGCCCTTTGCATCCTGCCGCTCAGC
>JBJHAV010000226.1:0-6447 GCA_050480685.1 Planctomycetaceae bacterium | reverse complement strand
CCCATGACTGCCCATGAGGACTTCCAGGATGTGACCGTGGTGCTGGACACCAGCGCCGGTGAAATGGTCGTCGAGTTTTTCCACGACAAGGCTCCGGGCCACGTGAAGAACTTCGTCGACCTGGCGGCGAAGGGCTTTTACGACGGCACGGTGTTCCACCGCACGATCCCCGGATTCATGATCCAGGGCGGTTGTCCGGAGGGCAGCGGGCGCGGTGGGCCGGGTTATCACATCCGGGCCGAGTTCAACGACACGCCCCATGTGCGCGGGGTGCTCTCCATGGCCCGCGCCCAGGACCCCAACTCCGCCGGTAGCCAGTTTTTCATCTGCCACGGCGAAGCGCGTTTCCTCGATCGCCAGTACACCGCCTTCGGGCGCCTGGTGAGCGGCGAAGAAACCCTGGATGCGATCGCCAACGGCAAAACCAAGCCGGGCGGCGAAGGTTCCACGCCGGTCGAACCGGTGCGCATCGTCGCGGCGCGCGTGAAGCGTCCCGAAGCCGGCTGATCGCGCCCGTGCGGTCTGCGCGGGCGCCCTCACCCGGCGCGCGGGCAGACCGCCCAGCCCCTCCTTTCAACTCCGTTCCCCCCAAGAGTCCCGTGCAGTACGAGAACATCCGTCTGGAGACCGCCGAGGGTGTCGCCACGCTGACGATCAGTCGGCCCAAGGTGATGAACGCGCTCAACCACCAAACCCTGGTGGAGATCGCCCACGCCCTGGATGCGGTGCGCGACGAAGAAGGGACACGCGCCCTGATCCTGACCGGCGAAGGCGACAAGGCCTTCGTGGCCGGCGCGGACATCAACGAACTCGCGCGCATGCAGCCCCTGGGCGCCAAGGACTTGGCCGCCTTCGGCCAAGGGGTCTTCCGGCGCCTGGAGGACCTCGGCAAGCCCTCGGTGGCGATGATCAACGGGTTCGCCCTGGGCGGCGGCCTGGAGCTCGCCCTGGCCTGCTCCCTGCGCACCGCTTCCACCAGTGCCCGCGTGGGCCTGCCGGAAGTGTCCCTCGGCATCCTGCCGGGGTACGGCGGCTCCCAGCGCCTGGCGCGCCTGGCCGGCCCCGGGGTTGCGCGCGAGTGGATTTTGACCGGCGACATGTACGGGGCCGAGGAGGCCCACCGGGTCGGCGTCGTCAACCGCCTGTTCGCTCCGGAAGAGTTGGCCGAAGGCACCCGCAAGATGGTGTCGACGATCCTCTCGCGCGGACCGATCGCCGTGCGCCTGGCCCTGGAGGCCATCCGCCGCGGCATGAACATGAGCCAGGTCGAGGGCGAGATCATCGAAACCGACATGTTCGCCCTGGCCGCCACCACCGAGGACATGCGCGAGGGCATGCAGGCCTTCCTCGAAAAGCGCAAGCCCGCCTTCAAGAACCGCTGAGACGTACCCGCAAGGCACCCGGAAAACGCCGCGGCGCGGCGTTTTCCGGCGCACTTTCGGGGCTCCGACGGCATTTACTGCGCGGAGCCTCCGGCCGCGGCCCTCCGATCCACATTTCTCGCGAACCCCGTAACCGTCCCCCAAGCCTCCCATGACCCAGCCCGAGATCGTCCTCGTCGGCGGCGCGCGCACCGCCATGTGCGAATACAGCGGCACGCCCGGCTACGGCAAGTTCAAGGACATCAGCGCCATCGACCTGGCGGCCCACGCTTCGCGTGCGGCCCTGGCGCGCGCCAAGTTCGACCCGGCCGGCATCGACCACGCGGTCTTTGGCAACGCCCTGCAGACTTCGAACGACGCCATCTACGGCGCGCGCCACGTGGCGCTCAAGGCCGGCGTGCCCCAGGCTTCGGCGGCCCTGACGGTGAACCGTCTGTGCGGTTCGGGGATCCAGTCCCTGATCGAGGGTGCGCACCTCTTGCTCCTGGGCGAGTCCTCCGCGGTGCTCGCCGGCGGCATGGAGAACATGAGCCAGGCGCCCTATGTCCTGCACGGGGCGCGCCAGGGATTCCCCTTCGGCTCCACGCCGCAACTGGAAGACCTGCTCTTCGCGAGCCTGAAGGATCCGTACTGCGGGCTGTTCATGGCCCAGACCGCCGAAAAAGTGGCCAAGCGCCTCGAAATCCCGCGCCAGGCCCAGGACGAGTTCGCCCTGCGCAGCCACCGCTTGGGCGCCGCGGCCGTGGCCGAAGGGCGTTTCGCCGAGGAAATCGAGCCCCTGCGCATCGAAACCCGCAAGGGTGAGCTGGTGATTGACACCGACGACCACATCAAGCCCGAGACCACCCTGGAGGGTTTGGCGAAGCTGCGCGCTGCCTTCGGCAAGGACGGCACCGTGACCGCCGGCAACGCCAGCGGCATCGTGGATGGCGCCGCGGCGGTGGTGATGACCACGGCTGAGCGCGCCGCGGCGGACAAACTCGACGTGATGGCGAAGGTGGTCTCCTGGGCCGTGGTCGGCGTCGATCCGAGCGAAATGGGCATCGGCCCGGTGCCGGCCATCCGGCGCTGCCTGGAGAAAGCCGGCCTGTCGATCGGTCAGGTCGATCGTTTCGAGATCAACGAGGCCTTTTCGGCCCAGTACCTGGGCTGCGAGAAGGAACTGGAGCTCGACCGCGACAAGGTCAACGTCAACGGCGGCGCGATCAGCCTGGGGCACCCGCTGGGGGCCACCGGCACCCGTCTGGTCTTGACCTTGATGTACGAACTGCGCCGCACGGGGCTGCGCTACGGCGTGGCTTCGGCGTGCATCGGCGGCGGTCAGGGCATCGCCATGTTGATCGAGAACCCCCGCGCCTAAGGGGTAGGGCGAACGCTGTTTTGAATTCGCTGATCCACACACGGCCCGACGGCCGCCGCGTCGTGCGCTTGACCCCGGGCAAGCGCGTGCTCTACCTGACCAAGGACTTGGGGCGGATCCGCGAGCAACTCGCCGGTCAGACCCTGCGCATGACCGACGTGCGTCCGGCCGAGTTGCTCGACGACATCAACACCGACGTGATGACGCCGGCCTGGGTGTGTTTCCGGCACCGGCCCGAGGACATCGCCCTGGACGCCTACGCGGGCCTGGTGGACGAGAAGGGCGAGCGCGTGTTCCCCACGCGCGCCCTGCTCGACGGCGGCTTCGAGGTGATCGTTTCGGGCCAGCGCAAAGGCACGGGTTCGAGCCGCGAGACCGCCGTGCAGTGCGAGAAGTGGAGCGGGATCCACCTGGTGATCGCCGCTTCCTTCGCGCCGATCCACGAGCGCAACAACCTGAACCTCGGCCAACTGCTCGGCACCTACGAGCAGCTCGAGCGCCTGGAGCGCGGCGAGGAGATTCCCCTGGAGGAATTCACCGGCGCCTACGACCCGGTGACACGGGCGATCCTGGAGGCCGGCGGGCTCTTCCGCTTCGCCAGCGAATACGCCGCCGGGCGCATCCAAGTGCCGCCCCCGAGCACTCCCAAACGCCCCCTGACCATGGGCGAAAAGATCCTGCGCGAGCACCTCGTGGGCAACGAGGACGGCCGCGCTTGGGTCCGCCCCGGGGATCCCTGCCTGGTGCGCGTGGACGGCGGCTACAGCCACGAGTTCACCACCGCCCAGGTGCACTACTTCCTGGCCTCCGAGTACGGGGCCGATTACGGCATCCCGAATCCGGCCAAGTTCGCGGTCTTCGAGGACCACCTGCTCTATGCCGACGGTGTGCCGCGCATGGCGCCCTTCGCGCACCAGATCCAGACCCTGCGCGACTTGCAGCGCGAATTCCAAAAGCACACCGGCGTGCGCGATTACTCGGCGGTCGACGGGGTTTCCCCCGGCATCTGCCACCAGGTGGCGCGCGAGCAGTTCGTCGATCCGGGTGACTTCATCCAAGCCACCGACAGCCACACCTGCATGGGCGGCGGTAACAACGCCCTGACCTATGGTGTGGGCGCCACGGAGTACGCCGGCCTGATCTATTCGGGCTACACCTTCGTGCAGGTGCCGGAGTCGATCCGTTTCGAGCTGGTCGGCGAACTCGCCCCGGAGTGCACCGCCAAGGATGTGATGTTGCACATCCTGGCGACCTACGCGGTGGCCGAGGAGACCCTCGACCGCATCATGGAGTTCGGCGGTCCCGGGCTGGCGAGCCTCGACATGGACGAGCGCGCCACCCTGTGCAACATGGCCACCGAATGCGCCGCCAAATCGGGCATCTGCGAGGCGGACGAGATCACCCTCGAGTGGCTCGCCGCCCGCCGCCCGGGTGTCGACCGCGAGGCCCTGCGGGCGCGTTTCGTGTTCCCCGATACGGGGGCGGAATACGCCGGCGGCACACACACCATCGACCTGTCCGCCATCCGCCCGATGGTCGCGAAACCCCACGATCCGACCTACGGCGAAGCCATCGCGGAGCTGGGCGACGTGACCATCGACATCGCCTACGGCGGCTCTTGCACCGCCGGCAAGGAGCGCGACCTGGACTTCTACGCCGAGGTTCTGGCCGAGGCGGTCGAGGCGGGTCGCAAGGTCGCGGACGGTGTGCGCATGTACATCCAGTTCGGCAGTGCGGACGTGCGCGAGTACGCCCGCGAGCGCGGTTACCTCGATGTCTTCGAGCGCGCCGGCGTGGAGGTCATCCAACCGGGCTGCGGAGCATGCATCGGCTGCGGCCCCGGTGTCTCCGACAACGCCGAGCAGGTGACCGTCAGCGCCATCAATCGAAACTTCCGCGGCCGCAGCGGCCCCGGGAAGCTGTACCTGGCCTCCCCGCTCAGCGTCGCCGCGAGCGCCGTGGAAGGCCGCATTGTTCCCTACACCCGCGGCATGTTCCGCGCCAAGAGCTGAAGCCCGGGCCGACCCCGGCGCCGCTCCCCCCGTGAAAGCCCCGGGCCGATCCCGGGCAGACCCCCCAGCCGGGCGCGTCCCGGCGAGTCCCACCAGAACCTATGAAGGAATACGAAATCGCGGTCATCGGCGGAGATGGCATCGGCCCTGAAGTGACGGCCGAGGCCCTCAAGGTCGTGGATGGGGTGGCGGATGTCTACGGCTTCCGGGTGCGCCGCACGGAGTACCCCCTCGGGACCGACCACTGGCTCGCGACCAAGGAGATCTTCCCGGACAGCACCTTCGAGGAGGTCAAGCAGAAGGATGCCATCTACCTGGGCGCCATCGGCGACCCGCGTGCCCCGGTGGGTCTGATCGAGTTCGGCATCATCGCCAAGCTGCGTTTCGAGCTCGACCTCTACATCAACCTGCGTCCGGTCAAGCTCTACGACGCGCGCCTCTGCCCGCTGAAGGAGAAGACCGAAGAGCAGATCGACATGATCATCGTGCGCGAGAACACCGAAGGTGCCTATTCGGGCATGTTCGGCTTCGCGCACAAGAACCAGGACTTGGAAGTCGCGACCCAAGTCATGGCCTACACCCGCCAGGGTGTGGAGCGCGCGATCCGCTACGCCTTCGAGCTGGCCAAAACCCGCAAGAAGCGCCAGGTAACCCTGGTGGACAAGGCCAACGCCATCCGCGCCCAGGACATCTGGACGCGTGTCTTCGCCCTGGTGGCGGCCGAATACCCCGACATCAAGACCGACCATGCCTACGTGGACGCCGCTTGCATGTGGATGATCAAGAACCCGGAGTGGTTCGACGTGGTCGTCACGCCGAACCTGTTCGGCGACATCATCACGGACATCGGCGCGATCCTGCAGGGCGGCATGGGCATCGCCGCCAGCGGCAACATCCACCCGGGCCGCGTCAGCCTGTTTGAGCCGATCCACGGCTCGGCACCCAAGTACAAGGGCAAAAACGTCGCCTCCCCGGTCGCGGCGATCATGGCCGGCAGCATGATGCTCGACTACCTCGGCCAAAAAGAGGCCTCGCGCGCGATCGAAGAGACGATCATCGATCTGGTGCGCGCCAAGCGCATCCGCGGGGTCTCCACCGGCGACCACCGCACGGACGAGATCGGCGACATGGTGCTCGAGGAAGTGCGCAAGACCGCCGCCAAGGCCTGATCGGGAACGCCCACCATGACCAACGACAGCGCGAGCGATTGGATCGAAGAGGGCGCCAAGGCCCCGGCCTTCAGCCTGAAGGACGATGCCGGCAAAACCGTGCGTCTTTCGCAGTTCACCGGGTCGCCGGTGGTGCTGTACTTCTATCCGAAGGACGACACCCCGGGCTGCACCAAGGAAGCCTGCGCCTTTCGGGACAACTCCAAGCACCTGGCCAAATTCGGCGCCGTGGTGCTCGGGGTCAGCCCGGACGACGTGGCTTCTCACTCGCGCTTCAAGGCCAAGTACCAACTGGACTTCCCGCTGCTCTCGGATCCCGAACACCAGGTGGCCGACAAGTACGGCGCCTGGCGCGAGAAGAACATGTACGGCAAGAAGAGCTGGGGCGTGCAGCGCTCCACCTTCCTGATCGACGGCGAAGGCCGCGTGGCCAAGGTCTGGAAGCGGGTCAAGGTCGACGGGCACGCGGAGCAGGTGCTCGAAGCCCTGAAACAACTCTCCGCCCGCGGCTGATTCGGCTATGG
>JBJHAV010000225.1:0-6481 GCA_050480685.1 Planctomycetaceae bacterium | reverse complement strand
GGTGACGGGCACGCGGCCCAGGGCCACACGCACCACCCGTGAGGAGTCGAACTCGCGGTTGCGCTCGCCCTGTTCGAGGACCACGCGGGTCAGGGAGTTCTCCTTGACGGTCCCGCTCACGGGGGTGATCGCGCCGCGGTTGATCACGAACACCTGGTCGGCACGCCCCTGGGCTTCGGCTGCGCCGCCCACGAGAGCGAGGGCGAGCACGGCCCCCGCCCAGCGCAGGGGACCCTTTTGGGCCGCGCGCCGCGGGCGGGCGCAGGGGATGTTCGGGGCGGTCGTGGCCATGGGGAATCGCAGCATGATAGCCAGGCGGTTGGGAGGCTCAAGCGGGCGGGGTGCGGCCCAACCCCCGGGAGAAGGATCCGCGGCGGGCTCCGGCGCCCATGCCGGTCCGCGAACGGCTCCGGCCAGGGGCGACGGTCCTTCCCGGGGGAGGGGATGCGGCCAGGGCGTGCATGGGGTCAACGGGCGCGGCCCTGCAGCCAGCGGAAGCGGCGTTGCAGCACCTCGTCGCCGCACTTGCGGCGCACGTCGGCGAAGTCCGCGCCGCCCTGGGCCACGAGCCAGTTGAGGCGGGTCGCGGCGGAGCGCATGCGCTCGGGGTCGTCGCGCCCCAATTGGATGTTGGCCCAAATGCGCAGGGCCTCGGCTTCGTACCACTCGCAGGACCACTGCTCGCGGGAGGACCCGATGCGGCCCAGCCAGCCGGCGGCGTCGCGCAGGCGATCGGCGCCGCCGATGCCCGGCACCACGGTCGGCTCGTTGCCGCTGCCTTCGAACCAGCCCACGATCGAGAGGGCGTAGTGCTCGGCGGTGGCGATCGACGGGCGCAGGGTCGGGTTCTGCTCGTCGCTGTTCGGCACCAGCGGGCTGAGCACCTCGAAGGCCTCTTGGGCTCGCCGCTGCATCAGGAGCGCCCGGCCCAGGCCCGGCAGCACGACACGTTCCATCTGCTGCGCGAGGGCGGCCTCGTTTCCGAAGTCCCGGCGGGCGCGGGCGAAAGCGCGCTCGGCTTCGACCCACTTCCCGAGTTCCAGCCAGAAGTTGCCCTCGTCCCGCAGGGCGGTGAACTGCGGCCGCGGGCTGAGCTGGTTCGAGATGCGCAGCAGTTCGGCCATCTCGCCCAAGAGTTCGCTGGCGCGCTCGGTTTCTCCGGCTTCGATCGCCTGTTGGCGCTGGTCGCGCAGGTGGTTGTAGAGGCGCGTCGAGGCGACGCCGGTGTCCGGCTGGGCTTCGAAACGCTCCAGCATGCGCGAGAGGAACTGCCGGGCTTCGGTCAGTTGCCCGAGTTCGATCGACGCGAACACACAGCGGCGCAGGGCGGCTGCGGCGTAGGCCGGCTGGGAAGCGAACTCCTCGGCGAAGGAGCTGAAGCCCGCGATGGCATCGGCCCAGCGGCGCTGGTCGAAGGCAATCAGCGCCAGGTGGAAATAGGCTTCAGTGAGGGCCAGATTGCGCCGTTCGCGGCGGGCGCCGTCCTGGGGGCCGAGGCGATTGCGCGGGTCGGCCACGAAGACCTCCACGTACTCGCGCAGTTCGCGTTCCGCCTCTTCCAGTTCGCCCATGTGGTAGCGAGCGATGGCCGCTTTCACGCGGGCGAGTTCGTAGGTCAGCGCCTCGGGCGGGACCTGGCGGTAGAGCGCCAGGGCACCGGCGTGGTTGCCCTCGTTGAAGGAGCGTTCGCCCTGTTGGAAGAGGATGTCCGCCGAGTCCTGGGTGTCGAGTTCCGCGGCCAAACGCTCGGACTCGAGCCAAAGCTGTTCGATGGTGTTGTCGCCGGGGGCGCTGCGGCGCACCTGCTGCATGGCGCGGTAGAAACTGCGCGCGTTGTTCGCCGACGACTGCGGGTCGGCCGAAAAACGTGTCGCCCCTTCCCGGTAGGCCATGGCGGCTTCCAGATGGCGACCCTCGCGCTGCAAGGACTGCCCGATGTGCCAGAAGGAGCGGCCGCCGAACTCCAGCCGCTCGGCGTCGTCCACCGCGGCCGCGATCACGCGCCGGAAGGCCCGCACCGCCTGCTGGTTGTTGCCGCTGTTGAACTCGCCCATGGCGGCCTGGTGCAGCACTTGGATCGAAACCTGCACCCCGGGCATCGAGATCGCCTCGGAGATCAGGCGCTGGGCACGCACCTGCAGGGCGCTGCGCGGGTTGTCCTCGTTGACCCGGTTGGCGAGCGCCAGGGCCTGGTCGATGGAACTGCGCACGTTGCGCGCCTGGTGGCCGGCGGAGCTGGCTTCCTCGGGCGTTTCGAACCAAACCAGGGTGCCCGCGGCGGGAGAGCCGCCCAGGAATCCGCCGGCGTTGAGCAGGGTGCGCGCGGTGTCCAGCAGGGTCAGGTACCCGCGCTGGGAGAGATTGAAGCCCTCCCGCGTGAAGGTGTTGATGAAGTGCAGGGCCCACTCGGTGCCCTGGCGTTGGCGCCCGGCGGCTTCAGCGGCCTCCAGGGCCAGGGGCGTGCCGAGCTCGACGAACTGCCAACGGGCCTGGCGCTCTTCCCGGGTGAGGTCGCCGGAGAGACGCTCCCAGGCGGCCCGGTCGCGGGGGATCGTCAGGTCGAGCACGTAGCTGACGAAGTCCTCCAGGGCGACCTCGGGTTCGCCGCGGACCATGTAGATCTCGCCGAGCATCAGGTAGGCCTGCAGGCCGAACCCGGTTTGCTCGCCCACCAGGAAGATCAGCCGCTCGAGCACACTCTCGGCCAGATCCAAGTGGTAGGTATCCCCGGAGAGGCGCCCGATCTGCAGGCGAAGCTGGGCCTCGGCCAGGTGCAGTTGGGCCAGTTCGCGCTGTTCGAGTTGGCCGAGTTCCGCGGCGGGGCCGTAGTCCGCGATCGCCCGGGCGGCGAAGGTCGCCACCTCCGACAAGCGCCGTACGGTGTCGTCGCGGAGCGTCGCCGCGGGCTCTCCGGCCAGCTCGTCCAGGTCCAACTGGACCGCCAGCCCGTAGGTCGCACCCACGTTGACGTAGGAACGGCGGGCCTCGGGCAGGGAGGGGGAGAGGGGGTGGCGCGCCAAGAATTCCTGGTAGCCCTCCAGGGATTGGCGGAAGAGCTGCCGGCGGCGCGCGGGGTCGCTCTCGAAGCGCGCGGCCTCGCCGAAGATCTCCGCCCGGGCCAGCAACAACTGCTCCTGCTCGGGGGCAGCGAGCCCGGAGGTATCGATGCGGGCCAGGACTTCCTCCGCCAGGTCCATGAGCTGGAACTGGGTGGCCAGTCCGCGCGCGAAGCGCATCTCCTCCGTGAGCCGCTGGTCCTGGGCAAAGGCCGCGGCGGTGGTCGACGGGAGCAGCAAGCCCAAGAAGAGGGCCAGCTTCGTGACGGCTTGGGTCATGGATGGAGAGGGGATCTGGGCTGACCGGGAGGGGCCCGAGCCCGGGTCCGGGGCGGTGGGAATTACCCCGCCGGTGGCCGGAGGTTTCCCAGGGTGTCGGAGATGGGGACCGCGGGTGCGGTTCCCACATGGGCCGCGTGCGTCGATCTCGGGGAGAAAAGGGCCGGGAGTTCCCGCGCCCTAGGCCCCGAAACCGCGCGCGGGCGGCCCCGGGGAGGGCCGCCCGCGGGCGGGGCCCCGCCGGCGTCAGCGGGCCCGGCTGACGCCGCGGTAGGCGTCCATGCGCGCCCGGCTCGGCTCGTGCTCCGCCGGGATGACGATGGAAGCCTTGATCAGGATCAGCAGCTTGCGGTTCGAGATGTAGTTGCCCTTGCGCTCGAAGAAGAAGTTGAGCACCGGGATGCGGTTGAGGATCGGAACACCGGACTCGAGCCGCTGCTCGTTGTGGATCTTGAGACCACCCAGCAGGACCGTTCCACCGTCCGGCATCGGCACCGTGGTGCGCACGCGCTGGATTTCGAGCTCGGGCAACTGGATCGTCACCGACCCTTGGGTGCCGAGGCTGGTGGTGACCGTGCGGATCGGCCGCTTGAGGGTCGCCACCGTCGGGCGCAGTTCCAGGGTGATGAAACGCCGGTCGGCGCTGACCACCGGTCGAACGTCGAGCACGACGCCTTCCTGCACGATCTCGACGATCGGGTCGGCGATCGAGGCCGCCTGGGCGATCTGGACGTCGAAGTCCTTCACGTAGGCGACTTGGTTGAGCACGCGCAGGTTGGCCCTGCCGGTGTTGGAAACCAACAGGCGCGGGGCCGTGACCAACTCGACGCGCTCCTTCTTGGAGACCGCGCGCAGCACCATTTGGAACTGCAGGTCGCTCAAGTAGGCCCACTGGAAGGAGAGGCCGCCGGAGCCGCTCAGGCCGCCGTCCTCGCCCAGGGTCGTGTCGTAGAGGTTTTCGACCCGGTTCTTCACGTCCCAGGTGGACTCCTCATAAAAGGCACCCAGGTCCGCACCCTGGCCGATCTCGCTTTGCAGGTCGCCCAGGATGGTCGGGTCACCGAAGTCGTCGAAGAACTGGTTGGTGCCCTTGCCGGGCGCGCCCAGGCCGCGGAAGTCGACGCCGATGTCCTCCAGGAAGTTGTCCTCGACCTTCAGGAAGCGCGCGTTGATGTCGACCATGATGCCGGTCGATTCGCGCAGGTCTTCGAGCAGACGCTGGATCTCCTCGTGGACCTCGGGGGTCTGGTTGATCACCAGCGTGCCACTGTCGGTGACGCGGATGGTGTTGGCCGGGTCGCGGTCCCAGGAATCCGGCGCCACGTTCTCGCGGATGACGTTTTCGAGTTCGTCGCGGGTAACCACCAGCGCTTCGCGGTCGGGGGCGTCCTCGAAGGGGTAGTCGATCGGCATCGACGGCATCACGTTGAACTCCGGCGCGGCGAAGTCCGGGATCGGGCTGATCAGGTCGCGCACCTCGTACATGCGCAGGACCTGGCCGCCGATCATTTCGTCGACGGTGATGAACTTGACCACGCCGTCCTCGATGCGCCAGCGAACGGACTCGCTGGTGGCGGCGATCAGTTCGAGGATGTTGTGCACGTTGCGCTCGGGCAGATCCAGGCGCACGGCGGTCTCGAACTCGTCCAGGTCGCGAACGGCGGTGGAGAGCACGAAGTTGACGCTCGTCACCTGCTGCAGGAACTGGGCGACCTCCTCCAGGGGGGCGGGGTCGCCGTTGGCCCCGAAGCTCGCGCCCACGCGCACCGCGCGCAGCCGCGCCAGGATTTCCTCGCGCTCGTTGTCCTCGGCGCCCTCGAGGGCCCGGAAACCGTGGGGGCTGCGCTCGCTGACGCGCGCCCAGCGGGAGATGTCGTCGAACACCAGCGGCTCGGTCTGGGGCAGCGCCATGGTGTCCAGATCGTCGAAGGTCTTGAGCCACTGCTCGCGGTAGCGCTGGCGTTGGGTCTCCTCGACCTTCTGGTGGCGCGCGGCCTGGGCGATGTCGCGCATTTCGGTCGCCTGGGCGTTGCCCGGATCCAGCAGCAGGATCTGGCGCGCCAGGGTCTCGGCTTGGGCGTAGTTCTCGCGCAGGAAAGCAGCGTGGGCTTCGCCGTAGAGGCTGCGCAGTTGGTTCTCGCGGTAGGCGCGCATCTCCTGCTCTTCGCGCCGGGCGGCGTCCTCGGCCGCGAGGCGCTCGGCTTCGAGGGCCTGGGTGCGGGCGCGCCCGCGTTCCTCGATGGCCGTGTCCAAACGCCGACGCACGATGGCTTCATCCAGGGAGCCTTCGGCGATCAGCGGGTGGAAACCGAGGATCATCAGCGCTTCGCGGTAGCGCTGCACGGCCGCGTCGAAGTCGCCGCCGCGGCGCAGGTTGTCGCCCTCCGCCAAGAGGCGTTGGACTTCCAGGCGGGCCTGGGCGCGCCGCACGGTTTCGCGCTGGACCGCGTCCTCGAGCACGTCGGCCGCTTGCGCGTAGCCGTCGCCGAGCATCGACTGCACGCGGCGCAGGCGCTCGCGGGCATCCTGATTCGCGGGCATCACGTCCAGGGCGCTCGAGTACTGCACCAGGGCCTGCTGCAGTTCGCCGCGCTCCAGGGCCAAGTCGCCGATCTCGATGAATCGCTCGGCCAGGGTTTCGGAGCGCTGGCGCACCAACTGCAGGCGTTGGGCTTCGTCTCGCAGGAACGCATCGCCGTCCTGACCGGGTGCTCCCGCATCCGCAGCCACGGGCGCCGGCTGGCTTCGATCCGCGGCGGCTGCGACCGGAGCGGCCGTGTCCGCATCGAAGGCGGTCGGCTCTTCGGAACCGGTTACGTCGGCCGGGTACTCCTCGCCATGGCGTTCATCGCCGACGGGGGCCTGACAGGCGAGCAGGGCGAAGGAGAGGAACGTGGGAACGGCGAGATAGCGGACGCGCATCGAAGGGAGCCTTCCGGGTGGGGTTGCCTGTCGCTTCGGTCCCGACTCGGCTGCGTGGCCTCGCACCCTAGGGCGAGGGCCGTCGCAGGGCGATCGGCGGGACTCCGCGGGAGCGTTGTTGGAGACGCAGGCGGGGGGTCGGTGGGCCGCGGCGTGGGCGGCGCCCGCGGGGGGCGGGCGCTGCGCTCGTGGGGGGGACGTGGGTTCGGGGGGGAGATGCGCGC
>JBJHAV010000224.1:2222-6505 GCA_050480685.1 Planctomycetaceae bacterium | reverse complement strand
CGCAGGTTCCAGACCCGGGCCTGGAAGCGGAAGGGCGCAAGGGTCAGGGCGCCGACCGGGCAGATGTCCGCCAGGTTGCCCTGGTAGTTGCCGCTCAAGGGGCGGTCCATGAAGGTTTCGATCACCGAGCGCGAACCGAGGCCGCCCACGGTGAGCTGCGGGGACTTGGGCACTTCTTCCATGAAGCGCACGCAGCGGCTGCAAAGCACGCAGCGCTCCTCGTCGAGCACGATCACGTCGCCCAGGCTCTTGCGCTTGTCGAGGCGCCGGCGCGGTTCGACCGAGCGACCCTCGCCCTGGCCCTCGGCGTAGGCGTAGTCCTGCAGGTCGCACTCGCCGGCCTTGTCGCAGATCGGGCAATCCAGCGGGTGGTTCTTGAGCAGGAACTCAAGGCACTCCCGGCGCACTTCGCGGGCCTTGTGCGATTCGGTGTCGACCACCATGCCTTCGGCCACGGGGGTGCGGCAGGCGACCACCACGCGCGGCGGCGCATCGCCCTGCTTGACCTCCACTTGGCAAATGCGGCACGAACCCACCGGGGTCAAACCCGGGTGGTAGCAGTAGGCCGGCACGTCCGCGCCTTCGTTGTGGCAGGCGTGGATCAGGGGCTTCGTCGGGTCCGCGTCGACCTCGCGGCCGTTGATCACGATCTTCGTCATGGCGGCGGGTGTCGTTCTCAGTGGGCCGCGGCCAGGTAGGCCGGCCGGGACTTGGCGTGGGGGCGCAGGGGGCAAGCGCCTTGGCGCACGTGTTCCTCGAGCTCGTCGCGGAAGTTCTTGACGATCGAAAGGGTCGGAATCGCGGCCGCGTCCGAGAGGGCGCAGATGGTTTTGCCCGGCGCCATGCTGCGCGCCAGGTCGGCGAGCATCTCGATGTCTTCCATGCGTCCGCGACCGACTTCGATGCGGTGGAAGATCTGCGAGAGCCACTGGGTGCCCTCGCGGCACTGGCTGCACTGGCCGCAGCTTTCGTGGTCGTAAAAGCGCGCGACGACTTCCATGGCGCGCACGGTGCAGGCCGTCTCGTCCATCATGATCATGGCCGCGGTGCCCAGCATCGAACCGGCGGTCTTGATGGCGTCGTGCTCCATGGCCGTGTCGATCGCCGAACCCGGCAGGATGCCCGTGGAGGAGCCACCCGGGAACCAGGCCTTGAGGTTGCGACCGCCGCGCACGCCGCCGGCGTACGTGTCGAGAATCTCGCGGCAGCTCACGCCGAAGGGCACTTCGTAGACCCCCGGGCGCTCGACATGTCCGGAGATGCCCACCAGCAGGTTGCCGGTGCTGTTGGCGGTGCCCATGGAGCGGAACCAATCGGCGCCTCGCTCCACGATGAAAGGCACGTTGAAGAGCGTCTCGACGTTGTTGACCGTCGTCGGCTGGCCCCACAGGCCGAAGGTGGCCGGGAAGGGCGGCTTCGGCCGGGGGTGGCCGCGTTTGCCCTCCAGGCTCTCCATCAGCCCGGTTTCCTCGCCGCAGATGTAGGCACCGGCACCTTTGTGCATCCAGATCTCGCAGGAGAACTCGCTGCCCAGGATGTTTTTGCCCACCAGCCCGGCGGCGCGCGCTTCCTGAATCGCCTTCGCCAGGGTGTCGTGGGAGAGCCGGTACTCACCGCGCACGTAGATGTAAGCGGTGGTGGCGCGCATGGCGTAGCAGGCGAGCAGCACCCCTTCGATCAACCCGTGCGGGTCGCGCTCCATCAGCACCCGGTCCTTGCAGGTGCCGGGTTCCGACTCGTCGGCGTTGATCGCCAGGTAGCGCGGGCGTGGGTCCTTGGCCGGATCGGGCATGAAGCTCCACTTCAGCCCGGTCGGAAAACCGGCGCCGCCGCGGCCGCGCAGGCCCGAGGCCTTGACCACGGCGGTCACGTCGGCCGGCGACATGCCGCGCAGGGCCTTTTCCAGGGCGCGGTAGCCGCCGTTCGCCTTGTAGGTTTCGAGCGACTGGGAGCGTTCGAGCCCGCAGCGGTCCAGCAGATAGGTGGGGCGACTCACTGGACTCCTCCCAGGATGCGCTCAATGGCGGCATCGTCGAGGTTTTCGTGGAAGGTGCCGTCCATTTCGAACATCGGCGCTGCGGTGCAGGCGCCTTGGCACTCGACCGTGGCGACCTGGAAGCGCCCGTCGGGCGACGCACCGCCCACGTGGGCCCCGGTCAGTTCGCAGACCTTCTCGATCACCCGCTCCGCTCCGCGCAGGTCGCAGGAGATGTTGTGGCAGATGTTGATCAGGTGACGGCCGCGCGGGCGCGTGCGGAACATGGGGTAGAAGGTCACCACCCCGAAAACTTCGACCGGCTCCAGGTCCAGGAACGCCGCCAGGGCTTCCATCAACTCGGGGCTGATCCAGCCGCCGTTTTCCTCCTGCACCCGGTGCAGGGCGGGAATCAGCGCGGAGCGCTTGTCGGGATAGTGGCCGAGGAGTTCCTCGAACTCCCGCACGAGCTTGTCAGGCAGGGACATCAGCGATCCACCTCGCCCATGACGAAGTCCAGGCTCCCGATCAGGGAGACCATGTCGGAGAAGAGCCGTCCGCGCGCCAGCATCGGGATGGCTTGCACGTTCAGGAAACCCGGCGCGCGCACGTGGCAGCGCAGGGGCTTGTTGGTGCCGTCGCTGGCCAGGAAAAAGCCCAGTTCGCCCTTGCTCGACTCGACCGGCACGTAGGCTTCGCCCTTGGGCAGGCGCAGGTCGGTGACGATCTTGAACTGGTAGATCAGCTCTTCCATCGAGCGGTGCACGTCGCCCTTGGGCGGCAGCACATAACGGCGGTCCTCGGCCAGGAACTCAGCACCTTCGGTCTTGCGCAAAAGGTCGAGGGCCTGGCGGCAGATGCGCGCCGACTGGCGCATTTCTTCGATGCGCACCAGGTAGCGGTCGTAGCAGTCGCCGAGGGTGCCGACGGGCACGTCGAAGTCGTAGCGCTCGTAGCCGCAGTAGGGCTCCTGCTTGCGCACGTCGTATTCGACGCCGGCGCCGCGCAGGTTGGGACCGGTCAAACACCAGGCCAGGGCCGAGGCGCGGTCGATCACCCCGATGTTGCGGTTGCGGTCGTACCAGATGCGGTTGCCGGTCAGCAGCTTCTCGAAGTCGTCGACCGCGGCCGGGAAGGTCTTGAGGAACTCCGCCGTGCGCTCAAAAACCGGCTCCTCGATGTCCGCGTACACACCGCCGATGCGGATGTACGTGTTGTGCATCCGGTGGCCGGAGTACGCATCGAGGATGTCGTAGATGGCCTCGCGTTCCTTGAAGGCGGCGAAGAAGATCGAAATCGCACCCAGGTCGATGCCGGTCGTGCCCAGGTAGATCAGGTGCGCGGAGATGCGGCTGAGCTCCATCAAGAGCACGCGGATGATCTGCGCGCGCTCGGGCACCTCGACGCAGGCGAGCTTCTCCATGGACAACGCGTAGGCCACGTTGTTCAGGAGCGGCTGCACGTAGTCCATGCGGTCCGTGTGGGGCATGAACTTCATCCAACCGAGGCTCTCGCAGGACTTCTCCTTGCCCCGGTGCAGGTAGCCGACCACCGGTTCGACCTCGCGCATGGTCTCGCCGTCCATGGTCACGATGATGCGCAGCACCCCGTGGGTGGCCGGGTGCTGGGGACCCATGTTGAGGGTCATCAACTCCCCGTGCAGGGGGTCGTCGCTCCACTGGGAGGCGCTGGCGCCGCGCTCGTATTCGAGCACCTCGGTGCGCAGGGAATCGGATCGTTCGCTCATCGGGACTCCTCCGCGAGGCGCTCGAAGAACTGCTCGCGGCGTTCCCGTTCCCAGGCCCGGTAGAGCCGATCGGGCTCGATGCCCTGGTGGGGGAACTCCTTGCGCAGGGGGAAGTGGTCGTACTCCTCGGGCATCAGGATGCGTTTGAGCCCGGCGTGACCCTCGAAGCGGATGCCGAACATGTCGAAGCACTCGCGCTCCATGTAGGCGCTGCCCGGCCAAATGTGCGTAACCGTCGGCGCCACCGGTTCCTTGTCGTCGAGCCAGGTTTCAATGCGCACCCGGTCGGCGTGGTCCACCGACCACAGTTGGTGCACCAGGCGAAAGCGCGGGCTCTTCGGGTGGTGGTCGACCGCGGTGATCAGGCTCGCCGAGGCGAAACCTGCTCGCTCGGCCAAGCGCGCGAGGCCTTCCACCAGGCGCTCCAGGGGCAGCTCGACCGCGGTCATGCCGTCCCTGGGGCTGAGTTCGCGCGGCTCGAGGCCCTCGTGGAGGAGCTGCCGGAAGCGGGTGACGATGAAGAGCGAGTAGTCGATCCCGACACCCAGCCCGATCATCGAG
>JBJHAV010000224.1:0-2212 GCA_050480685.1 Planctomycetaceae bacterium | reverse complement strand
TCGCTGCTCCCCTTCCTGCGGACGCTTGCCGCCGCGCCCGACGAAGTAGGTGGTCTTCTCGGTGGTCTGGGTTTCCTTCGGCATGGGCAGCACACCGGCGTTCGGCGCGCGGAAGAGTTGCCCGTGGCCGGTCTCTTCCAGCACGTCCGGCACGCGCAGCACCCGGCGGTGGGGCTGTTCGCGCTCGATCTGCTTTTGCAGCTTGAGGATCGCGTCGATCACCGCATCCGGCCGCGGCGGGCAGCCCGGCACGTACACGTCGACCGGCATCAACGTGTCGATGCCCTGAACCACCGCGTAGGAGTCGTACATGCCCCCGGAGGAGGAGCACACGCCCATGGCCAGCACCCACTTGGGGTCGGGCATCTGGTCGTAGATCTGGCGGCAGACCTGGGCCATCTTCCAGGTCAACGTGCCGGCCACGATCAAAAGGTCGCATTGGCGCGGCGTGAAGCGCGCGGCCTCGGCGCCGAAACGCGCGATGTCGAACTTCGGGCCGATGATCGCCATCAGCTCGATGCCGCAGCAGGACAGCCCGAGCGGCATCGGCCAAAGGCTGTTCTTGCGGCCCCAGTTGACCAGGAAATCGACCGAAGTGGCCAAAAAACCGTTGCCAGCGGCGTCGCTGTCGGCGGTGCGCGGCTGGTGGCCGGCGGCGGGCCGCAGGGGAGAGGGCGTCGGGCCGGGAGTGGGTGCGGGGGTGGGAGAATTCAGCGATCCCATGTGAGACCTCCTTTGGCCCAGACATAGGCCAGGCCGACCTCGAGCACGATCAAGAACAGGGCCACCGCTGCGAAGACCTGCATGCCGACGCCGGCGGCGCCGAAGGACTTGGCCGCGACCGCCCAGGGCAAGAGCAGCAGCACTTCCACGTCGAACAGGATGAAGAGCACCGCCACCAGGTAGAAGTGGATCGAGAGCCGCAGGCGGGCGTTCGTGCCGTAGGAGCCCATGCCGCACTCGTAGGCTGCTTCCTTGCCGACGGCGCGCCGGCGACGTCCCATCAACTCGCTCAGGCCGATGTTGAACAGCACGAAGCCGATCACCACGGCGAGCAACATCAAGATCGGGGCGTACTGTTCGAGCATGTCCTGGCCTGGTGGGCGCGGGGGAAACCGTGCGAACGGGGCGGAGCGGTGATCGGGAGAGCCGAGCGTCGCCGCGGCTGCGGCGAAACCGGAGGCATTCGCGCCGCGGGAGCGGCGCACGCGGATGGGACGTGGCGGAGCACGCGTACGAGAGCGCAGACAACCGCGGCCCCGCGTTGGCCATCACCCCGGGACTCTCACAGTTGCGCGATCCGCGCGGACGAACCCGCGTGAACCGTTCGGACCGCCCGACGCGGGTGTCGGCCGGGTGCGAACAGGGCACGGGAGCGGTCCGCGCGCGGACCTGCGGGGGGAGAGGCGGCGCGCGCACGGTCACCCTCGGCGAGGGTGATCCGGGCGGATGGTGGCTGGAACGGGACGGAGGCGGCGCTGCGCTTCGGACGCAAGCGCGAGGAGGGTAGCGCGGGCCTCGGACCTCTCCAAGGTTCCACGGCCTGAATCGGGCCCGATGCGGCCCGGGGCGGGGACCGGTCGCGGCGCGACTCAAAGGCGCAGGAAGCGCCCGCCGCTGAGTTCGACGAGCTCCCGCATGGCCGCCGCCTGGGCCGGGCCGATCTGCACCGCGTGCACCCTGACCCGCGCGGGGGCCAGGGAGCGGTGCCACAGGGCCCTGGCCCAGGCGGACCCCTCGATGGTTTCCCCGTCGCACAGGATCACCAGGGTGTCGAACCAGGGTTCTGCGGCGGTACCGAGCAGCGCCTCGGCGCCCGCCCCCAGGGAGGTGCCGCCGCCCGGGCCGCGCCGCTCCAGCCAACTCGTCAGCCGTTCGAGCTCCTGGGCCTGGGAGAGCCGCGGGCGAGGTGCGTACAGGGTCGCCGAACTCTCGAACAGGGCCACCTGGAACCAAACCGGGGGGACTTCGGCCGAAAGGGCGGCGAGCAGTTCCTCGATCGCCGCCCGGTAGCGGGTGCGCCCCGGTCCGCCGTCGGCCGTGCCGGGGCCGCGCCGGGGAGGACCGGCGGCGGCCATGCTGCCGGAGACGTCCAGGGCGAAGGCCACCGCTGCGGACTCGATCGGCAGCCCGAAAAAACCCGCCGCGGCGCTGCGGGTGCCCCCGGCCGGCGCCCTCAAGGGGGCTCCGGCTTCGACCCCGGCCCACCAGG
>JBJHAV010000223.1:0-6547 GCA_050480685.1 Planctomycetaceae bacterium | reverse complement strand
ACAGCGCGTGCACCTGGTGCGGGGCGGCAGGGAAAGCGGCGCGGCGCCCTTCGTGAACCTGATGTCCGCGCCCGCCGCGGTACAGGCCCTCGGGCAGGCCGCCGGGCAAGCCGCGGCTCCTGGCGCGCCCGCGGGCGGTTCCGCCGCCGGTCTCGGGGGATCGCCGACGGCCGCGGCCCCCGCCGGTGGGCCGCGCGGGTCGGGCGAACTGCCCCCCGGCGTGATCGCGATCAAGAGCCCGATGGTGGGCACCTTCTACCGCGCGGCTTCGCCCGACGCGGATCCCTTCGTGGATGTGGGCACACGGGTCAAGGAAGAGAGTGTGCTCTGCATCATCGAGGCCATGAAGGTCATGAACGAGATCAAGGCCGAGTTGAACGGCGTGATCGTCGAAGTGCTGGTCGAGAACGCCGAACCGGTCGAGTACGGCCAACCCCTGTTCCTGGTCCAGAAGGGCTGATGTTCCGCCGCGTACTGGTCGCGAACAGGGGCGAAATCGCCCAACGCATCCTGCGTGCCTGCAAGGAGCTGGGCATCGAAACGGTGGCGGTCTACTCGGAGGCCGACGCCGACGCGATCCACCTGCGCCAAGCGGACGACAAGATCTGCATCGGCCCCGGGCCCGGGGCCAAGAGCTACCTGAACATCCCCGCTTTGATCTCCGCCGCGGAGATCGCCGACGTGGATGCGATCGTGCCGGGCTACGGCTTTTTGGCCGAAAACGCGCACTTCGCCGAGGTTTGCCGCTCTTGCAATATCCACTTCGTCGGGCCGGATCCCGAGACGATCGCCGCCCTGGGCGACAAGTCCCGGGCGCGCGAAATGGCCATGAAGGCCAAGGTGCCGGTGGTGCCGGGCTCCGACGGGCCCCTGGAGAACGAGGAGCAGGCCCTCAAGGTCGCCCGCGAGCTGGGGTACCCGGTGATGATCAAGGCCTCGGCCGGCGGCGGCGGGCGCGGCATGCGCATCGCCCGCAACGATCCGAGCCTCTTGAGCGGCTTCAACCAGGCGCGCGCCGAGGCCCTGGCGGCCTTCAAGGACGGCACGCTGTACCTGGAGAAGTTCATCGAGAACCCGCGCCACATCGAGATCCAGATCCTGGGCGACAAACACGGGAACCTGATCCACCTGGGCGAGCGGGACTGTTCCGTGCAGCGCCGTCACCAGAAGGTGGTCGAGGAATCGCCGTCCCCCTCGATCACACCCGACGTGCGCAAGAAGATGGGCGAAGCCGCCCTTTCGATCGCGCGCGCCTCCAACTATCACAACGCGGGCACGGTCGAGTTTTTGCTCGACCGGGACGGCAACTTCTACTTCATCGAGGTCAACGCGCGCATCCAGGTCGAGCACACTGTGACCGAACTGGTGACGGGCATCGACCTGATCCAGGAGCAACTGCGCTTGGCCTCGGGGGAGCCCCTGGGGCTGCGCCAAAAGGACGTGCAGATGCGCGGGCACGCCATCGAGTGCCGCATCAACGCCGAGGATCCGGCGCGGGACTTTCAGCCTTCCCCGGGGCTCATCGAGACCTTCATCGCGCCCGGCGGGCCGGGGGTGCGGCTCGACAGCCACGCGTACCAGGGCTATCGCATTCCGCCCTACTACGACTCGATGATCGGCAAGTTGCTCACCCATCGGGAGAACCGCACGAAGGCGATCCGCACCATGCTGCGGGCCTTGGACGAGTTCGTGATCGAAGGCGTGAAGACGACCATTCCGCTGCAGCGCGCGATCCTCTCCCACTCGGAATTCCTCGCCGGCGCCCACGACACGGGTTTCGTGGAGCGCAACTTCCAAGTCCTGACCTCCGGGCTCGGCCCGCGCACGACGTGAGCGGCGCGGGCGGCAAAGGTTCGGTGCGCGGGCGCGGGGCGGGAGCGTGGCGAGCCCCGCTCTTGATCGGTTTGCTCGGCGTGGTGCTCCTCGGCGCCTGCCGCACCCAGCGCTGGCCCGGTCCGATGACCCAGGACGTGGACCCCTTGCCGCCGGGGTTAGGCGGTCCCAGCGCGGCCGGGCCCGGCCTCGAGGACGTGGTGGTGATCCGCCACGGGGATCCGGTGCAGGTGCGCCGGGCCGGCGCGCCGGCGGCCTTCCCGCTGCGTTTCTACGACAAACGCCAACGCCTCACCTCCGGGGCCTGGGTGTACTGCGGCGCCGGGGGCCGAGCGGAGTTGCTCTGGGCGCGCGAGGGCATCTCGATCATGCTCCAGGACGAGGGGTCCGTGCGCATCGGCGAGCGCTCCCGGGACGAACCCGCGGCGATCCTGGCGGGTGTCACCCTGGCGAGCCTGAACCTGACGCCGGGAACGCGCATCGAACTGCCCGGCGGGGCGCTGCTCGACGCGGATCCGGACGAGCGCAGCGGTCCGTTCGTGCTGCGGCGGCTGCGCGACGATGTGCTGCGCATTAAGAACCAGTCCAAGGGGGTCGCCACGGTGCACTTCCGCGAAGCGACCCTGAGGTTGGCGCCGGGCCAACTGGTGCACCTGCCGCTCTTGGCCCAGGGCACCGGGCCGGTGGAGCGCCCGCCGGCCGCGGGTGAAGGCGGCTCGGGAGCCCTGCGGGTCCAGTGGGTGGGCGAGGCCCGGCTCCTGGGCGACCAGGAAGGGGTTCTGATCGGGGCCGGAGGGCCGGGCGAAGCCGCCGGGATGGGGGTGCGCGTGCGCCTGGAGGCCGGCGAGCGGGCCCTTTTCCGCTCCCTGGATCGCCCCGCCCTCGGGGGAGTGCCGGCGGCTCCGGGGGCGATCGTGCCCCCCGCGGCTCCCCCCGTTCCGCCTCCCCAGCCCGAGGAGCCGTTCCCGGGCCCGGTGTCCCAAGCCCTTCCCCGGCCGCCGGCTGCTCCAGGGCCCGGGGGCCCGGGACCGATGGCCCTGGCTCGGTCGCCCGGCGGGGCGGACCGAGTCGGCCCTCGCCGCGGGGTCGGGTCGGTCGTTTTCCCTTTCCTCCCTTCCGCGGCCGACCCTCTGCCGCGCCCCTTCCGCCCGAGTCCGACCCCATGTCTCGAACACGTGTCCTGATCACCGGCGGGGCCGGTTTCCTCGGCAGTCACCTGTGTGAACGCTTCCTGGGCGAAGGCGCGGAAGTGTTTTGCATGGACAACCTGGTGACCGGAGACCTGCGCAACATCGAGCACCTGCTGCCCGATGCGAGTTTCCACTTTTTGCACCAGGACGTGACCGAGTACCTGCACGTGCCCGGGCCCCTGGACCATGTGCTGCACTTCGCCAGCCCGGCGAGCCCGATCGACTACCTGGAGCTGCCCATCCAGACGCTGAAGGTCGGCTCGCTGGGGACGCACAAGGCGCTCGGCCTGGCGAAGGCGAAGGGTGCGCGGCTGCTGCTGGCCTCGACGTCGGAGGTGTACGGAGACCCGCTGCTGCACCCCCAAAAGGAAACCTATTGGGGCAACGTCAATCCGGTCGGCCCGCGGGGTGTGTACGACGAAGCCAAGCGCTTCGCCGAGGCCATGACCATGGCCTACCACCGCTACCACGGCACGGCCACGCGCATCGTGCGCATCTTCAATACCTACGGCCCGCGCATGCGTCTGGACGACGGGCGCGCGCTGCCGGCCTTCATGGGGCAGGCCCTGCGCGGCGAGAATCTGACGGTCTTCGGGGACGGCTCCCAGACCCGTTCGTTCTGCTACGTGGATGACCTGGTCGACGGTATCCACCGGCTCTTGCACTCGAACGAGGTGATGCCGGTGAACATCGGCAACCCGGCGGAGATGACGATTCTCCAGTTCGCCCAGGCGGTGCTCGAGATCACCGGTTCGACCTCGCGCATCGAGTTCAGGGACCTGCCGGAGGACGACCCCAAGATCCGTCAACCCGACATCACCCGCGCCCGCACGCTGCTCGGCTGGGAGCCGAAGGTGGACTTGGACACCGGACTTGCGCGCACGCTCGAATACTTCCGCGGTCGCGTGGGGGAGCGCGAGAAGGTCTGACCCCATGTGCGGCATCGTCGGAGCCAGCCTGCGCAAGGGATCAGTTTTGCCGCTCTTGGTCGACGGACTGAGGGTGATGGAGTACCGCGGCTACGACAGCGCCGGAATCGCCTTGCAAACGGGTACCGGCGTGGAGATCCGGCGGCGGGCCGGGCGCCTGGCCAAGCTGGAGGAAGTGCTCACGGGCGAAGCCTTGGGCGAGGCGCTCGTGGGCATCGGCCACACGCGCTGGGCGACCCACGGGGAGGCGGTCGATCACAACGCCCACCCGCACGGGGACGGCAGCGGGACCCTCGGGCTGGTGCACAACGGGATCATCGAAAACTACCTGGAACTGCGCCGCGAATTGGAGGCGGGCGGGGTGCGCTTCGCTTCGGACACCGACACGGAAGTGCTCGCGCATTTGGTGGGCGCCGAAGTGCGCGGCGGCGCGGATTTGGCCGAGGCCCTGCGGCGGGCACTGGGGCGCGTGCAGGGCTACTACGCCGTGGGTGTTGTCAGCTCACGGGAACCGGGCCGCATCGCCTGCGCGCGCAAGGGTGCGCCCCTGGCGGTCGCCCTGGGCGAAGGCGGCGGCTATTTGGCTTCCGACGTCCTTGCGCTGATTCCGCACTCACGCGAAGTGGTGCGCCTGGAGGACGGCGACGTGGCGGCGGTCGACGTGGACGGCATCCATGTCTGGCGATTGGACGGCACGCCGGTGGAACGCACGACGCAGCACGTGGCTTGGGACGCGGAATCCGCCAGCAAGGGCGGCTTCGCGCACTTCATGCTGAAGGAGATCCACGAACAGCCCGATGTGCTGGCGCGCACGGCGTTCGAACGGCTGCTCCTCGAGGAAGGAGACGTGCGACTGGAAGGCGAGGGCTGGCGCGACGAGGACCTGCGCCGGATTTCGCGCATCCAGGTGCTCGGCTGCGGCACGGCGCTGCACGCGGGGTACATCGCGCGCTACCTGGTGGAAGGGCTGGCCCGGGTGCCGGTGGACGTGGACTACGCTTCGGAGTTCCGCTACCGCGATCCGGTGCTGGTGCCCGGAACCATGGCACTCGCGATCTCCCAGTCCGGCGAAACAGCCGACACACTCGCGGCCCTGCGCCTGGCGCGCGAGTACGGCGCGCGTTCCGCCGCCATCTGCAACGTGCCTTCGAGCACCCTGGTTCAGGAGAGCGAACTCACGCTCTTGACCCACGCCGGCCCGGAAATCGGCGTCGCCAGCACCAAGGCCTTCGTGGCCCAACTGGTGGCGACGTTCCTCTTTGCGGTTCGCCTGGGCCGGGCGCGCGGGGTGCTCAGCCGCGACCAAGGGCGGCGGCTCCTGGAGGACCTGCGGCAACTGCGCCCGCGCATGGAAGCGCTTTTGGTGCACGAGGCCCTGGAGCACGTGCGCGACCTGGCGGACCGCCACCGGGGCGCCAAGGGGTTCCTATTCCTCGGGCGAGGCATCAATTACCCGATCGCCCTCGAAGGCGCCCTGAAGCTCAAGGAAATTTCCTACATGCACGCCGAGGGGTACCCCGCCGGCGAGATGAAACACGGCCCGATCGCCCTGGTGGAGCCGCAAATGACCACCGTCGTGGTGAGCAGCGCCGGCAAGGTGGCCGACAAGGTTCGTTCAAACGTCGAGCAGGTCAAGGCCCGCGGCGGTCGGGTGATCGCGGTCGGCTCCGACCGGCTGAGCCGGGAAATCGCTGAGGAAGCGGTCCAGGTGCCCGAAACTTGCGAGTGGCTCTCGCCCATCCTGAACGTGATCCCCTTGCAGCTTTTGGCCTATCACATCGCGGAGTTGCGCGGCTGTGACATAGACAAACCCCGCAACCTCGCCAAGAGCGTTACCGTCGAGTGACCCCAGCATGGCCGAGATCCTGATCACCGGGGGAGCGGGTTTCATCGGATCCCACGTGACGGAGCACCTGCTCCGCCGCGGAGACCGGGTTACGGTGCTCGACAACTTCAACGACTTCTACGATCCGCGCATCAAGCGGGCCAACGCCGAAAAACTGGGCGCGGCACGTTTGGTGGAGGGCGACATCCGCGACGGCGCCAAGCTGGCGGAGCTATTCGCCGAGCGCGCCTACGACGCGGTCATCCACCTGGCTGCCATGGCGGGCGTGCGGCCCTCCCTCGCGGATCCGCTGCACTACGAGGACGTCAACGTGCGCGGGACGCTGCTGCTCTTGGAGGAGCTCAAGCGCCGCCCAGAGGTGCGCTTCGTGTTTGCGTCGTCCTCCAGTGTCTACGGGGCCAACGACCGGGTGCCTTTCCGCGAGAGCGACGACATTCACCGGCCGGTTTCCCCCTACGCGGCGACCAAACGCGCCGGTGAGCTGCACTGCTTCACGTACCACCATCTGTACGGGATCCCGATCAGCGCCCTGCGTTTCTTCACGGTCTACGGCCCGCGCCAGCGGCCCGAAATGGCGATCCACAAGTTCGTGCGCGCGGTGCTGCAGGACCAGCCGATCCCCATGTACGGGGATGGCTCGACGCGCCGGGACTACACCTACATCGACGACATCGTCGACGGCGAGGTGCGCGCCATGGTACACTGCGCGGGTTACGAGAGCTACAACCTGGGCGAGTCCCACACGTCAT
>JBJHAV010000222.1:0-6605 GCA_050480685.1 Planctomycetaceae bacterium | reverse complement strand
CGCTACAGCCGGGAGGGGGGTGGAGTTGGCGCCAGGCACCGTCCCCACCCACGTCTCCAGTCCCCAGGACCGGGCGGGGTTGGGGCCGGGGTTAGAAGTAGCCGAGGGCTTCGAGTTCGGCGCGGGTGGCGGCGTCGATGACGACATCGCCGGGGGCGGAGAGGGTATTCGCCAGGGCATCCTGGGCGGCGATTTGCTCCTCGGCGATCCCGCGCAGGGCCGCGGCCCGCTCGGAATCGCTCAGTGGGTGCAACTCCAGGGGATCGGCCCGCAGGTCCCTCACGTGCTCCCCCTCCGTGTCCGAGAGAAGAAGCCAACCGCCGCTGCGCACGGCGAAGGTGTCGAGGGGCCGCTCCCGCCGGGAGCGGTGCTCGGCGAAGAGCAAACGATCCTGCGGGGCCCGCTGGGGACGCGCGAGCCACGCGGCCCAACTCTGTCCGCGGCGGAGCAGGGTCGTGTCCGCCACGTCCAAAAGCTCCAGCATGCTCGGCGCGAAGTCGATGTGCGCCACGGGCGTCGAAATGCGCGTGCCCCCGTGCGCATCCCCCGGCAGACGCACGATCAGCGGCACGTGCAAGATCTCCTGCCAAAGTTGATCGTGGCGCAGGCGGCCGTGCTCGCCGAACTCCTCGCCGTGGTCGGAGGTGATCACCACCACCGTGTCCTCCAAGTGGCCGGCGCGCTCCAGTCGCTGCAAAAACGCGCCCACCCGTTGGTCCGCTTCGGCCACCCCGGCGATGTAGAGATCGTGCAGGTGCGCCCAATCGCGCGGGTCGCTTTCGTCGACGCGCAACCAAAAGTTGGCGGTCACGTTTTCGCTGCCGCCGCGCTGGGGCGCCAAATCCTCGCCCCCTTGAATGCGCGCCATCAAATCGCGGCGCACGCCCAAAATGCGCCCGGCGTAATTCGGGTCGGTGAAACGCTGGGCCAGCTCCGCGGGCACCAGGTAGGGATCGTGGATGTAGTAGGTGTGGAAGAAGAGGAACCAGCGCACCCCATCCAACGCGCCGACACGTTCGACCCAGCGGGCCGACTGTTCGAGTTTGCCGACCAAGGTCCCGGGGCCGTCTTCGTAGATTTCGAAACCGCGATCGAAGCCCAGCAGCGCCTTGATGTTGCCGCCCCCCGTGTAGGCGGCCGTGCGAAAGCCCCGGGCCGCGAGCGTCTCAGCCAGGGGCACCGCCTCGGGCGGCAGGCTGGAAGCGCTGGCGGTGTCCAGGTTGCCCACGCCATGCACCCGCGGCTCCAGGGAGGTGAACAGGCTGTGGTGGGACGGCGCGGTTTTGGGCGAATGGCTGAAGGCGCGCTCGAAGACCACCGAGCGGGCGGCGAAGGCGTCCAGGTGCGGCGAAGCCCCGCGCTCGGATCCGTGGATCCCCAGGGCGTCCGCCCGGAGGGTGTCCAGGGAGATCAGGAGCAGGTTTCGCGGCGCCTCGGAGCCCCGCGAACCGCAGGCCGCAATCCACGGGAGGGCCCCCAGGGCCAGCGCCCCGAGCAACGCTCGGGCTGCGATCGAAGAACACATCCCGCCCAAGGTAGCAGCCGGAAGTGACCGGGAGCAGGGAACCCGGAGGCAGCCGCCGGCATGACCCCAAATCATGCTGGCTCCCCATGCTCGAACCCTGTTGGGTGACACCGATCACCCGGGCCCCCTTGCCCCCCCGTCCGGCGCCGCGCGGCTCGAAGTGCCGGGCCGCGCCCCCGAGCGGGGCTCCACGCGCCGCGGGTTGCTGGCGGCCTCCCTGGTCTGGGGCGGCCTCGGCACCCTGCTCGCGGCGCCGCGCGCGCGCGCCAACTCCGCGGCGGACGCAGGCGCAGAGCCCGGCGGCACGGGCACCCTCGGCACCCTCGGCCCCATCGACCTGGAGCACGCCGTGCGCGCCATGCGCGACGAGGCACGCATCCAAGTCGCCGCCGGGTCGGGCAATGAAGAGGCGTACCTGCACTTCGTGGGATCGCTGCTCGCGCGCACGACAAACCGCGACGCGCAGGCACCCGAACTGGGCGATCGCCGTATCCGCTTCCGCACCCTCGTTTACCACCAGCCGCTGCTGCTCTACGCCATCCGCATGGCGCCCTGCGCGCGTTTCGAACTGCACGACCACCGGGACTACAACGGGGTCATCGCCGTGCTGGAAGGAAGCCTCGTCTGCCGCCACTTCGAGTGGCACGACCGCACACGCCCTGCGGCCGATGCCGAGTCGTTCCTGATCCGCGAAACCAGCACCCTGCGCCTCGGCCCCGGCGGGAGCGCCACCCTGGCCAAGGTGCGCGACAACCTGCACGAGGTGGTGGCCGGCCCCCAGGGCGCGTTGCTGCTCGACGCCTTCACCCATCACCATCCGGATGCCCGTTCCTTCGAGCTCGAATGGGATACCGATCCCGAGGATGCCGAGCAGGGGCTCTATCGGGCCCGTTGGCGGAACTGACCGGCGTCCTGCGGCATCAGGCCGTGCATGAAGATCAAGGAACGCTACGTATGGTTGGTTTGCACGGGTTGCGCCTCGCCGGGCCGCAGCCGGTACACGACCCACAAGCGCCAGAAGGCCCCCTACAAGCTGGAAAAGCGCAAATACTGCCGCTTCTGCCGGGTGCATGCGCCGCACCGGGAAAAGAAGCTCTGACTGCGTCGGAGCCCTGAGCCGCGCAGGCGGCTGACCGGCCCTCGCGGGCCGTTTGCAACGCCGAATCCGGGCCGCCGGGTCGCCTCAGTTGGCGCACCGACGGGCGGGAGCTAAGCTCGGGCCCATGATCGCCGTCGACCATCGGGTTCGCTATTCCGCTGCGCCGGAGAGGGTTTGGGAGGTGCTGACGGACTTCGAGCAGGCCCCCGGCCGATTGCGGGACGTGCTCGCGACCCGGATCGACCCGCCCGGGGCGGTGACTGCGGGTTCGGTCGTGCACGAAACCCGGCGCATGTTCGGCAAGGAACACACGGAGGCCATGGCGGTGGTGGAGTTCGATCCTCCGCGCCGCATGGTCCTGCTGGCGAGCCCGCGCGGGGCGCGTTATCGAACCGAGTTCCGGATGGAACCCGACGGGGCGGGAACGCTGCTGAGCATCTCGTTCCGGGGCCACGGCGTTGGCCTCGTCGGCGGCTTGCTTCAGTTCCTGTTCTCCCCCATCACGGGCCGCGCGGTGAAGAAGTGCCTGACCCGTGACATGGAGGACCTGCGCAGCGCGGTGGAAGCCACAAGCGGACACGGCAGCGGAGTCGAGGGTGCCCCGGACGCTCCCGACGAAGTGTCCTGAGGCGGAGAGGCATGGCCCGATTCGGCGATCGCTCGGACTTTCCGGCCCTCGATGCGCGGGCGTATCTCGCCCATGCGGCAGTGGCGCCCCTGTCCGCGCACGTACAAGCGGCGCTGCACGCGGCCCAGGAACGGGTTGCGGCCGCCGGCATCGGGGCCTTCGGCGAGCTCCTGGGTGTGGCCGCCCTGGCGCGCGAACGATTCGGCGCACTGATCGGCGCGCGCGCCGAAGACGTCGCCGTGCAGCCCGGCACGAGCGCCGCGGCGGCGGCGATCGCGGGCGCTTTGCCCTGGCGGCCGGGCGACCGGGTGGTGACCTTCGAGGGTGAGTTCCCCGCCAACGTGCTGCCCTGGCAGGGCGCAGCCCGCCGTTTCGGGCTGGAACACGTGTCCCTGCCGCTGGCGGATTTCGAGCGCTCGATCGATGCTGGGCTCGACGCCCTCGAACGGGTGCTTGCGCGGGGCGGCGTGCGCCTGGTGGCGGTCAGCGCCGTGCAGTTCCAAACCGGTCTCGCGCTGCCCCTGGCGGAGATCGGGCGGCTGACGCGCGCCCACGGAGCGCGCCTGTTCGTCGACGCCATCCAGGCCATGCCCATCGACGCACCCGGCAGCGGCATCGATTACCTGGCTGCGGGTGGGCACAAGTGGCTGATGGGGCCCCTTGGATGTGCGTACCTGTGGGTGCGTCCCGGGGCGAGCGAAGAACTCGTCCCGCTGGCTCCGGGTTGGACCTCGGTCGAGGATTTCGACGCCTTCCTGATGGGTGGAGCCGAGCACCTGCGCTACGACCGGCCCCTGCGCCGCGGCGCATCGCGCCTGGAGGCCGGAGTGCTGCCTTTCACTCTGCTCGCTGGCGCCGCCGCGGCCATGGGCGAACTCTTGGTGTTGGGCACGGGCGCGATCCGCGCGCACCTGGGCGCGTGGCACGACAGGCTTGAACCGCGGCTGCTCGATCTGGGATTTGGCTCCCGCCGTCACCCCGAACCCGCTGGGCGCTCGGGAATCCTGGCGGCCAATCCGCCGGAGGGCATCGACGGGCAGGCGCTCGTGCGAGCCCTCGGCCAGCGGGGCATCGTGGTCACCGCCCCCTGCGGGCTGCTTCGGGTGGCTCCCCATTGGCCGAATGCCCTCGACCAGGCGGACCTGGTCGCGGCAGCGATCGAGGAGTCCTTGGCCGAGCTGGGCGGCGGACGTCAGCCTGCGTAGAAACGCGTCAGATCCGCGCCCAGGGCGGCAAGATCGGCGCGGCGCACGTACATCATGTGCCCCGCTTCGTAGTGCCCCATGGTCACATTCGAGCGCAGCGCCTGGGGCAGGTGCAGGTGATCGAAGGTGTGGTGGGTGGCGAAGTACGGCGTCGCCAAATCGAAGTACCCGTTCGCCACGAACACACGGCAGGCTGGGTTCGCGGTCAGGGCCCGGCGCAGGCGCTCGGCCACGTTGAGGTACTGGTTCTGGACGATGCGGTAGTCCCAGGGCTGCACACGTTCGCTGAGGATCTCGTAGGCCAGCTCGCTGGAATAACCGAGTTCGCTCTGCACGTAATGGTTGAGCGCCATCGAGTAGGGACCTTGGATGGCGGCGTAACTGGGATCGTATTCGTAGCTCTCGCCCACCGCGTCGCGATCCGCGCCCGTGTAGCGGCTGTCGAGACGGCCGACGGTCGTGCGCTCGACGCGCAGGAGTTCCTTCGTGAAGCGGCTGATTGCAATGCGCAAGTTGCTGCGTTCGATCCACTCCGGTTGAAGTCCGGTGAAACGCGCCAGGTGTTCGGCGATGCGGCGGCTGTCCGCGGGTGCGAGGCGGTCCCCGCGCATCAGCGCGAGCACGTACTCGCTCGCGGCGAAGGTTTCGACCTCGGCGAGCAGTTGCGCCAACGGACGGCTGCGCCCCCCTTCGCTGCGGCCGTGGTACCAGGCCGCGGCCGCGAAGCTGGGCAAAAACAGCGCATGGGGCAGGTCGTTGCCCACGTCGAAGCGCACGGTTTGGAAGTCGAGGATCGCGCTGACCAGCACCAGGCCGGAAGGGTAGATGCCGTGGCGCGTCTGCAAATGGTCGGCTAGGGCGGCGGCGCGGGTCGTGCCGTAGCTTTCACCGGCCAGGTACACCGGCGAGGACCAACGCCGCGCGCGGGTCAGGTAGAGGCGCACGAACTCGCCCACCGACTCCACGTCGGAAACGACCCCGTGGAACTCCCGTTCGTCGATCCCCTCGGCGGCGCGGCTGTAGCCGGTGGTGACCGGATCCACGAACACCAGGTCGGTGACGGGCAGCAGAGTGTGCGGGTTGTCGACCAGGCCGTAGGGCGGCGCGCGGTCGAAACCCTCTTCCCCCAGATCGACGCGGCGCGGCCCGAAAGCGCCCAGGTGCAACCAGACGGACGAACTGCCCGGTCCGCCGTTGAAGCAAAAGGTGATCGGCCGGGGAGGATCGCCGGGCGCGCCGTCGAGTTCGTAGGCCGAGAAGAAGAGCCTCGCCCGCGGACGGCCGTCGTCGCCGCGCAGGGTCAAACGGCCCGCGCCGCGGCGGTATTCGACGCGCCGGTCCCCGATCCGGATCGTGCCGAGGCCGCGCACCACGGGCTCTTCCCCGGCGCTGGACCAGCCGGCCCTCGCGCCCGGCTCCGGTGAGACGGAGCCGGGCCCGGCGGGGCCTGATTCGGGGGACTGGGACATGGGCGAGCCGCGGGCGGCCCGCGCATGGTACGCCGCCCACCCCGGCGGCGCCGCCCCGGGGTCCGCGCGATGTCTTGCAGAGCCTGAGCACAACCGGAGGGGGCGGGTGGAGTCATTTCCCCCGGGCGGGCGGGGGCTAGGGATGGGCAGGGGCGGAGGCCTAGGATCCGAGGCTTCTGAAACCTGAAACGGCCGAGTTGCCGCCTCTCCCCCGCCCCGACTCCCCCCATGAGCTCCCCCGCCGCCCTGCGCCTCTACGGCCTGCTGCCCTCCCCCAACACCATGAAGGTCCGCATGGCCCTGCACGCGAAGGGGCTGGCCTTCGAGGATGTGCCGGTCAATCCCATGGACCGAGCCGCCGTGGTGGAACTCTCCGGGCAACCGTTGACTCCGGTGCTGCAGCACGGAGAGGTCCGTCTCTTCGATTCGAACGCGATCCTGCGTTATCTGGACGCCAACCTGTCCCAGGGTCCGAGGCTCTATCGAGCCGACGCCGAGGCCATGCGCGAGATCGAGGCTTGGGAACTGCACGCCCGCACGCAGCTCGGCCCGGCGCTTTCCCTGATCTTCGGGCAGTACTTCCGCGGTGAGCGCGACGCCGGTGGCATCGGGCGCGAGGACGGCACCTTCGTCGGTCAGCAACTCGGTGGCGAAGCTGTCTGTCGGCTCCACCATGAAC
>JBJHAV010000221.1:0-6605 GCA_050480685.1 Planctomycetaceae bacterium | reverse complement strand
GTCCCTGACCCGGGTGGCGCGCATCGAAAGCCTGGACCCGGACTTCCACCTGGCGGAAACGTTCGAGGTCTCCTTCGAGAGCACCGATCCGCGGGTCTTGGAACTCGCCGAAAGGCACCTCACCTTCCACTTCATCGAACACGAGCCGGGACGTTCGGTGGACGTGCACGCGACGGTCGCCGACCTGCCCACGGACTTCGATGGCCTCTTCTCGGGCAACGTGCACTTCCACGTGAACCACCCGACCCGCGAGCGGGTGACCATCGCCTTCCACGGCATGGTGCGCGGCGGCCGTTGATGCACGGCTTCGGGGACACTCCGCAGCCGGCCGCCACGGGAGCCCAGCTTCGCCCTTGAGCCAACCCCTCGGTGAACTCCTGATCGCCGCGGGCGTGCTCGACGAAGCGCGCCTGCGGTCCGCCCTGGAACGCCAGCGCGGAGGCAACAAGCGCCTGGGCGAGGTGCTCCTGGAGCTCGGCTACGTGGACGAGCCGACCCTGGCCCGGGCCCTGGCCAAGCAGGCCGGGTTGCCCTTCGTGGACCTTTCCAAGGGGCGTGTCGCCCCCGGCGTTTTGGCCGAGGTGCCCGGCGAGGTCGCCCACGAGCTGGGGGTGCTGCCCGTGCTCGTCAAGGACGGCACCCTGGTGGTGGCGCTGGCCGACCCCTTGCAGCGGTTTGCCCTGGACACTTTGGAGTTCCGCCTGGGCCGACCGGTGGGCGCGGCTCTGGCCGCCCCCGGGGCCCTGCGCAAGGCCCTGGAGGACGCCTACGGATCCTTTGGGGAAACCTCCTCGACCGCGGAGCCGGACGAACCCGTCGGCGCCGAAGAAGGCGACGACGCGCCGGTCGTGCGCCTGGTGCGCCGCACCCTGGTCGACGCCCTCGAACAGCGCGCCAGCGACATCCACTTCGAGCCGGCCCAGGGCCGCCTGCGGGTGCGCTTTCGCATCGACGGTGTGCTGCGCATCGTGGCGGAACACCCGCCGCACCTGGGCGCGCCGCTGATCAGCCGCCTCAAGGTGATGGGCAGCATGGACATCGCAGAGCGGCGCAAACCCCAGGACGGGCGCATCGAACTGGAGATCAAGGGCCGCCGCATCGACGTGCGCGCTTCGATTCTGCCCAGCAACCACGGCGAGACCATGGTGCTGCGCCTCCTGGACCGGGCGGCAAACCTGATCGGGCTGCCCGAGTTGGGTTTCCACGCCGACGACCACGCCTGGTTCCGGCGCCTGATCGCGCGTCCCAACGGCATCGTGCTCGTGACCGGGCCCACGGGGTCGGGCAAGACAACGACGCTCTACGCCGCCCTGTCCGACCTCAACCGGCCGGACGTCAAGATCATCACCGCCGAGGACCCGGTCGAGTACCACATCCGCGGCGTCAACCAGGTCCAGGTCAACCCGCGCATCGGCCTGACCTTCGCGCGCATCCTGCGGGCCATGCTGCGCTCCGCGCCGAACGTCATTCTGGTGGGCGAGATCCGCGACGTGGAGACCGCCGAGGTCGCGATTCAGGCCGCGCTCACGGGCCACTTGGTTTTTTCAACCCTGCACACCAACGACGCCCCGAGTGCCCTCACGCGCCTGGTGGACATGGGGGTGCAGCCCTTCCTGGTGTCGGCCGCGGTCCAGGGTGTGCTGGCCCAGCGCCTGGTGCGGCGCCTGTGCCCCGAATGCGCCGAGAGTTATCCGCCCGAGCGCGCCGAGGTGCTCGCCATGGGGCTGGATCCGGCTCGGCTCGGCGACGCGGTTTTTAAGCGCCCGCGGGGTTGCCGGGCCTGCGAAGGGGCGGGGTATCGCGGGCGCGTCGGACTCTTCGAGCTGCTCGAAATGGACGGGGCCCTGCGCGAGCGTGTCTTCGCCGGCACCGGCGTGGAGGCCCTGCGCCGGGAGGCCGAGGCCCGCGGACGCCTGCGGCCCCTGCTCACCGACGGCGCCCGCAAGGTGCTCGCCGGTCAGACCAGCGTGGCGGAGGTGCTGCGGGTCTGCCGCGCGGCCGAAACCGCGGACGAAGGCGAAGGTGACGACGAAGGTGGCCGGCCGCTGTCCCTGTCCGAAGGCTCCCAGTCCCTGAGCACATGAAGATCGCCGACCTCCTGGAGCAATCCATCCGCCTGGGTGCCTCCGACCTGCACCTGAATCCCGGCCGGCCCCCCGTGGCGCGGGTGGACGGGAAACTCGTGCCGATCGGCGAAACCGTGCTCGATCGGGAACTGTCCCAGGGCCTGTGCCGGGAGCTCTGCGACGACGAGGCCTGGCAGCAGGTGGCCGCCCGCGGCACGGTCGATTTTGGCATCGAACACGGCGAAGGCCACCGTTTCCGCGTCAGCGTGCTGCGCCAGCGCCGGGGCCACGCGGCCGTCTTGCGCCTGATCCCGAGCGAACTGCTCAGCCTGGAACAAATCGGCCTGCCCAAGGCCTGTTTGGATTTGCTGCGGCGGCCGCGCGGTTTGGTGCTCGTCACCGGGCCGACGGGATCGGGCAAGACCACCACCCTGGCCGCGATGATCGATTGGATCAACGCGCACCTCGACCGCCACATCGTGACCGTCGAGGATCCGATCGAGTACCACCATCCCCACAAACGCGGGCTCGTCACCCAGCGTGAGATCGGCCACGACGTGCCGGACTTTCCCGAAGCCCTGCGACGCGCCCTGCGCCAGGACCCGGACGTGATCCTGCTCGGCGAGATGCGCGACCTGGAGACGATCGCCGCCGCGATCACCGCCGCCGAAACCGGCCACCTGGTCTTCGGCACCCTGCACACGACCGGCAGCGCGCGCACGGTGGACCGGATCATCGACGCGTTCCCGGCGAATCAGCAGGACCAGATTCGAGCGATGCTCTCGACTTCGATCCAAGCCGTGATCAGCCAGGTGCTCTTGCCGCGCCGCGGCGGGGGCCGGGTGGCGGCCTTCGAGGTCATGTTGATGACACCGGCGATTGCGAACCTGATCCGCAAGAACGAGACCAACAAGATCCAGTCGACGATCCAAACCTCGCGGCGCTTCGGCATGGTCACCCTGGACGACTACCTGCTCGATCTGGTGCAGCGCGGGCTGGTCGAGCGCGAGGACGCCTTGGATGCCGCCCAGGACCGCGCCGATCTGGAGGCGCGCCTGTGAGCGACGCGCCGCAGGGCGCGGGTCGGCGCCTTTTGGGCCAGATCCTGATGGATCAGGGCGTGCTCGGCCAAGGCGCGGTGCAAGAGGGTTTGGCGGAGCAGCGCCGCCACGGGGGGCTGCTCGGTCAGCACCTGGTGGCCCTGGGGCACGTCACGCCCGAACAACTCTCCCGGGCCCTGGCGGAGCAAGCGGGCCTCTCCTGGATCGACCTGGAGAGTGTCACGCCTTCGGCCGAAGCCCTGGCGGCGGTGGACGGCTCGACCGCCCACGCCTACGGAATCCTGCCGGTGGAACTCGCCGCGGGGGTGCTGCGCGTGGCCCTGGCCGATCCGCTCAACGCCGGGTTGCTGGAGGACCTTTCGTTCACCACCGGCCTCGAAGTGCGCGGCGCCCTGGCCGATGGGGGGCAACTGCGCGCGGCCGTCGAACGCCACTACGGCGGCGTGGAGAGCATCGCCGACGCGCTCGCGGCGGCCGCGGGCACGGCCCTCGGCGAAGCGGAGGATGCCGCCGCCAGCGCCCCGGTGGTGAGGCTGCTCAACTCGATCCTGCACCGCGCCGTGCGCGACCGGGCCAGCGACCTGCACTTCGAGGTCTTCGACAAGGAATTCCGCATCCGCTACCGGGTGGACGGCGCGCTCTACGAGGTCGAGGCTCCCCCGGCGCACCTGGCGCCGGCTTTGGTGGCGCGCATCAAGGTGCTTTCGGACCTGGACATCGCCGAGACCAAACTGCCCCAGGACGGGCGCATCGCGCTTTCGATCGACGGCCGCCAGGTGGACCTGCGCGTGGCGACCCTGCCGGGGGTTTCGGGCGAAGGCTGCGTGCTGCGTGTGCTCGACAAGAGTTCGGTCAGCCTCGACCTGGCGGCGCTCGGCTTCGACGGGGAGGAACGCAAACGCCTGCGCACCCTGGTCTCCTTGCCGAACGGCATCGTGCTCGTGACCGGACCGACGGGGTCGGGCAAGACCACGACGCTCTACGCCCTCTTGGCCGAAATCAACGACCCCTCGGTCAAGATCATCACGGTCGAGGATCCGGTCGAATACGACATCGACGGCATCGTGCAGGTGCCGATCCAAGAGGAGATCGGCGTCGACTACGCGCGTGTGCTGCGCACGGTGCTGCGCCAGGACCCCGACAAGATCCTGGTGGGGGAGATCCGCGACCGGGAAACCGCCGCGGTTGCGATCGAAGCGAGCCTGACGGGGCACACGGTGTTCGCCACGGTGCACACCAACGACGCGCCGAGTGCGGTCACGCGTTTGGTGGACATGGGCATCGAACCGTTCCTGTTGACCGCCACCCTGGAGGCGGTCGTGGCCCAGCGTTTGGTGCGCCGGGTGTGCGCGGCCTGTCGGCACGAGTTTGTCCCCGAGGAGGATTGGGTGCGCGAGCTCGGGCCCGGCGCGGAGGCCCTGGCCGGCCGGACCCTGGTGCAGGGCCGCGGCTGCAACGAGTGTTTCCACACCGGGTACCGCGGCCGCATGGCTCTGCTCGAGGTTTTGCCCTTCGACGAGGGCCTGCGTCAGGCGGTCCTGGACCGAGCTTCGACCGGGGAGGTCCGCCGTTTGGCGCGCCAACGGGGCATGCGATCGCTGCGCGAGTCCGGCTGGCGCGCGGTGCTGGCCGGGGCGACCACGGTCGAGGAAGTTTTGCGGGAGACGGCCGACACCGAGTTCTAAATCCCGCCCCGGCGCCCGGGCCGCGGCCCTCGGGCCGCCGCGCGAGGCACCCCGGCGGGTAGACTCCGGCCCCCACGGCGGGTATCCAGCGGCACCCATGGCGAAAAAGCTCCAGCGCAGCGTCCAACGAACCGGCGCGTCCGGCCGCGGCCCGGCCGGCGGGGCCAAGGGCCGCTCCGAAAGCGACCGGCCCAAACGCGGGCTCTTCTCCCGGCGGGTCTCGGCCCAGGCGGTGACCGAGTTCACCCTGCAACTGGGCACCCTGATCGAAGCCGGCATCCCGGTGGTGCGGGCCCTCAAGGTGCTCGAAGGCCAGACGCCCCCCGGGCCGCTCAAGGAGATCATCGGCGAGTTGGTGGACGACGTCTCGGCGGGCACACCCCTCTCCGAGGCCATGGGCAAACACCCGGAGGCCTTCGACGACCTGTTCTCGGCCATGGTGCGCGCGGGTGAGATGGGCGGTGTGCTCGACGCGGTGCTGGCGCGCATCGGGGGCTTCCGCGAGCGCAGCGCCGAACTGCGCGGCAAGGTCGGCGGCGCGATGATCTATCCGACCATCGTGCTGGGGGTGTCGATCCTCGTGGTCGCGGTGGTGATCTACTTCGTCGTGCCCAAGTTCGAGGAAGTCTTCGCTTCCTTCGGCACCGATCTGCCGGCGGCGACCCGTTTGCTGCTCACCATCAGCCGCGGCGCAGTGGAGTATTGGTACCTGGTGTTCGGTCTGCCGTCGGTGCTGTTCGTGCTGCACCTTTTCGGCATGCGCCGCTTGGCGTATCGCCGACGTGTGCACGGGGCGCTCTTGCGCCTGCCGCTGCTCGGAGGGGTGCTCACCCTGGCGGTCGAAGCGGCCTTCGCGCGCACCTTCGGCACCCTGATCCAAGCCGGCGTGCCGCATATCGAAAGCCTGGAGATCACCCGCGACACGACCGGCAACGAGGTCGTTTGCGACGCGGTGGAGGAGGTCCGCCGGGTGGTGCGTGAGGGTGAACCCATCGCGCGTCCCATGGCCGCCAGCGAAGTCTTCGACGACCTGGTGGTCAGCATGGTCGAGGTGGGCGAACAAACCGGCGAGTTGGACCGCATGCTGCTCAAGATCGCCGACGCCTACGACGCGCGCGTCGAACGCAGCACGGGGGCCTTCTTCAAGGTCTTGGAACCGGCGCTCCTGGTGCTGATCGCCCTCATCGTCGGCGGTGTGGTCATCGCGCTGTTCCTGCCGATGCTCGGCTTGATGGATGCGGTGGGGGCCGGTTGAGGGCCGTCGGCCCATGGACACACTTCGCCCAAATCCGCCTGAGGCGCAGCACAACCTGGAGCCGTGGGGCCGGGCCCCCGGGGCGCGGCCGTGAGGTTGCGCCTAGGGGTACGGGTGCTGCTGGTGCTCGCGGCAGTGAACCTGTTGATCTTCGCGGCGGCGGGCCTGTTCCTGGTGCAGCGACTGGCGGCCCAGAACGAAGAGCTGCAACTGGAGCTGGCCGGCGAGGTGCTCGGCACCTTGCAAGCGACGATCCTGCCCCAGGGCGGCCTGAACGTGCCGCGCATCCTGACCTGGACGGGGTGGGGGCGCATGGAGGATGCCCTGCTCGTCGATTCCAACCTGACCGTGTGGCCCAGCGGCGAGGTGCAGCCCGCCGGCATCGCGCTGAATCCCGTCGGGCGTGCGCGGCGGGATGCGCTCTTTCCGGCGGAGGCGCTACACCGGGCGCTCCTGGAGACGGTCGAACGCGCCGAACCCCGTTCCATCGCCGGTGGGCGCGCGGTGCCGATCCTGGTGGAGGGCCGCGTTTGGGGAG
>JBJHAV010000220.1:5480-6633 GCA_050480685.1 Planctomycetaceae bacterium | reverse complement strand
GAGTGGGAGCCTGGCACCGTCCCCACCCCCCGATGCCAGTCGGGCGTGCTCTGCGCGGGGCCGGGGTTGGCTTGCGGGAGGCGTTCCGGACCGATAGCCTCCGACGCGGCAGGGCAGGGTCATGGAGTTGATCGAAGCGGCACCCCGCATCCTCGTGGCGACACTCCTCGGCGCCGCGATCGGATTCGAGCGTCAATGGCGCCAGCGCATGGCGGGCCTGCGCACGAACGCCCTCGTGGCCCTAGGCGCTGCCAGCTTCGTGGTCTTCTCGTTGATGATCGAAAACGAGATCAGTCCGACCCGGGTCGCGGCGCAGGTGGTCAGCGGCATCGGCTTCCTCGGGGCCGGCGTGATCATGCGCGAGGGACTCAACATCCGCGGACTCAACACGGCGGCCACCCTCTGGTGTTCCGCTGCCGTGGGTGTTTTTTGCGGCGCGGGCCTGCTCGGCCCCGGCGCGGTGGCCGCGTCGATGGTGCTGCTCGTCAACGGGGCAGTGCGGCCGATGATGCAGTGGATCGACAAGAGCCCGCGGGGAGCCACGGAAACCGATGTGGGCTACAGCGTAAGCGTGCGCTGTCCGGCGGAGCGCGAGGCGTATGTGCGCGCGCTGCTCCTGCACAGTTTCGGCGAGGGCGGCCTTGTTCTCTCCGGCATGGACAGCCACGACGAAAACCAACCCGGGGTCGTGAAAGTGGAAGCCCGCCTGCGCGGTCCGGTCGGATCGAACGAGGCCTTGGAGAAGGTCGTCGGTCGCCTCAGCCTGGAGCCCTTCGTGAGCGCCGCCCGCTGGCAGGTGGAGGAGTCGCCGCCCTGGCGGCTGTTCGGGCCGTCCCGCTGACGAACGGGAGGGAGCGCGAGTACGCCCCACGGCCCCAAGGAGGTACGCCCATGGATCGCGAGGAGATGCTTTTCAGTCTGCGCGTCGCATTGACCAGCGGCGATCGCGGCGTGCTCTCCAGCCTGGTGCGCCGCTCCCACCCGGCGGACGTGGCGGACGGCCTGGAGACCCTCGGCCCCGGACCGGCCGCGACACTGGTGACGGCCATGCCGGCCGAACGGCGGGCCGAAATCGTCGGCTACCTGCCGCGCGAGCTGCAGATCGACATGGTCGCGCTGCTCGACGACACGCTGCTGGCGGACCTAGTCGATC
>JBJHAV010000220.1:0-5470 GCA_050480685.1 Planctomycetaceae bacterium | reverse complement strand
TAGTCGATCAGATGGACGCGGACGAGCGCGCCGACCTCTTCCAGGATCTGCCCGCCGAACGCCGCGAGCGCATCGGCGCCGCTCTCGACGCTTCGGAACAGGAGGACTTGAAGCTCCTGAGCGGCTTCCCCGAGGATCAGGTGGGGTCGGTCATGACCTCGGAGGTCGCGACCCTGGGACCGGACTTGAGCGTCCGTCGGGCCCTGGAGGAACTGCGCCGGCAAGCGCCCGACATCGAAAACATCTACCAGGTGTACGTGGTCGATCGCGGGCGACGCCTCATGGGCGAGATCTCCCTGCGGGACTTGCTCCTGGCCGAGCCCGACCAGGTGCTGCGCGAGATCATGGGCCAACGTCCGCCCCACATACGCGCCGATGCCCCGCGCGCCGAAGCGGCCAAGATGGTCGCCCAATACGATCTCTTGGCTCTGCCTGTGCTCGACGGGCACGGGCGACTCGTGGGACTTGTGACCCACGACGACGCCATGGACGTGGCCGAAGCCGAGGCCACCGAGGACTTCCTCCTGGCCGGCGGTTTCGAGGCTCCCCCGCGCGGCGCCGATCGTCCCGATGCACTGGGGGTGGACCTGACCACCGCCGGCGCGCGCCTGCTTTACCGCCGACGCATTTTTTGGCTCCTGGTGCTGATCTTCGGCAACCTCTTCTCCGGCGCGGGCATCGCCTACTTCGAGGAAACCATCGCCGCGCACGTGGCGCTGGTCTTTTTCCTGCCGCTCCTGATCGACTCGGGCGGCAACGCGGGAGCCCAAGCGGCGACCTTGACCGTGCGCGCCCTGGCCACGGGCGACGCGGTGCTCGGGGATTGGTGGCGTTTGGTGCGCAAGGAGGTGGGCGTGGCCCTGATGTTGGGTGTGACCATGTCCCTGGCGGTCAGTTTGGTCGGCCTCTTCCGCGGGGGCCCGGAGATCGCCCTGGTGGTCAGCCTGACCATGGCCGCGGTGGTGCTGGTCGGCAGCCTGGTGGGCTTGAGCCTGCCGTTCCTGCTGAGCCGCTTCGGCTACGACCCAGCCACCGCCAGCGCCCCCCTGGTGACCTCGGTGGCCGACGCCGCGGGAGTCGTGCTCTACTTCTCCATCGCCACCAGGCTACTGAGCTCGCCCACCGGAGCCTGAACCCACCCCCTCGGTTCCGGGGGGGAAGTCGGCGGCGGGTCAGGGCGCGAAGGCTTCCTGGCCTTCGAGCAGGTGGGGGAGCGCTGCGCGCAGGCGCTCGACCGTGCGTGTGTACGCAGCCCGGTCCCAGGCCCATTCCTCGGCGATGCGTTTGGCGGCCTCGGGGGTGCCGCGGCTGAAGCGACCGGCGCCGCCGTGGAAAGGTTGCACCGCGAAGCGGGTGGCGCCGGTGGCGATCATGTCGGCGGCGAAGGCTTCCGGATCGGCCAGGGGCAGGAGCGGGGTCATGTAGATGCCGACTTCCACGCCCGCGTCCACCAGCGCGCGTGCCGCCTTCAGGCGTTGACTCGCGCTGGGGCAGCGGCCCTCGAAGGCGCGGCGCGCGCGGTCGTTGTCGGTGTTGACGGTGACCTGCACACGCACCCGGGAAAGGCGCGCCAGGAGGTCCGCATCCCGGGCCACGAGGGGCGAGCGTGTTTGCACCACGAGCTGGGGCTGTTGTTCCGGCGGCAGGGCCGCGAGTACCTCCAGCAACCCGCGCACCAAACCCACGCGGCGCTCGACGGGCTGGTAGGGCTCCGTGGCCGAACTCATGTAGATCGATCGGCCGGCGAGCCGCGGTGCGGCGCGCTCCAAAAGCTCCACCGCGTTGGTCTTGATGCGCACCCAGCGCCCCCAGTCCCGGCGCTTTTCGGGGCTCGGGGCGAAGTTCGCCGCGTAGCAATAACTGCACCCCAGGCTGCACCCGCCGTACGGGTTGAGGGTGTAGTCGAAGGCACCCGCGAAGCCGCCGACGCGGTTCAGCAACCCACGGGCCTCGGCGGCTTCGACCGTGGCGCCGCCGACGCGATCGGGGAGGGGAGAGGGGGCGTTGGACATGGCCGTCAAAAGAGAACCTACCCCGGGAAGCGGCCGGAGTTGCCCCGGGAACGGGCTGGAGCGGGTAAGTTCGGGGCTCACCCTGGCTCCGGACGGTCGCGCACGGCCGCCCGGGCCCCTTGGAGCCTTCCGGCCCCCCCTGGAGATCCTCCCATGCACCCGAGGCGATCGATGGGACCCCGCAGCGGCCCCGCGTTCCGTATCCCGGCCGGATCCATTCTCCCGGTCGTTTTCGCCCTGTGGGCCTGTTTCGGGTCCGTCGCGGCGGCCCAGGTCCATGTGGATCCCGAGAACGGCAGCGACGCGGCCGGCGATGGCTCCCAGGCGTCCCCCTGGCGCTCCCTGACCCACACGATCGGGCAGATCAGCCCGCCGGAGACGGTACTGATGTCCCCGGGCGAATACCGCGCCAGCACCGGAGAGAGTTTTCCGATCCGGGTGCCTGCGGGCATTTCGCTGATCGCCACCGGCAACCCGGAGGACACCTGGATCCGGGGGCCCGGCATCGCCTTCATGCAGCCGACCCTCCTGATCGAGCCCAGTGAACAGGTGGGGGCCGTGACTCTCGTGCGCGGGCTGCGACTCGACCGCGGCTTGATCGGCGTGCGCATCGATGCAAATGGCAGCGGCCCGAGCTTCGGCGTGGCCCTCGATGATCTGGAGCTTTTCCAAAACGGTCAATACGGAGTCTTCGCAACCGTTGCGGGCGGTGTGCATTTGGACCTCGATCTGCGCAGCGTGCGCACGGTTCAAATGACTCGCGCCGTGCGCGTGGCGGTGCAACGCGGCAGCGCCCACTTCGGCGGCTATCGCTCGGAACTGAACGGAGTCGTCGTGGGGGTCGAGCTGCGCGCTACGGGCCCTCCGGGAGTTTCGATGCTGACGGCCGAACTCAGCGCGGTGTCGATCCGCAACTCGACTTCGGCCGGTCTTTTGTCCGTGGTGACCGAGGGCAACCAGATCGCGACCCACGTCCGCGACAGCATCTTCCGCCGCAACGCGACCTGCATCGCCGGGCCCTACCTGCCCGGCAGCGGCGCGGTGGTGGACCAGGGTGCGGCCCTCGGCAGCATCCAACACCTGTTCGAACGCACGATCTTCCACGAGAACGGCGCGAACTGCATTTTGCCTTCGGGTAGTGTCGATCTGGTGACCTACCGGTCCGAGGACTACACCCTGCTGGACAACCTCTACGGATGGTCCCATCCGGGTGGCCAGGTGACTGGCGATCCCGGCTTCGTCGGTGCTTCCCCCTTCGCCGTCGAGTCGGAGTTCGACCTGCACCTGCGGGCCGACGCACTCGCCCTCGACGGGGGGAGCGGCCCGGCGGCCTACACCTGGGGCGATTTGGACGGCCACTTCGCCGTGCAAGATCCGAGTTCCCCCCTGTTCGATCCGAACGCCCTCGACGAGCAGCCCTGTTTCCCCGGCGCGCCGGACATCGGCGCCCACGAGCGACGCAAGCTCTCGGTGTATGCCCATCCGTTCCTGCGGGTGGGGGAAGTCACCGTGCTGCGTGTGCTCGGTCCATCGGCCCCGCCGACCACGCCGGTACTCGGCGCGCTTTTCGCGGGCTCGCCGCCAGCCATCGTCCCGGCCTGCCCGACGGGCTTCGGTCTCGGGCTCGATGCGGTGCTCCTCGGCACGGTCTGGCTCGATCCCACCACCGGCGTCGGCAGCCGCGCGTTCGGCGTGCCCCCGCTGCCGGAGTTGGCCGGACAAACCCTTGCCGTGCAGGCGGTGTCGATCGAGTCCTTGACCGGCGACATCACCTGGTCGCCGGTGCGTTTCGAACGCGTGCGGCGCTAACCCGCGCTCGCCGGGGCCGCCGGCTCCAGGCGGCCTTCGTGAATCCTCAAGGAGCGATCCATGCGCCCGGCGGCCTCCGGGCTGTGGGTCGCGATCAGCAGCGTCGCGCCGTCCTCGCGCACCAGGGACGAGAGCAGTTCAAGCACACGCTCGGCGTTGTCCCCGTCCAGGTTGCCGGTCGGCTCATCCGCCAGCACCAGGGCCGGCCGGGAGACCAGGGCGCGCGCCAGGGCGGCCCGCTGCTGCTCGCCGCCCGAGAGCCGGTCGGGAAAACTCCCGGCGCGCTCCGCCAGGCCCACGGCCTGCAAGAGGCCGCGCGCGCGCTCGCGGTCGGCGCTCCGGGCGCGCCGTTCCAGCTCCAAGGGCAAGAGCGTGTTTTCGAGCACCGTCAAGGTCGGCAGCAGCTCGAAGGCCTGGAACACGAAGCCGATCCGGCGCCGGCGCAGGTGGGTGCGCTCGGTCTCACCCGCGGTGTCCAGGCGCCGACCTTCCAGGTGGACCTCGCCCGCGTCGGGGCGGTCGAGCCCACCCGCCAGGTGCAGCAAGGTGGACTTGCCCGAACCGGAACGGCCCAAGAGCGCCACACGTTCGCCGCGGTTCACGGTCAGGTTCACTCCGCACAGCACTTCATGGCGCTTTCCGCCCTCTTCGAAGGAGCGGCGCACATCGACCAATCGCAAAACCTCGGCGGCCGCGCTCATGCCGGTGCTCCCCCGCGCGCGGCGATCAGCGCCCCGTAGCCCTCGCGGAAGGTGGGATAACGCCACGCGAAGCCGCCGGCCGCCAATCGTTTGCTGGACACGCGTTTGTCTCCTCGCCCGCCGCCGCGCTCCTGTGCGGTTTCGCCCGCGGACACCGGCCGCGGCTCTGGCGCACGGAGCCGTTCGGCTAGGAAACGCAACACGTCCTCGCGCCGGGCGCTTTCGCGGTCGACCACGTTGTAGATCGGCTCCGGTGCAGCCAATCGGGCCAAATGCAGCAAAGCCCGAGCGGCGTCGTCCCGGTGGATGCGGTTCGACCAGGCGGGGCGTTCGGGATCGAAGCGTGCGGAGCCCGCCGCCACCTCGTCGATCAAGCGTTCGCGCCCGGGTCCGTAGATGCCGCTCAGGCGCGCCACCACCGCACCCGGCGCACGGGCAAGCCAAGCCCCTTCGGCGGCCAGCAGCGCGCGCCCGGTGGCTTCGCCTGCCTGCGCGGGCGAGGTTTCGTCGACCCACTCGCCGTCCCGTTGGCCGTAAACCCCGGTGGAGGAGACCAGCACGCAGCGGCTCGGTCGCGCGCCGCGCTCCATCAGCCCGTCCAAAAACGCCAGCGGCCCGGTCTCGAAGGCGAACCGGTAGGCAGCTTCGTCGCGCCCACCCGGCGATAGGGCCGCGACCACCGTTTCCACGCGTTCGAGTCCCACCGGCGCTTCACCCCAGACCGCCGGATCCGCCGCCCGGCCGAGGTCGAGGGCCCACGGCACCACCCCCGGCGGCAAAAGCTCCGCCCGCCGCCGGATCCCGATCGTTCGCACCCCGCGCGCCACGCAGAGGCGGGCGAACTCGCTCCCCACGTAGCCGCACCCGACGATCGCCACCTCGCCCAACTCGCGCATGGAGGCGTTATAGGTCGTGGGCGCGGCGGACACCACGGGCGCGCTTCAGCGG
>JBJHAV010000219.1:0-6635 GCA_050480685.1 Planctomycetaceae bacterium | reverse complement strand
GCTCCGGCGCCCGCGAAAGGCAGCAGGGCTGGCGCCCACACCAGCCGAAAGCGCGGATAGTGGAAGTAGAGCAGTGTCGCGACCAGGCCCGCGGCGATCCACGCTGCGAAGAGCCCCCGCTCGCGCACGGGCGCGCGCCAGCCCAGGGCGGCCAGGGCCAGCAGCAGACCGAAGGGCAGGGGTGCGATCCACAGGGCCGGCGCCGCGTGGCGCGCCGCCGCCAGGGAAACCTGTACGTCGAGCTCGTGGCTCGAAAGCGCCGCCGCGAGTTTGCGCGCCCAAAGGGCCGAGGCGGCGGCGGGCTCGGCGGCGATCCAGGCCCAGCCGCGCGCGCTCCAATAACGCGAGGCGCGGCGTTCGTCGACCTCTTCGCCCAGGGCTTTGGCGGCCAGGGCCAAGGACACGTCGCGCTGGTCGCCGATGCCGGCCCACTCGGGCCCCGGGGCGTGGAACGTGCCGCGCGCGGCGGGATTGTTGGCGAACCAAAAGTTCAGGCCGCCATTTGCGCTGACCAGGATCGGTTGGCCGGAGCGGGTCAGGTTCGAGAGCGGGCCGGGCAGCAGACCCAAGCACATGCCCAGGGCCAGACCCAACGCCGCCGGCAAGAGCGCGCGCTGCGCTCCCACCCGCACGAGCGCCGCCGCGCCGAGGGCCACGGGAACCAAAAGCAGGTTCGGATGGGCCAAAGCAGCCAGCCCCAGGCACAGCCCACAGAGCAGCGCGGGCGCGAAGGCGCGGCGCGGCTCGTGCTCCCCGAGTCGCCGCCAAAAGGCCTGGGCCGCGAGCAGGCCGGCGAGGGCCAGGGGCAACGCCAGATGCACCCCGAGCAGGCGCGTTTCGTGCAGCAGCACCGCCGCGTAGAAGGTCCACAGCCAACCGGCGGCGAGTCCCGCCCGGGCCCCGGCCGCACCGGCGGCGATGCGCACGATCAGCCAGGTGGCGAGCAAACCGAGCGCGCCCTGGAACAGGAGCACCCAGGGCAGTTCCCCGAGGCCGAGCCGGTGCAAGAGGGAAAGCCAGGCCGGATAGAGCGGCGGAAGCCAATGGGGCAGCCCGTCGCGAAAGCCCGCGCCCGCGGCCCAGGCCCGGGCCCAAGCGTCGTAGTAGGCCGCGTCGGAGACCAGCTCGCGGGTCAGGGGTTCGGAGCGCCACAGGGCGCCGGCGGTTAGGGCGCGCACGAGGGCCGCGGTGGCCAGCAGCGCCGCCAGGGCGCGTGTGCTCGGCCCGGCTTCGGATGCCGGGTTCACGCCCGCTCACCGCCTGCGCGCGGGGAATGCGGGCGGTTTCGACTCGCGGGCTTCGCCATGACCCCCAAGCCTAGTCCCCGGCCCCGCGCCCCGCGCCGCCCTCGCTCCCGGCGCGGGCCGCCCCGGGGACGCAGCCACCTTGCACCCCCGACCTCGGGGCTACCATGCCCCCGATGAGGTTCCCCCTCGCTGCCGCGCTGCTCTTGTGCTTCGCCCTGGTCGCCTGCGGGCCCGCCGGTCGCCCCGGCGAGCCGCCCCGGGACGTGGTGCTCGTGACCGTCGACACCCTGCGCGCCGACCACCTCTCCAGTTACCTCTACGGCCGTCCGACCTCCGGCCCCCTGCCGGACCATCCCGGGCCGGGGGGCGAGCGCGACCTCTCCATCGACGGTTTGGCGGGGGAAGGGGTGCTCTTTTCGCGGGCCTTCGCGCCTCGCGGTCAGACCTTCCCGTCGATCGCCACGCTGATGACCGGCCGCACGGCCTTCGAACACGGCGCCATCGACAACCGCGACCTGCTCGGCCAAGAGGCGATCACCCTGGCGGAGCTGCTGGGCGAAGCCGGTTTCGCCACCGGAGCGTTCACCACCAACCAGTTGCTCGTGCCGGGTTCCGGCATCGAGCAGGGCTTCCAGCGCTTTTTCAGCGACTTCGTCTCCGCCGACCGCGATTTGAACGTGGTCCAGCGCGCTTCCCAGTGGGTTGGCGAGCAGCGCGCAGCCGGCCGCCCCATGTTCCTGTGGCTGCACCTGATGGGGCCGCACCTGCCCTACGATCCCAATCCCCTGCATGGGATCGACTTCGCGGCGCTCTTCGCCGACCCGGACTACACGGGCGAAGCGGACGGCAGCCGCGCTTTTTTGGACAAGGCCTACGCGGAGCAAATCGCGCTTTCGCCCGAGGACATCCATCAGGTGGTGGCGCTCTACGACGGGGAAATCGCGCGCATCAACCGGCTGCTGTCGCTCTTTTTCTACGCCTTCGCCGATCGTGATCGGGTCGGCGCGCCGGATCACTTGGACCGCGCGCTGCTCGTGTTCACCTCCGACCACGGCGAGGATTTGCACCAACGGCACGGCTATTGGGCCCACAGCAAATCGGTCTACGACTCGTCCTTGCACGTGCCCCTGTTCTTTCGCCATCCGCCGAGCCTGACCGGGCGGCGCGTTTTGGACGAGATCGTCGAACTGGCGGACGTGGCGCCGACGGTGCTCGAAATGCTCGGGCTGCCGGTGCCGGGCGCGGTCAGCGGTCGCTCGCTGTTGCCGCTCACCGATGCGCGCGATCGGCGCCTGTTCGATTCGCGGCCGGCCTTCGGCCATTGGCGGAACCGCATCTTTGCGGTGCGCACGGAGCGCTGGCGTTTGGTGCTCAACCCCGACGGGGTCGAGCCCGATGACTTTCCGCCCGGGCCCTACCCGATTCCGCCCTTGGCGCTCTACGACACGCTGGCCGATCCGCTCGAGCGCATCGACGTGTCGGCCGATCACCCCGAAGTGGTCGAGCGGCTGCGCACCGAGTTGGAGCTCTGGGTGGCGCGTCAACGGCCCGCGCGCGGCGCGGCGGCGCCGATTTCGGCGGAACGCTGGCAAGCTTTGCAGGCGCTCGGGTACGTGGGGCCGGACGAACAGCGCCCGGCTGGGCCGCCGAACGGGTCCTCGGGCACGGCGCCGGAGTCGCCCCATGGGCGCGGGGACTGACGGCCAAAGTGCCCGGATCGACTCCGGGCCGCGCGAAGCGGCGCTTGCGCCCTTGGCCCTCGGCGGAGCGGCGCTCTTGGCCCTCGGCGCCCTGGCGGCGGCCGGCAGCGCGCCGCGCGGCCTGCTCGCGCCCGCGGCGCTCTACCTGCTTTTGGGCGGCGCCGCCTGGCCGATCGTGGTCGTCTCTTCGCGGGTGGTCGCCTCCTGGTTGAAGCTCGGACTCGTCTCCTGGTTGCTGGCGCCCGTGTTCTGCCTGGCGGTTTGGTTGCCCCTGCGCGCCGGACCCTTGGGCGGAGAAGCCGCCGGGGACACGGCTTTGGCCCTGCTCCTGGGCCTCTTCGCCGGCGTGCAGCTCCTGGGCCTTGGCCGGCGCCTGCGCCTCGAACGGCCGGGCTGGGCCAGTCTCTTCGCACTGCTCCTGGGCCTTTTGTTCGCGTTGCTCGTGGGCGCGTGGGTGCTGGCGGAAAACGCGCCGCGGGTCAGTTATCACGGGCTTTTGCACAGCGGTGTGCTGCTTGCGACGGAGCGCGCCGTGCCGCCCACCAACCCGTGGCTGGCGGGGGAGCCCCTCGCCTACTACTGGGTCTGGCACGGGCTCGGGGCCCTGATCGCGCGCGCCTTCGCCCTGGCGCCGACCCAGGCCTTGGCCTGGACGAATCTGTGGGCGGCGGCGGCGTTGCCCTTGGCGTTGCAACTCACCGCCGCGGTCCTTTGGCGAAGCGGCGTGCGCGAGTTGGCCGCCGTCGCCGGCGCGCTCTTCGGGCTTGGGGCCCTATCCGGTTGGGTGTGGTTGCTCTCCGGCGCGCCCTTCACGGCGCCCGGTGCCAGCCTGGAACTTTTGGCGGAGATGGGGCGCGGGTTGCCGCGCGGCGCCGACGGCGCGCCCCTTTGGGATCCGCGGTTGGTTTTCGCGGCGAGCAAGTTCGGCAACCTCAACTCCTATCCGGCCGCCTTGGCCCTGTCGGTCGGGGCTTGGATGGCGGCGGCCCATGCCCTGCGCCACGGGGAGCGGCCCTGGGGCCTTTGCACCGCGCTCCTGCACGGGGGAGCCACCCTGATCAATCCCCTGGTGGGTTTGGTCACGCTGCTGCCGACCGCCGCGGCGCTGCTGTTTTGGCCGAAGGATGCGGGCAAACGCCTTTCCCTGGCGATCCTGATCGGCGTGTTCCTGGCGCCGGCGCTTTGGTTGGTGGGTGAAGCGCGCTCGGCCTACGCGGACGAAGCCGTGTCCTTCGCGCCCAGCGCGGCGGCCTGGTCGGCCGGGCTGTGGCCGGTGGCTCCCTTGGTCGCGGCGGCGCTCGGTGCGCTCGGTTTTCTTTTCTTCGGAGCGCGCGCCTTGCCCGCCGGTGAACCGCGCCGGGCGGTGGTCCTGTTGCTGGCGATCGGGGCCTTCGGGCCGCTTGTCCTGCACGGGCTCGTCCAGTTGCCCTACGACAACCAGTACAAACTCGTGCGTTTGGCGGCATGGCCCCTGGGGCTGCTCGCCGGCGCGGGGCTCGTGGAGCTAATCGCGGCGGGTGGCGCGCGGCGCTGGCTCGGCGCCGGTTTGGCGGCGCTAACCGCCATCGGCGCGCTTGCGAATCAAGTGCACGGAACGCGGCTCTATCTGGCCTTCGCGCGTGTTTCGCTGCCCCTGGAGGAAGGGCCGCTCGAACTTTTGCCGGTCGGCGGCCCGACGCACCCCTGGACCGTGGCGGACATTCACGTCCTTGGGGCGGAGCGTTTGGGCGGCCCGGACGTGGCCGCGGCCTACGCGTTCCTGCGCCGATCCCCCGCGGTGCGCGCGGCGAATCCGGTGCTCTTGTTGGATGCCTTCGAGCCGGTCGGCCATCGCTACGGGACAGGCGAGGCCGCGCGGCCTTTCGTGGAGCGCGCCAACCTGCAGGCCCACGAAGCCGCGGCCTTCGCGGCCCTCGATCTGTGGTTCGATCGCCCGAGTCAGGTGCTTTCCGCGCGCGCTCCCCAGTTGGAGCGGCGCGGCGCAGCGGTCTTCGAACTCTTGCGCGATCCGGCCGGGTGGAGCGAAGGGCATCGGGTTGCGCTGGAGCGTTCGGGCCGCGCGGCCGTGGTGCTCGTTTCGGTGCGCGATCGGCTGCAGACCGAGGGACTCGAATCGAAGCTCTACCGCTTCGGCTTCGCGCCCGTGTGGCGCCGGGGAAGCGCGAGTCTGCACGTGTTTCCGCGCGGCTTCGCCGAGGCCTTGGCCGCGGAACTTGACGCCGGGGAAACGCCGCGATGAAACGCCCCCTGCGCATGCACCCGCTGACGGCGGCCGACCGCATGGCGGCCTGGGGTGTGTTGGCCTGTGTGTTGGCCATGGGGTTGGCGGTGCTTGCGGCCCCGGATGGGGGACCGAGGGCGGATGGGGAGTACCGGGCGGCCCGTGCCTTGGCGCGCTTCGACGGTTTTGCCCTCGAACTGGCGCCCCAGGTGAGTTTGGCGGTGGGGGAAACCGAAGCGCCGGACCGCGCCGCGGGGTGGGAGGGGTACGTGCGGGGTCCGGACGGGGCCCTGCGTTCCGCTCTGCCCCCGGCCGGTCCGCTGCTCGCGGCTCCCTTGGCCTGGGTGGGCGCGCGCGCCGGACGGCTCGGCCCCCAACTGGAGGAGCGCTTCCGCGCGCGGCAGGAAGAGCGCGGCTCCCCCCGCGAGGATTGGTTCGCGCGCCTCACGGTGCTCGCGCGCGATGCTCTGTTGCTCGCGGGGCTCGCGGCGCTGACGCTGCTTTCGGCCCTGCGTGTCGGCGTCTCCCGGCCCGCGGCCATCGCGTCGGCGCTGCTCTTGTGTTTGGCGAGTTATGCCTGGCCGGCGGCGCGCGGGGGCCAGCCGGGCATCTTGGCGGCCTTTGCCGTGGCCTTGGCCTTCGACCGTTGGTTGGCCACGCGCGAGAGTTTCGCGGGACTGCGCCGTCCCCTGCGGCGCGAGTTGCTCGGCCTGGGAGCCGCCCTGGGGGCGGCCTGGTGGGCGGATCCGGCGCTCGCGCCGTTTGCGCTGGTGCTCGCCGCCGGAGCCGCCGTGACGGTTGTGCGCGGGCATCGCGCCCTGCGCCGCGAGCCGCTCTTGCGGCGGCGATCGGGGCCGCGCGCCGCGGGCCGCGACCTCGTGTACCTGATCGTGCCGCTGTTCGTGGCCGCCCTCGGTTGGATCGCCTACGAAGGGGCGCTGCTCGGGCGCTGGGATGCGGCGTTGCGTTTGGCGCAAGGGTGGCTGCGCGCCTTCGGTTCGGCGGGCGCGACGGAACTCGCGGCGCTGCTCGTTTCCCCCGGCAGTGGTCTGCTGTGGATGGCGCCGTTGCTTTTGCTGGTGCCCCTGGGCTGGCTCGTGCTGCGCGCGGATCCGGTGCTGCGCGCGGCGATGCCCGTTTTGTGTGCCGCGCTGCTCGTGCCGGCGGCGGCGGCTTCGGGGGATGCTGCCGGGTACGGGCCCACGGCCCTTTTGCCCGTGCTTGCGTTGCTCGGTCCGGCGGCCGCGGCGGGCCTCAAACGACTGGGGGAGCAGCGCGGCCGAACCTGGGTGCTCGTGCCGCTCATCGCCCTGGGCGGGGCCGTGGCCCTGGGCGGGGTGCTGGTGGACACCCGCACCCACCGCGACCTGCTCGTGGTGCACACGCGGGCGGAGCTCAACCTGGGCGAGCGCCCGGGCGTCCCCTTGGAGCAAGCCCTGGCCCAGGCCCGCTGGGACTGGGGGGCGG
>JBJHAV010000218.1:0-6637 GCA_050480685.1 Planctomycetaceae bacterium | reverse complement strand
GTCCTGGCCCTTTGGGTGACGGTGCGCGGCGCCTGGGGCCTGGCCTGGGCCAGGGCGAGACTGCCGGTGGCGGCCGAAACCCTGATCGTGCCGGGCCTGCGCGAAGCCCAGCGCTTGCGGCTCGATATGGAACACGGCCGGCGGCGGGATCCCGGTCGCCACGCGGTGCGCCAGCGGGATGACGCGGGCAGCTTCGATTCCCTGCGCGAGTACCAGCGGGGCGACGATCCGCGGCGCATGGATTGGAAAGCCAGCGCGCGCCACCTGAGCCCGGTGGTGCGCGTGATGCGCGCCGAACGGCGCCAGGACATGGTGCTTTGCCTCGACCTGGGCAGGGCCATGGCCGAACCGCACCAGGAGCGGGAGCGTCTGGACCAGGCCCTGGCCGCGGCCCTGTGCTTGACCGCGGCGGCGGAGGGGTTCCGGGACCGCGTGGGGCTCTTCGCCTTCCGCGAGGCGCCCGTGCGGCTGCTGTCGCCGGCGGAGCGGCGTTTCGGCCAGGTGGCCTTGGAGCTGGCGCGACTGGAAGCGGGTCGAGTGGAGCCGGACTACCGCGGGGCGCTGCTGGAGCTCTCCCGGCGGCTCGCCCGGCGCAGCCTGGTGGTGGTTTTCTCCGATGCCATCGACGCGGAAGTCTCCGAACCCTTGGTTTCCGGGCTCGCGCTCTTGGCCCGAAGGCACCTGACCCTCTTCGTGGCCCTGGAGAGCCCGGCCCTGGCGGCGGCGCGGGACGGCGCCCTGGAGCGCCCCGAGGATGCCTACCGCCTGGCGGCCCTGGCGGAACTCGGGCGAGCCCGGCGGGCCACCCTGGTGGCCCTGCGGCGCCGGGGGGTCGAGGTGGTCGACGCCCCGCCGGGAGCGGGGGCGGCCCTGGCGGTGGACCGCTACCTGGCCCTCAAGCGCCGGGGAGCCCTCTAGGCTCGCTTCCCGGGCCTCCGGCCCGCCGCGGAGAAGGGCGCCGCGTATCCCCTGGGCGGATCCTGCGTTACTCTTTTCCGCTGCTGACCGCCCCCTGGGCCGCCCCTGAACCTCCCGAAAGCACCTGGTACCGCTTCGGCGGAACCGTCCGCGGACCGCCCCCGTCCCCCTCCCATGTCGCCCCGCTTTGTCCCCCTCGCCCTGCGCGCGGCCAGCGCACTTCTGGTTTCCCTTTGGCTGCTCGGCTTCGCCGCCGCCCCCGGTTGGGCTCAGGGCCAAGTCCGCGTGGTGGACGCCAACGGAGGGCCCGGCAGTCACTTCACGAGCCTGCAGGCCGCCGTGGACGCCTCCCAAGCCGGGGACGTGCTGCTGATGCGCAGCGGGCGCTACGAGCCGCTGGTGCTGGTGGGCAAACCCCTCACGATCGCGGCCGACCGGGGTGAAGTCGTCGAGATCGGCGCCATCGGCGGCGGCCCTTCGCTCGTGCGCAGCGTTCCCAAGGGCCAAAGGGTCGTGCTGCGCGACCTGCGCTTTGAAGCCAACTGGAACGGGCAGCACGCCCCGGGCGTGACCCTCAGCCTCTTGAACAGCCCGGGCCTGGTCTGGCTGCAAAACTGCACGATCCGCGACGGCAGCCCCTCACTGGTGGCGCGCAACTGCGGCGAGCTCGTGCTCTCGGGCCTCGACGTGTCCGGCCAAAAGGAGTTTGGCGGAGGGCACGCCGCGCTCTTGATCGAAAACAGCATCGCCGTGGTGCACCAGGGCAGCTACCGCGGGTCCAAGGGCCGCGACGCCGCGCTGCTCGGCGACCCGACGCGCGGGCCCGTCACACCGCTCCCGGCCCTGCCCGGGGGCACCGGGGTGGGACTGCTCGGCGGGGTGGTCGAGTGGATCGGCGGTTCCATGCTGGGCGGAGCCGGTGGCGCCGGAATCGAAGCCGAGGGCAACTGCCTGCCGCCCGCCATCGGCGGCACGGGCCTGGCCGTGGACGGCGGCGCGTTGGTGCGCGTGCGCCAACCCTTCGCCGACGGCGGAGGCGCCGGACTCGGGGTGCCCTGCGCGCCCGAGGCCCAGGACGGACAGCCCCTCAAGGTCGTGGTCGGCAGCTTCCAGCCCCTGCCCGGCCTGCCCACGATGATCGAGTCCCCCAGTCCGTTCCGCGTGGGCGAGACGATTCGCATCACCGTCTACGGGGAGCCCGGCCAGTTCGCGTTCCTGAAGTTTTCGCCCTTCCCCGGCATGCTCGACCTGGGGGTGATCGGCACACTGCTGGTGAGCCCCTTCGGCATCGAACAGCCCCTCGGCATCTTGCCCCCGAATGGCCAGTTGGCGTTCACCGCCACCCTTCAAGCGGTGGCGAGCAACGGCTTCTTGCAGCGCTTCGTGCACTCGGGGTTGTGCAATGTCGGGCTCGGAGTGTGCGGCCTCGGCGCGGCCACCACCGTGCTCGCCCTCGACGCGGCGTTCTGACCGGCGGGCCCTAGTCCGCGCGCGCCGCGCGCGGCCGGGCAAAATAGAGCGCCAGCAGGACGACGCAGGCGAGCCCCACGGCGTACTTCACACCGTCGGGCACCCGCGCCGGGGCCACGAAACCCTCCAGGGGCCCGGCCAACAGGAGCAGCGCCACGGCGCCGCCGAGCAGCCCGAAACTCTCCCGGCCCCGCTCCACCAGAGCGCGTGCGCGGGAGAGGCGCCCGGGGTGCCAAATCGCTCCGCCCAACCAGATCCCTCCGGCGCCGGCCAAAACCACGGCGAAGAGTTCGAAGGGGCCGTGGGGTGCGACCCAGGCGAGCAGGTTGGTCCCCGCGCCTCGGTTGACGAAACTCGCCATGGCGCTGCCCAGGTGCAGTCCGTTGAAGACCAGCACGAAGAGGCTGCCCAGGCCCAAAAGGATCCCGGCCGCGAAGGCCGTGAAGGCCACGCGCACGTTGTTCAGGGTCACGAACCCCGCGAGCACGTCCCCGGACCAGGCGCCCTCCTCGAAGGTGTCCCGGTAGTCCAGGGTCGGATCGGCCGCGGCCAACTCGGCGCGCTCGACGAAACCCGCCGGCACGAAAAGGGGCTCTAGGCTGGGATCGAACCGCATGGCGACAAACACCGCGAGGCCGGGCAGAAAGAAGGCCGCGGCCGAAAGCCAGACCACCCCGCGCCGGCGCTGGACCAGCTCCGCAAGCCCGTGGGTGAAGAACCGCAGCACACGCCTCCAGGAGGTGGGCCGCGCCCGGTGCAGCAACAGGTGGCCGGACGCCACCAGGCGCTCGAGGGCCCAACGTGTGCGTGTGCCCACCCCCAGGGTCCTGGCCCGGGCCAAATCGGCGCTGGCGGCCCGGTGCGCGGCGGCGAAAGCGGCCACCCGCTCCTCCCCCAGGGCGGCCAGACGACCGCGCTTGCGCAGGTGCTGAATCTCACCCCGCAGGGCTTCCCAGCGGGCCTGCCTGCGCCGAACCAGTTGGCGTGCGGCAGCCCCGCGCCCCCCGGCCGCCGCCCCCAAGCGCCGCAGGTTTTCCTCGGCCATCCAGTCCGCCAGCAGGTCGAGGGTCCGCGTATCCGACGCCGCTCCGCCCCCCGGCTGCACTCCGAGTTTCCCGGCCCAGGCGCGTGTCAACTCCCGGCGCCGCGCGGGCGCCAGTTCCCCGGCCCGGGCAAGGAACGTCTCGAGCGACGCGTGGTCCGCATCCGAGAGACGCGGCGCGCCGACCACGTCGCCGGAAGCTTGGGCCGGCGCATTCACCAGGGGCGGAAAGTCGCTGGGCAGGTCGCGCACGACGATCGTACCCGCGGCCAGATCCCCGAGCCGCTTGGCCCGCGGGTGCAGCACCATCGACAGTCCCCCGAGCAACCCGGTGATGACCGGTTGCAGATCGATGATGCGCACCAGGTTGCGGATCAGCGCAGCTTCGACGCCGAGGGCTCCCCCGTCGTCGCGCACCACCCGCAGCCCCAGACGTTTTTTCCCCGGTGTCACCCCGTCCCGGCGCGCCTCGAAGTAGGCGAAGTAGCCCCAGGTCAGGAGCAATTGCACGGCGATCCCGACCAGGGCCAGGCGGAGCCAACCTTCTTCGCCGATCACGCCGGCCAAGGACAATCCCACCCCGATCACGATCAGCGTCAGGGCTGCGCCGAGACCGAAGAGCAAGATCACCAGGAAGTCGAGGCACAGGGCCGCAAAACGCGAACCCGGGCCGGCCAGGGGCAACTCCAGGGCGACCTGCTCCGGCGTTTCGACCCGCAGCGCCCCCTGGGCCAGGGGATCGGCGATTCCTGAGGAGCTGGCGTTGTCCCTCACCAGGGCAGTTCCTCGCCGTCGGGCCCCAGGAAACGCCCCCGGCCCGCCGGGCGGGCGCCGTCCAAGAGGCGGCTGAGTTTGGCGACGGACTCGTCCACCGAAAGTGGCGCGGAACCTCCCCCCATGGCCGTGCGCACCCAACCCGGGTGCAAGAGCAGGCAGGTAAACCCCTCGGAGGCCAGGTCCACCGCAAGCGTGTGGCCGAGCATGTTGAGGGCCGTTTTGCTCGCGCGGTAGGCGTAGGAGCCGCCGCTCGTGTTGTCGGCGATGCTGCCCATGCGGCTGGTCAGGTGCGCGATCAACCGCCGCTGTCCCGCGCGCAGATTCGGGAGCAGCGCGCGGCTGAGCTCGAAGGGCGCAATCGCGTTGACCTCGAAGGCCCGGCGCAGGTCCTCGGCGCGCACCGCGGAGAGACTGGAGCGTTCCGGCATCACCCCGGCATTGTTCACCAGCGCGTCGAGGGGCAGACCTTGGAGCCTGGCCGCGAAATCCGCGCGCCCGGCGGGGTCTTCCACGTCGAGCAGCTCCACGCGCGCGCCTGAGCGCGCCAGCTCCTCGCCGTCCTCGGGACGCCGCACGGTGGCGATCACCTCATCGCCGCGGGCCAGCCAGTGTTTCGCCAGGCCGGCTCCCAAGCCGCGCCCCGCTCCCGTGATCAACCAACGCATGATGTTTCAGCCTCCCCCACCTTCGCGCTCCACCTCGACTTCGATCCCGCGGCGCCCGAGCGCTTCCAGGAAGGCGCGCGGATCCACCCGCGCCTCCAGCGGCCCCGGGCCCGGCGGCACGGTGCCGACCGCCACCAAGTGCGCGCAAGCGGCGGCGGAGTAGGCCGTGGTGCGTTCCATGGCGGTGAACCCCGTCTCCGGATCGAAACGATCGAAGATCGAGAGGCGCAGCCTTGCGTCTCCCCGGGCCGCGCGGGCATCCATGCGCAAAACCGCCAGGTCGGGCTCCCCCGGGTGGTGCAGCACCTGCTCGAGCAGCACGTGCAAGAGGTGGCGCGGAACCACATCCTGGGAGCCGACGCGCACCGGATCCTCGCCCAGCAAACCCAGCTCCAGCAAAGCCTGGAACTTGGCGTGGTGGCCCGGATAACGCACGGTTTTGTAGTCCAGCTCCGCGATCCGGCCGGCGAAGGTCCAGGGTGTGGTCGACAGGCCTCCGGAGGTCAAAAACGCTTCGACGGGCCCGAGGCCCGGCCAATCCAGGGTTTCCAGTTCGCCGAAGGTCGCCGCCGAAACCACCCGGCCGCCGCGCAGCACCTGGGCTTCGCCGAAGTACTCGTTGGTCAAACCGGCGACGCTGAAGAGCAACTGGTAACCCAAGGGCGGCTTGGGATGCTGGGGCAGGCCCCCGCAGCGCACACGGGCTTCGGCCAGGTCCCCGAGTTCCTCCAGCGCGTAGGCCACGAAGAGGTTGCCCATGCCCGGCATCAGGCCGCAGTCGGGCAGCACACTCAGTTCGTCGGCGCGCGGATGGGCCGCATGCAGTTCGAGCTGCTCGCGGGCGATGTCGGTGTTGCCCCCCAGGTCCAGGTAGTGGGTCCCGCCCTCCAGGGCGAGCTGGGTCATGGGCAAGGCGAAACGGTAGGGCAGGCAGTTGAGGCACACGTCGGCTGCGCCGAAGAGCGGCGCCAGGGCGCGGCGATCGCCCGCGTCCAGGGCGCGCCCGCGCAGACGGTCGCCGGCGCCGAGCGCCTTCAGACGCGCCAGGGCGGATTGCAGGCGCGCTTCGTCCGCTTCGACCCAGGTCACTTCCGTCGCCTCGCCCGAACGCACCAGGTCGTGGACGGCCGCTTGGCCCTGCATGCCGGCCCCGAGCACGAGGTAGTGGGTCATCGGCGCGGATTCTACGTGTTCCCCCGGTCTCGAAAACTTTCCGGTCCTTCGGTTGCCTGGCCGCGCGCCTCTCCTAGTGAGGGTGCGAGAGCAGTGGCAGCCGCCCGGCGGCCCTCGACGCCCTCAGACGCGGCGTTCGCGGCGGTTGGGCACCCAGGGGGGCCCTGTCGGGTCCCGACCTCGGGGCGACGGGTGTCGCGGGCGGCTGTCCTGTTCCGCGCCCGCGCAGGAGGGCCTGTTCCGCGCCCGCGCAGGTGGGCCTGTTCCGCGCCCGCGCAGGTGGGCCTGTTCCGCGCCCGCGCAGGAGGGCCTGTTCCGCGCCTGCGCTCGGGATTTTTGCGCCGCGAGGCATGGGGACCTGCCCTGGGGTACGCTCCAGGCCATGTCGGCCGACTCCCGTCCCCTGCCTTCCCGATCCGAGGATTCCGCTGCGGCTCCCGCCGCCTGCGGAGCCGCGCCCAGCGGCGCCCAGGCACAGCGTCCGGGTCCCGAGCCCCTGCCGCTCTCGGCCCGGGACTTGCCCGCGGCCCTGGAGCGCATCCGCCGCGCCGCAGCGGTCATCGGGCCCCATGTGCTCGACACGCCCACGGTG
>JBJHAV010000217.1:0-6642 GCA_050480685.1 Planctomycetaceae bacterium | reverse complement strand
GAGGCCGTGGGCCTGCTCCAAGAACTCCGGGCCCTCGCGCAACCAGTCCGCGGCCAGATCGGCCCACTCCCTGGTGTCATTGGCCGACGAGCGCGGCTCCGGCTCGGCGGCGAGCACGATGCGCAGCCCGCTCTCCTCTTCGAGCTCGGCCAGCGCACCGGCCGCGCGCGCGAAGCCGCGCACCGCGCCCCGGCGCCCCGGCGGCCCGAATCCGCCGCAATGGGTGCTGATCGAAACGTGCCCCGCCGGGCCGGGTCCGAAGCCGCGCTCGGCGGCGGCACGCGCCACCGCCTCGGCCACCGTCGCCACCGCCAGGGTGAAGTCCAGGCGTTCGGGCTCGGCCCAGGTCGGCGCGAAGACCCCGCGTTTGAGGCCCGGACGGTGGAAGCCGCCGAAGGGGAAAGCGTTGAAGGTGAAACCGTCGAGCCCGCCGTCGGCCAACTCGCCGGCTAAGCGCAAAAGGGTTTGGGCGGCGCCCGGCCTGGTCAGTTCGAAGGCGGCGCGCGCGGGCAGGTAGAGCCCGACACCGAGCGCGTCTCCCCCACCGAGCCGCGCGGCGAGGGGCAAGGCCAACTGCGCGATGCCGTCGCGCACGCCGCCCAGGTCCTCCGCCGGATGGGCGTTCAGGCAATAACCCAACCGAACGGCGCGTCCGGGGTGAGCGGGGTGCTCGAAGCGCACGGGACTTGGGGTCCGGGGCCGCGCAGCGTCGACCGGGAAGCGGGAGGTTCCCCGCTCCGCGCGGACGAACGGCGCTCAGGCGGCCTGGGGCACCGGCAGGCCCTCGTCGATCAACAGCACCGGGATGCCGTCGCGCACCGGGTACGCCACGCGCCCGTCCTCGCGGACCAGGGCGGCCTCCAGGGGAGCGTCGACGGTCTGGCCGCCCACGTTGGCCAGGCCCCCGGCGCGGATCGCCCCGTTCAGGCGCTCCAGGAGGTCGGCGGCGGCCACGGCCAGGGGCTGGTGGCTCTCCGGGCAGGCGAGGATGGCGAGCAGGTCGGGATCGATGGTGGATTCACTCATGGTGCACTTCGCAGGCATTAGGGTACCCGCGGGAGCCCTCCGGGTATCCAAGGCGGGGAGCTTGGGAGCGGTACCGCTTCGGTTTCGGGGCTGCGGGGGGATGGAGCGCGGGCCGGGTGGGCGGCCCCATCCCGCCGCATCGACAGACGCTGCCCCCGCACTACGATCTCCCCCATGCCGCCGCGCACCCGAACTTCCGCCTGGCTCACCCCCGCGGCGAATTGGGGCTCGCTGCTGGCCGCGGCGCTGGTGCTCCTGCCCCTTTCCGCCGGCGAGCCCGCGGCACCCCCGCTCGACGATCCCCGCTGGACCTGGCCCCTGGGCCCCCTGCGCGAGGTGCTCGGCGCGCTGCCCGCCGACCTGGCTCCCCTCCCGCCCGATACACCCCCTTGGCCGGCCCGCGGTTCGGAGGAACTCCCCAGGCCGCAGCACTGGAACGCCTGGGCGGAAATGGTGCTGACCGTCGCGGAGCAGCCCGAGGGCGCCGAGGACCCCGCCGCGCGGGTCGCCCTGACCCGCCTGGCCCTGGAGCAGGGCCGGGGGCCGGACGCCTGGGAGCACGCCCTGGCCCTCGCCGACCACCCGGCGGCCCTGGCCGGGCTCTTGCCCTACCTCTTCCCGGGGGTGCCCGAAGGGGCGTCCACGGGTCCCGCCGCCGGACCGGGCGGCTTCCCCGGCCCGCTGCCCGCGGGTGTGGTGCTTAGGCCCGCGCTGCCCCATCCGGGCGATCACCGCGGCCCGGCCCGGGATCGTTCGCTCGTGATCGAAAACCTGGTGATCGGGGGCGCGCGTGTGTCCGGGCGACTCGTGGTGGAAGGGGACGGGGTGGATGTGGAGTGGCAGCATCTGGGCGGGCCGCCGGTGAGTTTCCAGGTGGTGCTGCCCTGCCCGCCGGGGCGCAGATTCCAGGCCGAATACGCCAACTGGCAGCGTTCCGACAAAATCGGTTCGCCCTTGCCGGTGGAGCTTCGCCCCGGCGCCGAACCCTGGCGATTGTGGGGACACTTCGAGCGCGCCCGGCCCCTGTGGCCCGGACACGTGCCCGAGGGGACCACGGCCCAACTGGCCCTGGAGGGCATCGAGGTGCTGTTGCCCGAGGACCCCGCCGGGCTCGAAGGGTTTGCCGAGGCCCTCGCTCGCTTGGCGGGAATCTCGGCCGCGGCGAACCCGGGGGCCGGCGGCGGTCCGATCGGCGCGCCCGTGCGCATCGACCTGACCGAACCCGAGCGGCGCGGGGAGAAACTCGTGGCCCTGGTTTCCCTGGCCGAACGCTGGCTTCTGGAGAGCGGTGTGCGCGGGCCCAGGGTCCAGCCCCGCTTGGATCCGCCGGGCCCCTCCGGCGGGCGCTGATTCGCTGTCCGGGCGGGCGGGCCGCTGCCGACGGCTACAATCGCGCCCATGCAAGCGGACCGCGAACCCTACGTGCGCCACCGGCGGCGCTTTTTGCAACAGCTCCAGGCCAGCGGCACAGCGGCGCTGATCTTCACGGCCTCGCCGAAGGTGCGCAACCACGACGCGGAGTACCGCTTCCGGCCGGACAGCGACTTTTGGTACCTGACGGGTTTCGACGAGCCGGAGTCCGTGCTCGTATTGCTGCCCGGGCGAAGCGCCGGCGAAAGTGTGCTCTTCCTGCGCGAGCGTGTGCCCGCGGAAGAACAGTGGACCGGTCGGCGTTTGGGCGTGGAGCGCGCGCCCGAGGTGCTCGGCGTCGACGAGGCGCGCCCGATCGGCAGCCTGTGGACCGAACTCGCCCAGTTGCTCAAGGGCTATCGGCGGGTGATCTATAGCAGCGGCCAGGACGAGGATCGCGACCGGCGTGTGCTCCAACTCGGCGCCCGGCTGCGCCGCGGCGCGCGCGGCGGAGTGGTCGCACCGGCCGAATGGATCGATCCGGCCGGCAGCCTGCACGAACTGCGGCTCTTCAAGGGCGAAGCCGAGTTGGCCCTCATGCGCCGCGCCGCCGATCTGACCGCCGAAGCGCACCTGGCGGCCATGGCGGCCGCCGCGCCGGGTGTGAACGAAGCGGAGATCGACGCGCTGCTCGAATACACCTACCGGCGCCGGGGTTCGACGGGCGCGGCCTACACGAACATCGTGGCCGGCGGCGCCAACGCCTGCATCCTGCACTACATCCAAAACGACCAGCCCCTGCGGGCCGGCGAGCTGCTGCTGATCGACTCGGGCGCCGAGTGGCAGTACTACGCCGGAGACGTGACGCGCACCTTCCCGGTGGACGGGCGCTTCCGGCCGGAACAGCGCGAGCTCTACGAAGTGGTGCTCGACGCCCAGAAGAAGGCGATCGAACACACGCGCCCGGGCAACACCTTCGTGTCGGTGCACGAAACGGCGCTGCGCGCGCTGGTCGAGGGACTGGTGCGCCTGGGGCTGCTCAAGGGTTCGGTCGATGGCTTGATCGAAAGCCAGGCCTACCAGCGTTTCTACATGCACCGCACGGGCCATTGGCTCGGTCTCGACGTGCACGACCAGGGCGCGTACTACTTGGACGGTCAGTCGCGCAAGCTGGCCGAAGGCATGGTGACCACGGTGGAGCCCGGGCTCTACGTTTCGCCGGAGGACGACACCGTCGAGCCGCGTTGGCGGGGCATCGGCATCCGCATCGAGGACGACGTGCTCGTGACCGCCGACGGCCACGAGGTCCTGACCGCGGCGATCCCGAAGGAAGTCGACGAACTCGAAGCGGCTTGCGCCGAGCGGGAGTTCGCGGCGAGCCGATGAACACTCCGGCCCAGCCCGCCCCGCGGGGCCCGCTCGGGGGCCCGCTCGGGGGCATGGTCGCTGCCCTGTTCGGCGCCTTGGCGTCCCCTTGGGCCTGGGTCCTGGGCCTGTTTTTCGCGCTCTATCCGGCGCCCCTCTTGCCCTGGCGGGGCAACGTGATCGTGATCGAGGAGGGACCGCGCGCGAGTACCGGGGCGCCGGCGGACGCGAGTTGGGAGCAGGCCTTCGGCCAGGGGTTCCTCGACGGCATGCGCCAGAGGCCGCGGGCCGAAGGGCGCGGCGAAGAACACTCCCCGGGTGCCGCAGCGACGGACGAGCCGCCGGCGACGGCTTCCGAGCCCGATCCCGGCTCCCCGCCCGCCTTCCGACGGGGATGGATGGGCGCGCTGCTCGCGCCCGTCGGCGCGGCCACGGAGCACCCCGCACTGATCGGGAACGGGCCCCAGCGACCGATCCTGAACTGGTCGGCCCTGCTCCTCGGCGCGCTGCTCCAGGGCCTCGCGTTCCTGGCCCTGGCCCACTGGGCCTACGCCCGGTCGGCCGGTCAGCGTTTGGGCGTGCGTGCCCTCGGCCCGCTGCTGGCGTCCGCCTGGCCCGCCGGGGCGCTGCTGGGCCTGGCCGGACTGGTGCTGAACTGGCCGGCGGCGCACTTCCCGTTGACCTTCCTGATGCTCGCCGACGGAGCCGGGGGGGCGGCGATGTGGATCGGCCTGCTCCTCAAGGCGGTGTTTTTGGCCGCCTTCGGGCTGCTCGCCGGCCTGGTGGTGCAGCTCGGCGCCCACAGCCTGGCCCGCAACGGCCGCGGCGTGATTTCGGCCTTGCAACACGCCTGGCGGCTGATGCGCGCCCGGCCCTGGCGCGCGGTCGGCTGGGCCTTGCCCGCGCTGATGCTGACGGCGGCCCTGCACGGCCTCTCGCCCGGATCGGGGGCGGACGTGGGGCTCTCGGCCGCGCTGCTGGTGGCTCTGACCCTGCGCGGCATCGCCGGGGTCGCGACAGCGCTCTACTTCGCCCAGGCGTTCACGGCCCTCGGCGGACTGGCGACCGCGCCCGCGGGGGTGCAACCCGCCCAGCGCTGAGCCGGTTCGGTTCGCGGGCCCCGCCGCAGCCGACCATCGGGTGGTGAGTGCACTAGGACTCGAACCTAGGACCTACTGGTTAAAAGCCAGTTGCTCTACCGACTGAGCTATGCACCCCCGATGAGAAACGTTCCCGGCCTTGCCGGGGCCGCGCGCGCCCGATGGCGCCCGCGGGCGGCGCATGGTAGCGCCGACTTCGCCCGCCGTGAAGACCTTGGGACCGGACCTTGGCTCCGGCGGCAAACCGCGGGAACGGCGGACAGCCGGGCGGCCGGACGGGAAACACGACCTCGGCGCGGCCGCCCCGGGCCGCGCTCCCCTCCCCGGGGCCCAAGCGGGCTACTCGCGGATCTCCTCGACCTTCCTTTCGAGCACCTGGTCGACCTTGCCCTCGTACTCCTTGAGCAGGTCCTGGATGTCGCTGAGCAGCTTGCGGCCCTCGTCCTCGGTGACCGTGCCGTCCTTGGAGAGCGCTTCGGCTTGTTTGTTCATCTCGCGCCGGCCGTTGCGCATGGCGATGCGCGCTTCCTCGCAGAGGTCCTTCACCCTGTGCGCGAACTTGTCGCGCTGTTCGCCCGAGAGCGGCGGCAGGTTGAGGCGCAGCAGTTTGCCGTCCTCTTGGGGTTGAGCGCCCAGATCGGCCTTCGCGATCGCCTTGACGAGCTCCTTCATGATCGAAGGGTCGAAGGGTTTGATGGCGATTTGGCGCGCTTCGGGGATGGTGACCGAAGCGAGCTGGGATACGGGGGTCGCCGCGCCGTAGTAGTCGACGCGGATGTTGTCGACCAGGGCGGAGGACGCGCGTCCGGTGCGAATGGCCTTGAGCAGGTCCTGGAGGTGGTGCAACGCCTTGTCGAAGCGTTGGCGTGTCTCCTGGAGGACTTCCTTGGCGGTGTTCATGGTGTCTGTTGGGTCGATTGGGCCGCTCACGCGCTGATCAGGGTGCCGAGCTGTTCGCCCTGCACCACGCGCTCGATGTTGCCCTCGTTGAAGAAGTCGAAAACGATCACCGGCAGGGACTTTTCCATGCACAGGGTGATCGCGGTTCCGTCCATGACGGCCAGCCCGCGGCTGAGCACGTCCATGTAACTCAGGCGCGGCAGGCGCTGGGCGTTTGGATCCCGGCGCGGGTCGGCGCTGTAGACCCCGTCGACCTTGGTGGCCTTCAGCAGCACCTCGCAGCGCAGTTCGGCGGCGCGCAGTGCGGCGGCGGTGTCGGTGGTGAAGAACGGGTTGCCTGTGCCCGCGGCGAGCACCACCACCCGGCCTTGGTCCAGGTGCGACAGGGCCCGGCGGCGGGTGAAGGGTTCGGCCACCTGGCGGATGTCGAGGGCGCTCATCAGGCGTGTTTCGACGCCCTTGGACTCGATCGCCTCGGACAGGGCGATGCCGTTGATCACGGTGGCGAGCATGCCCATGTGGTCCGCGCTGGCCCGGTCGCCACCGATGCGGCTGAACTCGGCGCCGCGCAGGATGTTGCCGCCGCCGCAGACCAGCGCCAACTCGACGCCCAGGGCGGCCACACGCGCGACCTGGCGGGCGACCAGTTGAACGGCGTCCGGATCCAAGCCGTGTCCGGTCTCGGGGGAACCCAGGGCTTCGCCCGAAAGTTTGAGCAGGACACGGCTGTAGGGCATGGAGTGGCTCACGGTCCGGCGATTGTGCGCTCCCGGCGCGCCGAAGGGAATGCCCGGCCGCCGCAGCCCCGCTGCTTCGCCCCCCGCCGGGGACCGCGGCCGCGCGCGGCCCGTTTCCCCGGGGTCGCCGGCGCCGGGCCCCTGCCGAACGGCCTCGATCGAGC
>JBJHAV010000216.1:0-6659 GCA_050480685.1 Planctomycetaceae bacterium | reverse complement strand
ATGCTCGGCCAGGAAGCTCGCCATGTCCGCTGAGCCGCTGAACGTGGTGCTCTGCTGGCACATGCACCAGCCCGAATACCGCAACCCGCTGGACGGACGCTTCCTGGCCCCCTGGACCTATCTCCACGCAATCAAGGATTACGCCGACATGGCCGCACACCTGGGCGTCCCGAAGCGCTGGCTCCTCACCGAAGCGGAGGCGGGCCGCGTCCCGTCCCTGCGCGTTGGGGGCCGGACTCTGTTCGACGCGGACGCGACCGCCGAAGCGATCCGCAAACGGATGCGCGCCGCGCCGCCCCAACCGGCCCAGGCCGAGGAGGTGCGACCGTGACCCCCGACAAGGGCCCGGCCCGCCCCGTGGTGGGGAGCGAGCCGGTAGAGAGCGCGGCGGAGACCAACGCGGCTTCCATTCTACCCCCCCGGCTCCACCTGGCGGCCGAGCCGCTGGCGGTGGGCGCGCGTGAGGCTGCGGCGCTGGTGGGGGTGTCGCTGAGGACCTGGCGAACGCTCGACGCGTCGGGCGGAATCCCCGAGCCCGTGCGGATCGGCCGTCGGCGCCTGTGGTCCATGGCCGAGCTGAGGGCCTGGGCGGCGGCCGGATGCCCGCCGCGCGTTCGCTGGGCGGTGCTGCGCGAGGCGCAGGGTGGCGTCCGATGACTGGCGAAGACGACGACATGTTCGCGCCTTCGCCCGCTTCCTCCGGCTATGAGCCGCCGCCCCTGGCGTTCCTGCCGACCGTGCTCGCGCGCCTGTTGGAAGACTGCGCCGAACGAACTTTCGTCGACCCGGGCCGCGTTATCGTCCCCGCTCTGATCGCCGCTTCGGGCGCGATCGGCGCGCGGACGATTCTTCGGCTCTCGGGCACCTGGGAGGAGCGGGCATCGGTTTGGATCGCCACCGTAGCCCCGGCGGGCGCGGGGAAGACGCCGCCCGCGCGTCCTGCCCTGGCGCCGGTTCAAGAGATCGCGGCGAGGATGGCGGCGGCCCATAGGGAGCGCATTGAGCGGTGGGAGGCTGATTTCGCCGCTTGGAAGGGGCTCGAAAGGAAGATGCAAAAGCAAACGCCGCCGCCCGCCCGGCCAGCGCCGCAGCGGGTCGACACGGTGAACTTCACCACTGAAGCGCTCTTTAGGGTGCTCGCCGAGAATGATCGCGGCCTGATGTGTTGGCAGGACGAGCTGATAGGACTGCTTGGCGGCTTCGACCGTTATGCAAAGAACGGCGCCGGGGCCGATGAGGCCATTTTATGCTCGATCTGGTCCAACGTGTCGACGATCATCGACCGGAAGGGAGAGCCGGATCCGCTGCGGATCGAGTGCCCCTACTTGGCGCTGGGCGGAAACGTGACTATGAAGGGGCTGCGCGCGCTAGCGTCCCGCGCAGAGTCGGGGCTTTACTCCCGGTTTCTGATCGTTCGCGCCCCTACACCCTCGCAACCCGTGGAATGGCGGCCAAGCCAGGAGCCGCCGCGTAGCTATGTCGACTGGCGGGAGCGCATCCTGCGGGTGCGGGATGCCAACGAGGAGCTGCGCGTCCTTCGCATGGATCAGGCCGCCGAGAACGTTTGGGCGGGCTGGTTTGAAGCGCACCACGTTCGCCTGCGCGCACTGCCCGAGGAATCGCCCATCCGTTGGGTGCTCGCCAAGATGCCGTCCCAGGCCGCGCGGCTGGCGCTGGTCCTTCACTGCCTGGAGCTGGGCGGCAGCACCTTGTCCGAGCGCACGATGAGGTGGGCCCTGGGACTTGCGGATTGGTTCGCGCGGGAGGGCGAGCGCATCCTCCTGCGGCTGGCCGGTGAGCCGGACGCGGACCTGCTGCGGGAGTTCCATGCTTGGCTTTGCAAGCAACCGGGCCCCGTCGATGCTCGCGCCTGGCTAGCCAACGGCCCGCGCCCGCGCCCGAGGACCGCCGACGACGCGCGGAAGCTTATGGCCGCAATGGTCGCTGCGGGCCTGGCGAAGTGGGACCCGGATAAGCCTCGCTGCATCGTCCCCTGCTAGGCGGCGCCCGCTGCCATGCTTCCATGCTGCCAGGCAAGGGAGCCGTCCCCAAGTGTCGCCGCTGTCGGCAGGTTTGTCGCCAATGCGGCCTTGCGTTCTCACAAGCTACCCCTTAGACTTCACCCCATGAAGACCGAACCCGTTTCCGAGGCCCTGCGCCGTGCCCTGGAGGGCTGCGGGGAGAGCCGGTACTCGATCGCCCAGGCTACGGGCATCCAAGAGTCGAGCCTGTCCCGATTCGTTCGAGGGCATTCTGGCCTGTCCCTGGAGGCCGTGGACCTGCTTTGTGCGCACTTGGGCCTGGAACTGCGGCCCCGGGACGGGCGGAGGGCGAAGCGATGAAGCTGGAACGCCGAAGCATGACCGCCGCCGGAGGCCGCCGACGGCTGGCCCCTACCTGGACGATCCGCCTGCGCTGCCCCCTGGGCGTCGAGCATCGCCTGTCGGCCTTCAAGGACAAGCGCGCGAGCGAAGAGCTTGGGCGGAAGATCGAGCGCCTAGCCCGACCTATTCATGAGCCGCAATGGTCGAGCCCCAGCGGGGGGCGAATGGGGGCCGCGGCCCTGCTCGGCTGAGGAAAGTGCCCCATCGGAGCTGCGCGGCAGTTCGCTTCCTCGGGTTTTGGGCCGAGAAATGGCCCGATTTTTGTCCTCAGGGCACGCGGGGCCCGCGGAGCGCTTGGCTCGGGCATTCGGTCCCTCGACGCGACGGAGATTTCTAAGCGAGAGCCGCGATTCTGCTCGCGGCCGTCATCCAAAGGTCCTTCCATGGATGACAAGACGGCATCGACAGCCGGACACGCCGCAGGCTTTCGGTGACCGTCGCGCCGATCTTTAGCAGGCGCACGCGCAGGGTCGCGACCATGCCTCGTTCGAGGTCCGTGCCTCGAAGGACCGCGCGCAGCTCCTGAAAAAGTACGTAGGCGATGGCCGTGAAGAGGACTCGGACCTGGTTCGCGACGAAACTCGTGCAGCTCGTGCGATCGATTTCGAGGTCGTTCTTCAGCTCCTTGATGCGGTTCTCGCTGTCGCCACGCTGGCAGTAGATGCACCACGCAGATTCCGGTGCGTGGGGCATGTTCGTGATCACAAAGCGCGTGTTGTCGCGAGCGCTCTTCCCGGACGCATGGACGACTTCGGCCTTGAAGATCACCCGGCGTTCTCGCACCCACGATTTGGCCTGGTAACGACCCTCTCCAAAAAACGTTGTCGTTGAATCGAAGCGATCCGTCAGCGACCGCGCAGCGTGCATGTGGGGCGACGCGACTTCGTCGAGGACGGAGTTCCCAGCCATCGCCACGAGGTACTCGACGCCGAGTTCATCGAGCGCGTCGAAGACTTGTGGGCAAGCGAAGCCCGCATCAAGACGCACGCGAACTCGGGCCTTCTTGAAGGTTTGGCGCAGGTTGGCGACGGTTCGTCGAAGCAGCGCGACAGTGCCCCGCGCCTCCTTTGCGATGCCCGGCCGCAGCCGCGCGTGGAAGAGGTGCTGCTCAGCGTGCCCGTCGACGGTGAGAAACCCAAACATCGGCAGGTAGCACCACGTGTCGTAGTGGCCGTTGAAGTAGGCAAGCGGCTGCTGACCGTGCGTCGGGTCCACGCTCGGGTCGAGATCGATCGTGATCAGACGAGCGCGCGGATGTCGCTGGCGCAGCCGCGCGATCACGAAGGACTCCATCTGTCGGCCAAGGTGAATCACCTCGCGGCCAGTCAGCGCATGCTCGAAACGCGACAGCGTCGGCTGGGAGCCAAGCGCCTGGCCGTCGGCAGTGCCGCGGCCCACGAGCAACTTCATCGCGGGGTCCTGGCCAACGCGCGCGCTGTCGTTTCCGTCCGCGTAACCGAGGGCGATCGAAAAGACCCGTTGGCGGATCAAGTCGTGGTAGGTATGCACAATGCGACTTGGGTCGCGGGGGTCCGTGAGTCGCGAGCACAAGGTCTCGGTCAACTTCAGCTTGCGGTCGATGGCCCCCAAGAGCGCGGCACCCGCGTCCGAGGTCCGCTGAGCCGAGTCGAACTGGCAAGTGACGGTCTTCGGCCAGAGGTCTTCGAAAAGGAACGCCTCGGAGATATGCTGGGACATGCGGGTTGTGGCTCGTGTTTGTCCTGGAAGGCTGTCGCAAACCCTCCCTACGACGAACCGGACGCACCCGCGCCTATTTCTCGTGAATAATCCGGGCTAGTGTCCCTGCGCGTCGCCCGTGAGGCCCTGCCCGCCGAGCTGGTCCGCTTCGTCGAAGGACTCCCGGCGAGGATCGCTGGGCGCTTGGCCGCCTGGGGCATCCTGGAGACGCGCCAGGTTCAGGCCGCCCGCTCCCTGCGCGATCATGTTGGCGACTTCCGCGAACACCTGCGCGCCAAGGGGAACTCCGAACGGCACGTCGAGAAGACTGCGCGCATGGTCGAAGCGGTGCTGGTCCGTGGCTGCCGCTTCGCGCACTGGACCGACGTTCGCCCCGAGCCCGTCGAGCGGATTCTGGCCGCCGAGCGCGAGGCCGGGCTCTCCCGTCGCGCTTCCAACGAGAAGCTACGCGCCTGCCGCCATTTCACGGCCTGGGGAATGCGGACGGGGCGCTTGTCCGAGGACCCCCTGCGCTCCCTGGCCGCGCTGAACGAGCGCACCGACCGTCGGCGCGTGCGGCGGGCCCTGTCCCCTGAGGAGCAAGCGCGACTGCTGGAAGCAACCCGCCGGGCCCCGGAACGGCATGGGATGAGCGGGGAGGCCCGGGCCTGGACTTACCGCCTGGGCTTGGAGACTGGCCTACGCGCGTCCGAACTGCGCTCCCTGACCGTGGCATCCTTCGAGGGCCTGGAGGGCGAGGCGCCCGCCGTGCGCGTCCTGGCGGCCTACGCGAAGAATCGGAGGGAGGACTTGCTGCCCATGCGGATCGGAACGGCGCGCGAGCTAGCGGGCTTCCTGCGCGGCCGCATGCCCCAGGCGCCCGCCCTGCCGATCCCGCACACCTGGCGATCGGCCGAGATGCTGAGCGAGGACCTGGCCGAGGCGGGCATCGAACCCGTAGACGATGCGGGCCGCGTGGTGGACTTCCACGCGATCCGCCACACCTTCGTTTCGACCCTCGCCGCCGGTGGAGTCGCCCCGAAGGTTGCCCAGGCCCTCGCGCGACACTCGACGATCACCCTAACGCTTGACCGCTACACCCACCTGGGCGTGTTCGATGAACGCTCGGCCCTGGATGCGCTCCCCGACCTGGAAGGACCGGCGGACTGTGCGCTGCGCGCGACGGGCTCGGACTCTCCCATTCACTCTCCCGTCCACTCTCCCATTCCGTGCGCGTCGGGCAGCACTTCCCTGCACCGAAGCGAAACGCGCACCCCCAAGGAAAGGCCCGAGAACGCGGTTTTGTGGTGGGCCCTGGAGGACTCGAACCTCCGACCGAGCGATTATGAGTCGCCTGCTCTAACCGACTGAGCTAAGGGCCCGGGGACGGTCGCCGCCGGCGGTTCGGGGGGCCCGGGCCGGCGGCGGGGGCGGTACGTTAGCAGGTCCGGGCGCTGCCCGGCCGGGCCGGGCCTCGGAGGGGCCGCGGGCTGGATTCGGGGCAGGAGGAGGCACCCGGGCCGCAAGGGTTCGGGGCGGCTTCCCAAGGAGGTTTCCATGCAGTCCGGCGGCGCACGCGTTTGGTTCCCCTCGAAGGTCGACACTTGGGTGGCGGTCCTCTTGGCCGGGGCTCCCCTGGCCGTGGTGCTCGGGCCCTTGCTGCAGGGCGATTATGGGGACGATCCGGCGGGTTTGTGGCTCAGCGGATTCGCCTTCCTGTTCCTGGTCGGGATCTACGGCCTGCTGGTGTTCCCCATGCGCTACGGCGTGGGTGAAGAGGAGCTGACGGTGCGCGCCGGGCTGCTGCGCTGGCGGGTGCCCCTGGGGCAGATCGAGTCCGTCCGGCCGTCGCGCTCTCCCTTCAGCTCTCCCGCCCTTTCCCTGAATCGGCTGGAGGTCCGCTGGGGCCGGGGACTGCACCGGCGGGTGCTGATTTCCCCCCGGGACCGGGAGCGCTTTTTGGGGCTGCTGGCGGAGCGCACCGGGCTCGTGCGCCGGGGGGACAGCCTGGCGGCGGAGTGAAGCGCGGCCGAGGGTTCAACGCTTGGCGGCGAGGCGGCTCAGGTCCGCCAGGATCACGAGGGTCAGGAACCCGGTGCTGAGGAGGTTCAGGTAGTAGATCGGCTGCGACGGCAGGATACCTTCGAGTCCGGCGAGAAGGACCACCACGCAGCCGAAGAGCGCCGCGCCCTCCAGTTGCGCCCAGCGAATGATCTGGGCCTGCTCGGGCGGGAGATTCGCGCGCTGGGCGAAGAGGTTCGGCAAGAAGAGCGCGATGGGCACGAGGACGAGGAACAAGACCCCGTGCACCAAGGAGAGCAGTCCGACGATGCCGTCCTCGGACACGTCCGCCAGCTCGGGATCGGCGGCCTCCGGTACGAAACCGAGGAAGGGCAAAGCAACGGCGACCGCGGCGAAGAGCCACGCGCCCGCCATAAGTGCGAAGCCCATGATGAAGGAGGCCCGGCGCTGCGCATCGGTTTCGGTGCTCATGGGCACAAGCCTACCCGCCGCCGCCCGGGGCACGGTGGGTGGGGACGGTGCCTGGCGCCAACTCCACCCACCCTCCCCCCGGTCACGACCCCGCGGGAGCCGGGG
>JBJHAV010000215.1:0-6752 GCA_050480685.1 Planctomycetaceae bacterium | reverse complement strand
GGGTTGGTGAGGATCACGCGTGCGGCGCGGCGCGCCTCGCGTCGCGCCGCCAGCGGCGTGTCGGCATCGGCGGGCGCGGGGGTCCGCGGGTACTGGCGCTGGGACTGGGGGGCGGCGGCGCCCTGGGCCCACTGGCGCATCCTGCGCCACCGGGTGGCCGGCCTGGGGGAGGAGTTCGGCTCGGGCCATGTGTTCCTGGGCGCGCGGGACCACTCCCTGGCCGCGGGGGAGGCCACACCGCCGGGCTTCGATCACCTGGCCTGGGTCGATTTGGGGCGCGGCCTGGAGGGCCGGCCGGGCGGGGTGCTCTTCGGCCTCCTGCTGCTGGCGTGCGCCGGCGCGGTCGCCCTGGCCCGGGCCCTGGATCCGGCCCGGCCCTGACCCCAGCGTCCCGGCAGCAGGAAGCCCGTGGTCCGGCCCTGGGAAGCCCGCGGCCGGCGGCCGGAGCGGCCCCAGGGGAGTCGCGTGCGCGGGCCGATGGGGGCAGGGTGGGAGGAACTGTGGTGGGAGTCTGTCTGGCCGTCGCGCAGGTCGCCGCGCTGCTCCCCGGGGGAGGCGCCGGGGAAGCCGGCCCGGACCGGTCCGCGTCCCGGGTCGAGGCGTTCCAGTGGCAGCCGGCCGGGACGCCGCGCGGCGCCGCGGGGGTCGGGTGGGTGCGCTGGACGCGCCTGGTCGACGCGGAGGGGCGGACGTGGCTCGAAACGGACACGCGCCGCTCCGACCTGGGGGTGCGTTGGCATCAGGTGGAGCGCCTCTTTGGGCACGAACCCTGGTTCCTGTGGCGCGAGTTGGCCGCCGGCGGATCGCGCACCCTGCGGGCGAGCTGGGCCGAGGGCCGTCTGGAGTGGGTCGAGTGGTCCTTTGGGACCCGGCGGGCGGAGGCGGGGCCCGAGGCCGGGATCGAAGGCGGCAGCGTGGGGGGCGACCGGGCGGTCGCGCCCGTGCCGATCGGCGAATTGGGGCTTTTGGAGCGCTCCCGCGAGATGCGCGCGGGTGAGGCTCGCTGGGTGTTTTTGCCCACCAGCACGGAGGTGGAGCGCTTCGACGGCCGCGTGGTGGGGGCCCTGAGGGGGGCCTGGGACCTGCGCTGGGTGCTCTGGAGCGACGCTCGGGGCGACCTGCGGGCCTGGTCGGTGCTCGTGGGGCCGAGTCTGTTGGCCTACGGGGGGGCACCGGGCGGGGGATGGGCCCGGCGGATTGCCCAGGACGAGTACGAGCAGCGACTCGCGGAACTGGAAGCGGGCGCCTGAAAAACGGGGGCACAGGGGCCTTGCGTCTTGTACCGGGGCGGCTCCTGTCCGAGAGCTAAGGTAAGACCTGCTGCGGAACTTGCCCGGATCCCGGGGGTTTCCGTGCCGTCGTCGTCCAAAATGGGCGGTTCGTGCCGTAGTGCCGATTTCGTGCGTGCCTCGAAGGCTGCGATCGGCCCGGCCCCGGCCCACCCGCATCGTCCCGTCCCCCCCGTCCTTTCCCCTTGGTCCGTCCGCTGTCGCCGTCCCGCCGCTCCGTCTCCGCCGGGCCCTTCCCTGAAGGGCCCGCGGCCTATCGGGTCGCCGCCCGGGTGCTTGTGCTCCTTCCGTTCCTGGCACTGCCCTTCGCCTGCAAGAGCGCCGAGCGCCACCGGCAGGAGGCGGACGATGCGGTCTACGCCCTGCTCGCCGAGCGGCGCGAGGCCCTGGCGGCCGACGCCGAGTCCTTCAGCATCGATCCGCCCGAGGACAGTCTGCGGGCGCGTCTGCTCGCGGGGGAGCAGCCCGAGCGGGCCTTCGACATCTTGGCCTGCCTGGAGGTCGCCGCCGAGAATTCGCGCAGCTACCGCCAGCGGCGCGAGGCGCTCTACCTGGCGGCCCTCGATCTGACCCTGGAGCAGTACCGCTTCGCGGTGCAGACCTCGGGCACCCTGGGGGCGGCGGTGTTCGGCAGCGGCGGCGAAGCGGAGGGTGTCCAGGCGGACGCCGGTTTCGGCATGTCGCGCCTTTTGGGCAGCGGCGCCCTAGTGGTGGGGGACATCGGGCTCGACCTCTTCCGCAACCTGCTCTCGAGCGGGGGCTGGAATCCGCGCAGTTCCGCGGGCTTGACCATCACCCAGCCGCTCCTGGCCGGTTTCGGACGTCAGGTGGTCACCGAGCCCTTGACCCAGGCCCAGCGCAACGTGCTCTACGAGGTGCGCAACTTCGAGCGTTTCCGCCGCACCTTCGCGGTGGACGTGGCCACGCGTGTGTATCGCATCCTGCAGCAGGCCGACAGCCTGGAGAACGAGCGGGCCAACTACGCCAGTTTGCAGGCCCTGCGCGAACGCAACGAGGCTTTGGCCCGGGCCGGACGGCTGTCGGAAATCCAGGCTGACCAGGCGCGCCAGGACGAGCTGCGCGCGCGCAGTCGTGTGATCGATGCCCGTCAGCGCCTCGATGCGCTCCTAGACGACTTCAAGCTGTTCCTGGGTCTGCCGGTCGATGCGCCCTTCGAAATCGACGGCCGGGACCTGGTCGAGCTGGTCGAGACCGGGCTCGAAGCCCTCGATTTGGCCGAACCGGTCGCGGTGGAGCTGGCCCTCAGCCTGCGCCTGGATCACCACACCTTGCTCGATCGGGTCGAGGACGCCGAGCGCCGGGCGGCGATCGCGGCCGACGCCCTGCGCGCCGTGCTCGGTGTCAGGTTCGACGTGGACGCGGTCAGCACCGAGGGCAAACCCCTCGACTTCAACAGCGACGGTCTGGATTGGCGCCTGGGGCTCGACCTGTCGTTGCCCTTTGAGCGGTTGCCCCAGCGCAATGAGTACCGCGCTCGGTTGATCACCCTGGAATCCGCGCGCCGCGCCGTGCAGCAGTCCTCGGACGAGATCACGGCCGATTTGCGCGAGTCCCTGCGCGAGTTGGATGCGCGCCGCGAGAGCTTCACCATTCAGACCAACTCGGTGATGCTCGCCGAACGCCGGGTGGAGAGCACGCGGCTCAACTTCGATGCCGGCCGGGCCGAGACCCGTGACCTGCTCGAGGCACAAAACGCGCTTTTGGAGGCGCGCAACGCGCTCACCCGAGCGCTGGTCGACTACCGCCTGGCGGTGCTGGCCCTGTACCGGGACATGGAACTCTTGCGCGTCGATCGCGGGGGGCTGGAGATCGAGCGCGCCGCGCTCCTGGAGGCTTAGAGCAATGAAGAAGCGTACTTGGTTCTGGATCGGCGCGGTGGCGCTCGTGGGCACGGCTCTGGCGCTCGGCAAGGACCGTTTGCCCGGTCTGGGCGGCGGCGAGGATCGCTCCCTGGCAGGTGTCGATGTGCGCCGCGGTCCGCTGCGCATCAACGTGATCGAACGGGGCAACCTGAGGGCAGCCAACAACATCGAGCTGGTCAGTGAGCTCGAGGGCAACAACACGATCCTCTACCTGATCCCCGAGGGCACCTACGTCGAGAAGGGCACCTTGCTGGTGGAGCTGGACTCGACCTCCCTGGTGGAGCGCCGCGTGTCCCAGGAAATCGCCTTCCAAAACGCCGACGGGTCCCACGTCAAGGCCCAGCAGAGCCTGGCGATCCAGCGCAGCCAGAACGTCAGCGACATCGCCCAGGCCGAGCGCAAGCTCGACTTCGCGCGCCGCGACCTGACCAAGTACATGGAGGGCGATTACCCGCAGCAACTCGAGCGCGCGCGCAACGACATCCTCCTGGCCCAGGAAGAGCTCAAGCGTGCCGAGGACCGGCTGGCCTGGTCGACCGAACTCAACGAGCAGGGCTTCTTGACGCGCACCGAGCTCGAGGCCGACCAACTCGCCTTGCAGCGGGCCCAGATCAAGTTGGCCCAAACCGAGAGCGAACTGCGGCTCCTGCAGCAGTTCGACCACCCGCGGGAGACCGAGCGCCTGCAGGCCGACGTGGTCGAGGCGGAACGCGAACTGGAACGGGTGCGCCTGCAGGCGGCCGCTCGCCTGGTGGACTACGAAGCGGACCTGCGCACGAGCCTGGCGCGGTTGGAACTGGAGCGCGAGAAGCTGCAGCGCCTCGTGACCCAAATCGAGAAGTCCAAAATCTACGCGCCCGCCGCCGGAATGGTGGTCTACGCCCAACAGCCCGGCAATCGCTGGGGGTCGGGTGAGCCGATCGCCGAGGGCACCCAGGTGCGCGAGCGCCAGGCGATCGTCACGATCCCGGCCACCGCCGGCATGGTGGCCCAGGCTTCCCTGCACGAGTCCGTGCTCGAGCAGGTCGAGGTCGGCCAGCGTGTGATCGTGCGGGTGGATGCGCTTCCCGACCGGGAGTTCGAGGGGCGGGTGCGCTTCAAGGCCGTGTTGCCGGACCAAAACTCCTGGTTCGCCAATCCGAACCTGCGCCTCTACCGCTGCGACATCGACATCATCGGCGCGGATCCGCGCATGCGACCGGGCATGTCCTGCAGCCTGGAGATCGTGGTCGAGGAGATCCCGGACGCCGTCTTCACCCCCGTGCAGTCGATCTTCCTCTCCGGCGGTCAACACGTGGCATTCGTGGCCAAGGGCCGCGAAGTCGAGATGCGCACGGTGCGCGTCGGACGCAACAACGCGTCCTGGGTCCAGATCCTCGATGGCCTCCAGCAGGGCGAGACGGTTCTGCTCAGCCAGCCTCCGGGTTCGCGCCTGGAGTCGGCCCTCGTACCCGAGGACGCGGCCATGCCCGAAGCGCCGGCTGCACCCGCCGCCGGGGCCCCCCGGGGCGGCGCGGGCCAAGGCGAGGCTGCGACCCCCGCCGCCCGCGGCGCGGGCGAAGCGGGCTCACGGCCGACGGGCGAGGGCGGCGGTCGCCAGGGACGTCCGCGTCCGAGCGACGGAGCCGAGGCCCAGTGAGCGCGGGGTCCGGATCGGGGGTTGCCCCGGGCCTGCCCGAGGCGCCTCCGAGTGGCTCGGCCGCCCCCGGATCCACCGATTCGGGGGATGTGGTGGCGCTGCTGGAGAGCGTTTCGCGCACCTACCGCATGGGGGAGAACCTGGTGCGGGCCCTGGAGGACTTCTCTTTCCGGTTCCGTCGCGGCGAGTACTGGGCGGTGATGGGCAGCTCGGGCAGCGGCAAGAGCACCTTGCTCAACATCCTCGGTTGCATCGATCGGCCCAACACCGGGCGCTACCTAGTGCGCGGCGAGGACACCAGCCGCTTGAACGACGACGAGTTGAGCGAACTGCGCAGTCGCCACCTCGGTTTCGTCTTCCAGTCCTACAACCTGATTCCCCAGCTCAACGTGCTGGAGAACATCACCGTGCCGCTGCTTTACCAGGACTCGCCGCCGGCCGACGGTGTCGAGCGCGCCAAGCACCTGGCCGATCGGGTCGGTTTGGGCGAACGCCTGCACCACCGGCCGCGTGAACTCTCGGGCGGCCAGCAGCAGCGGGTGGCGATCGCCCGCGCCCTGATCAACGACCCGGCCCTGATCCTTGCCGACGAAGCCACCGGCAACCTGGACAGCAAGACCGCCGAGGAAATCCTGGCGCTCTTCGACGAGCTGCACACCGAAGGCAAGACGATCGTGCTCGTGACCCACGAACCGGACGTGGGCGCCCGGGCCCAACACCTCCTGCGCCTCAAGGACGGACGCGTGGAAGAAGTCGTGCGCCAGCGCTGAAGCGCATCGCCGCCAGCCGAAGTCCTATCGCCGCCATGGAATCCAGCCTCTTTCGCGTCGTGCGCCTGGGTGTGCGCAGTTTGCTGCTGCACCGCCTGCGCAGCCTCCTGACGACCCTCGGGGTGCTGTTCGGCACCAGCAGTGTGATCGCCATGCTGGCCATCGGCGAGGGCGCCAGCGCCGAGGCCCAGGATCAGATCCGCCAGCTCGGCAGCCAAAACGTGATCCTGCGCAGCGTCCGGCCGAGCGACGACCAGAACGTGGCCAACCAACGGGCCCGGGTGGTCTCCTACGGCCTAACCCATGCCGACCTGCGCCGCATCCGCGAAACCTTTCCCGGCCTGCGGGAGATCATCCCGGTGCGCGAGCTGATGCAGGAAGTGCGCCACCTGGACCGCGCCATGCAGCCTCGGGTGCTCGCCACCGTGCCCGAGTTCCACCAGGGAACGGGACGGATGCTGCGCGAGGGGCGTTTCCTCAGCCACAAGGACGAGCAGTCGGTCGCCAACGTGGCCGTCATCGGTTCGGAAGTTTCGCGCCGGCTGTTTCCGCTCAGCTCGCCCCTCGGACGGCAGATCCGCATCGGAGGTGACTATTTTGTGGTGGTCGGCGTGCTCGAGCCGCGTGTGCGCCAAAGCTCCGACGCCGCCCGGCCGGGCAGTGACGTGACCGGCGAGGTGTTCATCCCCTTCGAGACCGGCAAACGCTGGTTCGGCGACATCCAGGTGCGCATGCGCGCCGGTTCGATGGACATGGAGGAGGTCCAGCTCCACGAGATCATCCTGGCCGTGCAACACCAGGAGGACGTGGAGCTGATCGCGGACGCCGCCCGCGAGATGCTGGCCCGCTTCCATCGCGAGTCGGACTACGAGGTGGTGGTGCCCCTGGAGCTTCTGGCTCGCGCCGAGGAGACCAAGCGCATCTTCAACATCGTGCTGGGGTCGATCGCCGGCATCAGCCTGCTGGTGGGCGGCATCGGCATCATGAACGTGATGCTGGCCACGGTCACCGAACGCACGCGCGAAATCGGCATCCGCCGCGCCCTGGGCGCCAAGCGCCGGCACATCGTGACCCAGTTCCTGGTCGAGTGTGTCGTGCTCTCGGTGGGCGGCGGCGCCCTGGGTGTGGCCTTGGGGCTGGCGATTCCCGCGGTGGTCGAACACTACGCCGA
>JBJHAV010000214.1:2768-6798 GCA_050480685.1 Planctomycetaceae bacterium | reverse complement strand
CGCGCGCACCCTGGAGCGCCAGCGAGAAGCCCTCGCGCGGCGCACGCAGCTCGCCGTGCAAAGCCTGCCCGCCCCGCACGCCCACTTCGACGCCCGTTCCGTGCAGGCCCTCGCCGTGGGCCTCGAAGCCGCGCCCGCGGCCCTGGCCGAGTTGATCGCCGCCGGCCAGCGGGTCCTCGTCGCCTGCCGCGGCGAAGCCGAGGCGCGCCGGCTGACGACACGCCTGGAAGAAGCCGGCGCCGCGGGTGTGGAAGCGACCTTGGGCGGCATCGCCAAGGGTTTCCGCCTGCCGGCCCTGGACCTGGTGGTGGTCGCGCACCACGAACTGGCCGGCCTGGCCGGGGTCGAGCGCCGCCGGGAGGAACGCACCCAACACCGCGCCCGCGCCCTGCGCTCGTTCTTCGAGCTCAAGGCCGGCGATTTGGTCGTGCACGCGGTGCACGGCCTGGCGCTCTACCGCGGACTCGCGCACATGACCCGCGGCGGCGCGGACGAGGAGCACCTGCACCTCGAATTCGCCGATGAGGTTTCGCTCTACGTGCCGGCCACGCGCGTGGACCTGGTGCAGCGCTACATCGGCACCGGCTCCGCGGCGCCGCCCCTCGACAAACTCGGCGGTGCGGGCTTTCGCCGCCGCAAGGAGCGCGTCGGCAAAGCGCTGATCGACCTGGCCGCCGAACTGCTCGAAGTGCAAGCCGTGCGCGCCATGCGTCGCCGGCCGGCCTGGCAGAAGGGCGGCGAGTTGGTGGCGGAGATGTTGGCCGCCTTCCCCCACGAGGACACACCCGATCAGGTCACCAGTTCCAAGGAAATCGCGGCCGATCTGGTGGGCGAGCGGCCCATGGATCGGCTTTTGTGCGGCGACGTGGGTTTCGGCAAGACCGAACTGGCCATGCGCGCCGCCTTCCGCGTGGTCGCCGCCGGCGGGCAGGTGGCCGTGCTCGTGCCCACCACGGTCTTGAGCGAACAGCACTACGAGACGTTTCGCGAGCGCCTTTTGGGATTGCCCGTGCGTGTGGAGGAGCTCAGCCGCCTGCACACTCCCAAGGAAGCGCGCGCGACTCTGGCCGACGTGGCTTCCGGACGCGTCGATATCCTGATCGGCACCCACCGCATCCTCTCGAAGGACGTGCGCTTCCAGCACCTGGGCCTGGTGATCATCGACGAGGAGCAGCGTTTCGGCGTCAAGCACAAGGAACACCTCAAACGCCTGCGCGCCCAGGTGGATGTGCTGACCCTGACGGCCACGCCGATCCCGCGCACCCTGCACATGTCCTTGGCCGGCGTGCGCGACATTTCCGCCCTGACCACGCCGCCGGCCGGCCGTCAGGGCGTGGAAACGATCCTGATGTACGACGACGAGCGCGGCCGCATCCGCGACGCGCTCCTGCGCGAGAAGGGCCGCGGCGGCAAGACGTTTTTCCTGCACAACCGCGTGTACGACATCGAAGCCTTCACCGCCGAGCTGCGCGAGCTCGTGCCCGAATGCAGCTTCGCGGTCGGACACGGCCAAATGGACGCCCGCGAGTTGGCCGTCGTCATGGCGGGTTTCGCGCGCGGCGCCACGGACGTGCTGGTTTCGACCACGATCGTCGAAAACGGCATCGACATCCCGGCGGCGGGCACGATCTTGATCCACGAAGCCGACCGCTTCGGTTTGGCGGAGCTGCACCAACTGCGCGGCCGTGTCGGCCGCGGTCGGCAGAAGGCCTGGTGTTTCCTGCTCATGGACCGCACACGCCCGCTGCGCGGCGCGGCCCGGGACCGCCTCAAGGCGCTCGAAGAACTCAGCCACCTGGGCGCCGGATTTCAGATTTCGATGAAGGACCTGGAGCTGCGCGGCGCAGGCAACCTGCTCGGGCCCGAACAGTCCGGCCACATCGCGGCCATCGGCTACGACATGTACTGCCGGTTGCTCAAGGAAACCATTGAGCGCATGCAGACCGGCAGCCTGCCCTCGGGCGGACTGCCGGCGAACGAAGCCGCGGGCGACGGCGGCGGGGTCGAACTCGAACTGGGGGTCAGCGCTTACTTGCCGGCCGAGTGGATCCCCTCGGCGGACACTCGCCTGGAGCTCCTGCGCGCCTTCGACGGCATCGACGGACGGCCGGACGCCCTGCGGGCCGCCGAGGAGCTGCGCGACCGCTTCGGCCGCGTGCCCGCCCCGGCCCGGACCCTTTTGGAGCTGTTCGCCCTGCGCGGCCCCCTGGCGCGCCACTCGGTGCGCCGCCTGGCCTGGCGGCAGGACGCCTACCTGGTGGAATACACCGACCGGGTGGCCCTGGAGGAACTGGTGGCCCGCGCCCGGGCCGAACTGCGCCCCCTGCGCGCCGGGTTGGCGCTGCTGGTGCTCCCGCCCGAGGTGCGCGATCCCCAGGCCGGGCTGGCCTGGCTGGCGGGACTCTTGCACGACCCGGAGGGGCTTCCGACCATGGTGGAACGATGAGGAGCGAACTCAGAACCGCGCCGACCCTGGCGCTCCTCTTGGGCTGCCTGGCCCTGGGCGCCCCGGCGGCGCGGGCCGCGCAGACACCGCCCGCGGACGGCTGGCGGCTGGTGGACGGCATCGTCGCCCAGGTGGACGACCAGATCGTGACCTTCAGCGAGGTGGACGAGCAGGTTTTGCGCTCCCTGGGCCGCGCGCCGGCCAGCTCACCCGACCAACTGGCCCAGCGCAGCTCCGAAGCCCTGACCGAGAGCGTGCGCGCCCGGGTGTTCTCCCAAGGGGGCCGCGAAATCGGCGTCGGCGACGACGGGGTGCGCCGGGTGGTGCAGCAGTTCCTGGAGGAGCGCCGCCGCGAGGCCGGACCCGTGGGCCACGGGGAGCGCCTGAGGGCCATGGGCGACGATCCGCTGCTGGAGGAGCGCCAGGCCACGGCCGAGCTCTACCGGGCCCTGTGGGTCAACACGATCACCGGCCGGGACGGCATCGGCGCCGAGCGCCCGCGGGTGGATCGTTTCGTGCGCCCGGCCGAACTGCGCGCCGTTTTCCTGCAAAACCGCGACCTGCTCGGGGATCCCGACGTGGTCTCCCTGCAACTGATCGAGGTCCTGGCCGTGGCCGTTGGCGGCCTGGAGGTGGCCCGGGAGATCGCCGGGGAGTGCGCCGAGCGGGCCCGGGCCGGGGAAAACTTCGAGGGACTGGTGCGCGAGTACAGCGCCAGCTATCGCGACACCCTCGGCCGGGTGCCCCCCCTGGCAATCACCGCCATCGGCGACCCCCTGCTGCGCCAGTTCGCCCAGGGGGCCCGGCCGGGCGACATCTCGGGGGTTTTGCCGGTGCTGGCGGAGCGCAGCGGCCGGCCGGTGGGTTACCGGGTCGTGCGCCTGGTGGAGCGCACCGGGGGAGGTCCCCCGCCGGCCTTCGAGGACGCCGGCCTGCAGCGGGAGCTGCGCCAGCGGGTGCAGGAGCGCCGGGACGACGAGGCCCTGCTGCGGGCCGCCGGCCGCCTGGAGTCCTCCGCCCACCTCTGGGTGCACCCCAGCCTGCAGCCGACCCGCTGACCGCGTGGGAAAACTTCGGCTCGACCGGCTCACCCGCCGGCCGGCCCTCGGATTGCGGGCCGGGACGGGGCCTCCGGCCGTCGTTATAGTCTCGGGCCCAGGGCATTGAACCGGCGGCCGCCCGCTGCGTTGCATCTCCCCTGGGGCGGACCCGAGCCCCATCGTCCCCCCGCCCCGCATCCCGCATCCCCGGGACGTCAAGCCTTCCGAAGAGCGCCTCCACCCTCGGCCCGCCGGACCTCGGCCGGGCCCGCAGAAGCCCAATAGAGGGGCCCCGCGCCCAGCGCGGACCCCGCCCAGCGATCGACATGAGCCAACAAGACTATTCCTCGGTCCGAATCGAGAGCACCCTGACGCGCTCCTGGGAGGAGGAACGCACGTTCAACGACGCGCTCTACGAGTGGCTCGGCCGGGCGCCCTACCTGGCGGTGGCGATCGCCCTGCACCTGCTCCTGATTTTCCTCCTGCACCTGGTCGACTGGTCGGTCTTCAGCCGTGATGAAGAGCAAATCCTGCAGGCCCAGAT
>JBJHAV010000214.1:0-2758 GCA_050480685.1 Planctomycetaceae bacterium | reverse complement strand
GCCCGAGCCCGAGGAACCCGAGGAGATCGAAGAGGTCGAGATCGAGGACCCGGTGCTGCTCGACGCCGTGGACGACGTGGTCGACGACATCACCGACGACTTGGATTCGGTCGAAGCGCCCTTTGAAAACCCCAACCAGGCGAACACCGAGATCGGCATCGGCGGCGGTGCCGGCGGTGGAATGGGCGGCGGCCGCGCCGGCCGCCGGGGCGCCGCGCGACCGAACGTGAACCGCGCCGTGCGCGACGGCCTGGAGTGGCTCAAGGACCACCAGAGCGCCGCGGGCTACTGGAGCAGCGACAACTTCATGGTCGAGTGCAAGCAGCCCAACATGCCGCTCTCCGACGGCCCCGGCGAGCCGGGCATGGATGTGGGCGTCACGGGGTTGGCTCTGCTCGCTTTCCTCGGCTACGGCGACACGATGAACGAGGGCGAGTACCAGGACGTCATCCGCCGCGGGGTGAACTGGTTGCGCTCGATCCAAATCGAGTCCGGTCTGTTCGGCGAAGAGGTCGGCAGCCCCGAGGGCCGCATGTACAGCCACGCCATCGCCACCTTGGCCATGTGCGAGGCGCTCTACACCTCGGGCCGCAGCCCGCTGCTGCGCCGCCCGGCCCAAAACGCCGTCAACTACATCCTGCGCGCCCGCAACCCCTACTCCGCCTGGCGCTACGCCAATCCCGGCAACGGACAAAACGACACTTCGATCACGGGCTGGATGGTGTTTGCCCTGGCGGCCGCCGTGGACGCCGGCCTGACCGTGGACCACGAGGCCTTCCGCGGCGCGCTCTCCTGGTTCGACGAGGTCACCGACCCGACGACCGGGCGCACCGGCTACACCGTGCGCGGCGGTCCGAGCTCACGCTCGCCCGCCAACCGTCACTTCCCCTGGGACAAGACGGAAACCAACACCGCCGCGGCCCTTCTGTGCCGCATCTTCATCGCCAACATCCTCGACGAAGGCGACCCCACGCGCATCCCCGCCGTGCAGCGCAGCGCCGATCTTTTGCGCTCGCAGCTTCCGGTTTGGACCGCCGACGGGCTGACCAACGACAAGTACTACTGGTACTACGGCAGCTACGCGATGTTCCAGTACGGGGGCGCCCACTGGCGCGACTGGGAGCGCGCCATGGAGCGCGCCATCCTGCCCCACCAGCGCGACGACGGCTGTTTCAAGGGATCCTGGGACCCCAACGGCCCCTGGGGTTTCTCCGGCGGCCGCGTCTACTCGACCGCGCTCATGGTGCTGAACCTGGAGGTCTTCTACCGCTACGCGCGCCTCACCGGCGCACGCTGACGGAGCGGAACGGGCAAACGGGCGCCGCTTCACGGTGGCCGACGGGGCCGGGATCGCCGCGATGCGGTGATCCCGGCCTCTTCTTTTTTCCGACTGGGGTCATGGCGTGAACCCCGCCGGGTGGGTGTGCGTTGGCGATGGTGCGCGGACGGCCTTCGAGTGCGATCTCGACCGTCGCGCACAACCCAACCACAGCTCGCCATGCACACGCCGGCCGATCGTTTCGCCCCAATCGAAAGCACCCCGCTCAAAACTTGGGAAGCAGAGCGCGACTTTCACGACGTGCTCTACGGATGGCTCGGCCGAGCGCCCTACCTGGCGGTGGCGATCGCCCTGCACCTGCTCCTGATTTTCCTCCTGCACCTGGTCGACTGGTCCGTCTTCAATCGCCAGGAGGAACCGATTTTGCAGGCACAAATCGAACCGATCCACGAGGAGATCTTCGAGGAGCCGGAGCCCGAGGAACCCGAGGAGATCAAGGAGGTCGAGATCGAGGACCCGGTGCTGCTCGACGCCGTGGACGACGTGGTCGACGACATCACCGACGACCTGGATTCGGTCGAAGCGGCCATCGTGGACCCCAACCTAAGGAACACCGAGATCGGCATCGGGAGCGGCGGGAGCGACGGCCCGGGCGGCGGCCGCGCCCAGCGCCGGGGGATCGCGCGACCGAACGTGGGCCGCGCCGTGCGCGACGGCCTGGAGTGGCTCAAGGACCACCAAAACGCCGCCGGCTACTGGAGCAGCGACCACTTCATGGTCGAGTGCAAGCATCCCCACATGCCGCTCTCCGACGGCCCCGGCGAGCCGGGCATGGATGTGGGCGTGACGGGGTTGGCTCTGCTCGCTTTCCTCGGCTACGGCGACACGATGAACGAGGGCGAGTACCAGGATGTCATCCGCCGCGGGGTGGCCTGGCTGCGTTCGATTCAAATCGAGTCCGGTCTGTTCGGCGAAGAGGTCGGCAGCCCCGAGGGCCGCATGTACAGCCACGCCATCGCCACCTTGGCCATGTGCGAGGCGCTCTACACCTCGGGCCGCAACCCGCTGCTGCGTCGCCCAGCCCAAAACGGCGTCAACTACATTCTGCGCGCTCGCAATCCCTACTCCGCGTGGCGCTACGCCCATCCCGGAGGCGGTCAAAACGACACCTCGATCACGGGTTGGATGGTCTTCGCCCTCTCGGCCGCCGTGGACGCCGGTTTGACCGTGGACCACGAGTCCTTCCGCGGCGCGCTCTCCTGGTTCGACGAGGTCACCGACCCGACCACCGGGCGCACCGGCTACATGACTCGCGGCGGCCCCAGCTCCCGCAGCCGCGCCAACGCCCACTTCCCCTACGACAAGACCGAGACCAACACCGCCGCGGCGCTTTTGTGCCGCATCTTCATCGCCAACATCCTCGACGAAGGCGACCCCACGCGCATCCCCGCCGTGCAGCGCAGCGCCGATCTTTTGCGC
>JBJHAV010000213.1:0-6806 GCA_050480685.1 Planctomycetaceae bacterium | reverse complement strand
ATCGAGGTCGGCCGGACCCTTGCTTGGCGGCCGTTTCTTCCCCTGTTGTGCACGGAGGTGCCCATGTCCCCTGACGTTTTCGGTTCGGCGGTTTCTGGAGCGGCTGCGGTGTCAGGAGCGCTCGGCCGGCGCGCGGGGACGGCCTTGGGGGTGTTGGGGTTGGTGCTTGTGCCGAGCGGAATTGCGCTGGGCGGCGGTCAGGGGGCTGCGGGTGGACTGGCCGTGTCCGGGTCGGCGTGCGAGGGCACCTGGGCGCCGACCTTCGGTACGAAAGCCGGCATCAATGGAACGGTGTTTTCGCTGCTGGAGCATGATGACGGGAGTGGCCCCGGGCTCTTCGCAGGGGGCGATTTCACCGCGGCCGGTGGGCTCTCCGTCGCACGCATCGCGCGTTGGGATGGGGTGGCGTGGAGCGAACTGGCCGGCGGACTTTCCGGCGGTTCCTCTCCGGCTGTCTACGCCCTGGTCGAGTTCGACGACGGCAACGGCCCGGCGCTCTACGTGGGCGGCACCTTCACCCACGCGGGGGGACAACCGGCGAGCCGCATTGCGCGCTGGGATGGGACTTCTTGGAGTCCGCTGGGCGAGGGCTTGAACGCCGGCGTGCGCGCGCTGGAGGTGTTCGACGATGGGTCGGGACCGGCGCTCTACGCGGGAGGTTTCTTCACCGCGGCAGGCGGACAGCCCGCCTCGCGGATCGCGCGCTGGGATGGCAGTTCCTGGAGCGCGCTTGGGGATGGAGTCGGGGGCGAGGTGCGCGCCCTGAAGGCCTTCGACGACGGCTCCGGTCCCGCGCTGCATGTGGCGGGAGGGTTCCTGACCGCCGGAGGCCAGTCGGCTGTGAGGGTGGCGCGCTGGGACGGCAGCGGTTGGGGGGCCATGGGTTCCGGATTTTCCGCTTGGATCGAGACCCTTGCCGTCTTCGATGACGGCTCGGGCCCCGCGCTCCATGCGGCGGGCGACAATTCGCTGTCGCGGTGGGATGGCGTGGCTTGGAGCGTTGTGCCCGGCGCCCCGGATTGGAAGGTCTTCCGCTTGTCCGTGGTCGACGAAGGCGCGGGTCAGGTGCTCTACGCCGGCGGTTCCTTCAGTTCCGCGGGAGCAAGTCCGGCCAAGAGCATCGCCCGCTTCGATGGGGTGAACTGGACCGCCTTGGGCGCCGGCTCGGCCCTCACGGTCCACGCGATCCAGCGATTCGATCCCGGCAGCGGATCTAGGCTCTACGTAGGCACATCACTCGCCGGGACAGGCCAAAACGCGTTTTCAGGCGCAGCCCAGTGGGACGGCGCCGAGTGGCAGCCCATCGGCACGGGCCTTTCCTCTCAGGTGCGGGCCCTGGAGGTCGCCGATCTGGGAGACGGGCCGGCGATCTACGCGGGCGGTGACTTTTGGTACGCCGGGACTCAGCTCTTGGGCGCGATCGCCCGTTGGGACGGAGCGGCTTGGTCGCCGCTGCAGTCTCCCGGCGGGGGTAGCTCGCCGGAGGTCCACGTTTTGCGGGCCTTCTCGTTCCCCGACGCTCCGTCTCTCTACGCGGCCGGCAGCTTCGCGTGGTGGCCGACCGGGGGGCTGGCCAAGAACATCGCCCGCTGGGACGGCAGCACCTGGAGCTCCGTTGCGCCGTGGATCGATGGAACGGTGCGGGCCATGGAGCTCTTCGATGACGGTTCGGGTCGCGCGCTCTACATCGGAGGAGACTTCAACACGGTCGGTTGGCTCTTTTGCCGAGGTGTTGCCCGTTGGGATGGTGACACATGGGGTCCGGTGGGCGGCATCGACGAACTCCTGTTCTCCAAGGTGCAAGCCCTCAAGGTCTTCGATGACGGTTCCGGGCCGAGCCTTTACGCGGGCGGGAATCTGACCATCAACTCGGTCCCGGTCGGCGGCCTGGCGCGCTGGGACGGCACCGCCTGGAGCGTGCCCGGCTCGGGCCTGCAATCGGGTCAGGTGCGCGCCCTGGAGGTCTTCGATCTGGGGTCGGGGCCGGCCCTCATCGCGGGGGGCAACTTCCAAAGCGCGGGCGCCCTTGCGGTCGCGGGGTTGGCCGCGTGGGATGGCGCCACCTGGAGTGCCTTCGGGCAAGGGGTCGCGGGTGAGGTGCGCAGTCTGCGCGCCTTCGATGGGGGCTCCGGCGGCTCGCTCTACGTGGGGGGCGAGTTCAGTTCCGTGGACGGCGTCGGCGCCCAAAACCTGGCCCGTTGGGATGGATCCGGGTGGAGCGCGGTGGGCGCCGGGTTGCCGGCGGAGGTGCTGGCTTTGCGAGGTTTCGACGACGGCTCGGGTCCCGCGCTTTTCGTCGGAGGAGGCTTCACCCTCTCGCCCGGCGGCGACAGCTTCCTCGCCAAGTGGGTCGAGTGTCCCCAAGGGGGCTTCGTGGGTCTGCCGGGTTGTTTCGGCAACGGGGCGAGCCTGACCGGTTCGAGCGGCGGTTTGGTGCTCGGCCGCACCAGTGGGTTCGACCTGCAATCGGGCTTGGGCGGGGCCGGCGTGGGCCTGCTCTACGGCGGCTTCGCCGGGGTGGATCCCGCGGGCTGCGGGCTCCCCTTGCCGGGCCTGGGCGAATGGCTCCTGGGCCTGGCGCCGGGGCCGCTCTTGCTCGGCACCCAAGCGGCGCCTTCGGGATCGGCCCAGTTCGCCTTGGCCCTGCCGGTCGAGCCCCAGTGGGTCGGCCTGGAGTTGGCCTTCCAGGGTGTCTTTGCCGTGCTCTCGCTGCCCGGGACCCCCCTCGAACTCTCGAACGGCCTCGTCGCGACCGTGACACCCTGAGGAGGCAAGGGCCGAGGTGCACAGCGGGCTAGAATGGGGGGTCGGCCGATGCGGGCCGACTCTCCCGTGAACGCCGCGTCCCCCGCAAACCCCGCTCGACCCCAGGAAGCGCCCGACGAGGCCGGGGCGGTCTTCGCCCATCCGGGCGTGGATTGGCCCACCCTGGGGCTCTTGGCCGCGATGTGGACGGGACTGCTCGGCAACCTGTGGGTGGCGCTGGCGACGGTGGAGCCGGGCTGGGTGCAGCTCGGTGTGCACGTGCTGGTGGGAGTGGTGTTCCTCAACCTCTCGTTCACGATTTGGCACGAGGGGGTACACGGGACCGTGTTTCGTTCCCGCGCCCTGAACGACGTGGTCGGCGTGCTGGGGGCTTGGCCCGCGTGGATCCCGTACTTCCTGATCCGGCGCGGCCACCAGCTCCACCATCGCCACACCAACGATCCGGAGCGGGACCCGGACACCTGGTTCCTGGAGGGTTCGATCTGGACCCTGCCCCTGCGGTATCCGGGCGGGACCCTGCGCACGAAACGCCTGGTGGCGGGGACCGATCCGCCGGCCTGGGAGCGCGCGGCGGATGCAGCCCAGGGCCTGCTCTTGCTGGCCGCTTTCGGTGCGCTCCTGTGGGCCGGCCGGGTGGATGTTTTGCTCGCCTGTTGGGTGCTGCCCAAGCTCCTGGCCATGTGGATCCACGCCTGGTACGTCAACGTGCTGCCCCACCAAGGGCTGCCGGTGGGGCGCTTTCGCGACACGCGCATCCTGCCCTCCCGTTGGTTGGCGCTGCCGATGGTGCTGCACAACTACCATGGGGTCCACCACGCCTGGCAGACCGTGCCCTGGCACCGTTATCCGGCGGCTTTTGCGGCCAAGCGCGAGTTTTTGCTCCAGCGCGGCGCGCCGATCCGCGGCGAAGGGCGCGCGCATTGACGCCGGGCCGTCCGAACCCCTCGACCCGGATGCCCAAGGCCCCCGCTTTCCTCTGCGATCCCGCGATCGCGGCCGAACTCGCCGCCGAACGGCAAACCTGCTGCGTGTGTGGGCGCGACGACGGTGCCCCGGTGGCCGAGGCCTACGACTACGAGTACCGCACTTCGCGCCAGCTCTGGATCTACAAACGCTGCCGCGGCTGCGCCCTGGTTTACCTGGACCCGCGGCCGGCGGTTTCGGAGCTCGGCCGCATCTATCCGCCCAACTACTACTCCTTCGACGAGGAGAAGCGCGGCAACCCGCTGGTGGCCTACCTGCGGGGCAAGCTGGAGGCCATGAAGGCCCGCGCCTTCGCCCGGCATGTGGGCGGGGGAGCGCGGCGTGTGTTGGACGTGGGCTGCGGAGACGGGCGCTTTTTGTCCGTGCTGCGCCGCCACGGGCCGCCCGAGTGGCAGCTCTTCGGCATCGACATCGACGCGGCCGCCATCGAACGGGCGCGGGCCAAGGGCCTCGATGCGCGCCCGTGCCGGCTGGAGGACCTGCCCGAGGACGGCGAACCCTTCGACCTGATCGTGCTCTTTCAGGTCATCGAACACGTCAGCGATCCGCGCGCGATGGTCGCCAAGGTCCGGCGGTTGCTCGCGCCCGGTGGAGTGTTCGTGGTCGAGACCCCGGACGTGGCCGGCTGGGACGAACGGCTCTTCCGCGACGGGCTGTGGGGCGGCTACCACGTACCGCGCCATTGGAACCTGTTCACGCCGGCGAATCTCTCCGGGCTGCTCGAACAGGAGGGTTTCGAGGTGCTCGAATGCCGGCCGCTGATTTCGACCTCCTTTTGGATCAACTCGCTCTACAACCGGGCCCTGGTGGGGGGCGCGGGACCGCGCACCCTGGGCTGGCTGCACTACCAAAACCCGCTGCTGCTCGCCCTGTTCCTGATGCTCGACAAGCTGCGCATCCTGTTCGGGGCGCGCACCTCGAACCAGCGGGTGGTCGCCCGTGCTTGCGGTCGAGCCTCTACCCGGGCCGGGGCACCGCTGGCGCCCGCGGCCTTGGAAGCGTAGCCTCGATCGGGACGCGGCTCGGCCGCGCCCCGATTCCCGTGGACCAAACCCCCGACAAACGCCTGATCGACTACGCGGCCTGCGCCGGGTGAGCGGCCAAGATGCCCCTCGGGCGTCTCGCGCAGGTGCTGCGCGGCCTCCACTCCCGGTCGGACTCCCTCGTGGTGGGACCCGAGTCCTTTTCGGACGCGGGTGTGGTCCGCATTTCCGAAGCCCCGGGGGCTGCGCTCCTGGTGCAGACCTTGGACTTCTTTCCGCCGGTGGTCGACGACCCCTACCTCTACGGGGCGGTCGCGGCGGCCAATGCGCTCTCGGACGTCTACGCCATGGGCGGCCGGCCGGTCAGCGCTTTGACGGTGGCGAGTTTCCCCAAGGACTTTTCCGACGAGTGGATCGGCGAGATCCTGCGCGGAGGTTTCGAGAAGGTGCGCGAGGCGGGCGCGGTGGTGGCCGGCGGCCACACGGTGGAAGGCGAAATCCAATTCGGCTTCGCGGTCACCGGCCTGGTCGCGCCGGGGGACCTGATCGACAACACGGGCGCGCGGCCCGGGGATCGGCTGTACCTGACCAAACGTTTGGGCATGGGCTCGATCACCACCGGCGCCAAGCAGGGCAAACTCTCCCGCGAGGAACTGCTGCCCGCCGCCGCACAAATGGCGGCCCTCAACCGCGCCGCGGCCGAGGCGATGATCGTCGCCCGCGCCCACGCCGCCACCGACATCACCGGCTTCGGTTTGGTCGGCCACGCGCGCAACGTGGCCCGGGCGAGCGGCGTCACCCTGCGCCTGGTCGCCGCCGACCTACCCCTTTGGCCGGGGGCCCTGGAGTTGGCCCGCCAGGGTGTTTCCTCCGGCGGCTCCAAGCGCGGCCGCGCCCAAATCGGCGACGACGTGGCCCTGGGCCCCGAAGTCGATCCCGCTCTGGTCGCCCTCGTCTTCGACGCCGAAACCTCGGGCGGCCTGCTCATCGCCGTGCCCGCCGAACGCGCCTCCGCCCTCGAATGCGAACTCGCCGCCCGCGGAGCCCTCGTCGCCCCCATCGGCGAAGTCCTCGAGCGCGCCTCCACCTCCATCCGGTTGGACTGACGGACAGTTGAACGGAGCGGTCTGCGGCTACCTACGCTGAGGCCCCACAGCCATCAGCCGGGGCCGAGCCAGTCGCGGCGGGAGCGTTGGGTGAGGCGGGTGACTTCGCGGCCTTGGGCGTCGAGGATGCGGATCGTGAAGGCGATGCCGTCGGGGAGGCGGTCCAGGTCGGAGGTGGGGGGCTCCCAGGCGCCGCGCTGTAGGGGGCCGCTGGAGAGCAGGATCGGGCCGTCCTCGGGGCCGTCGGCGTCGCGCACGTCGACTTCGAACCAACCGCCGGGGGGGAGGGGGCCGTCGAAGCGGAAGGTCGAGTAGTCGTCCACGCGCACTTCGGGGGCGTAGACCACCAGGGAACTGCCGCCGGCGCCCGGGGTGACCTGGGTGCCGAGGTTTTCGCTCGGGGTGCGGTGGGCTTCGCGGTAGTCGTGGAGGAAGAGCCCGGCGGCGAAGAGCAGCACGAGCAGGGAGGCGATGGGGGCGGCGAAGCGGCGGCGGGCGACCCGTTGGCCGGGGGGAGGGCCGCTGCGCAGGCGCGCGCCGGGCGGGGGCGTGAGGGGCAGTTCGCGCTCCGGGCGCCGGTTGCCGGTCGGCGGCGCGGCTCCGGGGGCGAGGGGGGCTTGGGCCGGCGGCGAAGCTTCGTCCGCCCCATGGGCCCGGGCGACCTGGCGCGCGCGGCGCGCGAACAACTCGCGGGCCAGGAGCGGATCGCGCTCCATGGCTTTGAGCAGCTCAGGCGCTTCGGCGTCGAGCTCGCCGCGCTCCAGGCGCTCGAGCAGGCGCCGGCGCCGCAGGGACTTCCACATCGGGTCGGCTGCGAGGGGGAGGGGAGCGGCCCTGGCGGCGAAGTGCGACCGGACCGTGGGGGATCTTGGGGGCCAGTGTAGGGACGCGGCGGCGAAGGGCGCCAGCCGGGCGGCGAGGGTCCGGCGGTTAGGCTCCCGGGCGAGTCGCGCCCATGGTCGAAAAC
>JBJHAV010000212.1:0-6813 GCA_050480685.1 Planctomycetaceae bacterium | reverse complement strand
GGCGGAATCCGTCCGGTCTCGGTACTTCGCTGAGTTCCAGCGTCCCTTCGGCCCGCTTGGGCGGTGGGCTCCTTCCCGGCGCGGGAGGGGGAGCGGAGCCTCGGGAGGGGGCCGGGTTCATTTCAGGTGGTGTGCGGCGGAGAGGGCGTGGGCTTCGAGGCCTTCCAGGCGGGCGAGTAGGGCTGTGTCGGCGAAGAGATCTCGCGCGGCGGACGGGTCGCTGAGCGTCAGCCGTGTGCGGGCGCGCAGGAAGTGCAGCACACTCAGGCCCCCCTGGTGGCGGGCGGTGCCGCCGGTGGGCAGGACGTGGTTGGGGCCGATGCCGTAGTCGCCCAGGGCTTCGGTGGCTGCGGCGCCGACAAAAAGCGCTCCGTAGTTTCGGGCGCGGTCGGCCAGGGTTTCGGCGGCCGGGCCCACCAGGTGCAGGTGTTCGGGGGCCAGCCGTTCGATCGCAGCGAGGGCCTCGTCTTCGTTGCGGGCGATCACGGCCCAGCCGCCCTCCAGCGCGCGGCGTGCCGTGGCGGCGGTGGAGAGGGAAACGAGGACCGTAGCGAGCTCCGCTTCCACCGCCTGGATGAGTTTTTCGGGCGGCCCCTCGCTGCCCAGGGTGATCAGCACCGGCCAGGCTTCGGGGTCGTGTTCCGCTTGGGCGGCGAGGTCCAGGGCGATGGCGCGCGCGTCGATGGCGGCGCTCCCATCGGCGACCACGCACAGCTCGCTCGGACCGGCGAGCAAATCGATGCCCACGCGCTGGGAGAGCGCGAACTTGGCGGCGGTGACGTAGCGATTGCCCGGCCCGCAGAGCACGTCCGCGGGGGTGCAGCCGCCCAGACCGAAGGTCAGAGCGCCGAGGGCCTGGGCGCCGCCGACCGCGAGCAGTCCGTCGGCGCCGGCGATCGCCGCGGCGGCGAGCAACTCCAGCGGCGGTCGCGGCGATGCGACCCACACACTCGCCACACCCGCGGCGCGCGCGGTGACGGCGGTCATCAGCACCGAAGAGACCAGAGGAAAGCGCCCGCCCGGTGCATAACAACCGGCGCTGCGAACGGGCAGGAAGCGGTGCCCGACGGTGCCCCCGGGCACGGCCAGGTTCACGTCGGTCAGGGCCGCGCGCTGGGCGAGGGCGAAGCCGCGGATGCGTTCGGCCGCGCGCTCGAGCGCGCCTCGCACCCGGGGCGAAAGCGCGTCCCGGGCGGTTTCGAGTTCGGCTCGCCCGAAAGCAAGGGGCGCCCCCGGCTCCAGATCCCCGAGCCGCTGGGCCTCCGCGCGCAGCGCTGCCTCCCCGCCGCGTTCGATGCGCTCCAGGATCCCCGTGACCGTGGACAGCGCATCGGGATCCACCGGCAAGCGGGCCTGGGCCGCGAGTTCGTCCACGCGTTTTCGAACGAGCTTCACGGCGTCACCCCCGGCTTCTGCGCGCCCTCGGACCGGCGGCGCACCGCGAGGGCCCGCCGGTCCAAGATGCCTTCCACCCGGGCGAGATCGACCCCCTCGGACACGAGCCGCGCGAGAGCGAAGAAGAGCACATCGGCGGTTTCTTCGGCCACTTCGACGGGACCCACAGCCCGTGCCAGCTCGTCCGCTTCTTCGCGCAGTTTGGCGGCCAAGTAGTTCGGGTCCGCGAAGAGTCGCGCGCTGTAGCTACCCGCGGGGGCCGCTCCGTCCAAGGCGGCGGCGCGCCGCCCGAAGAGGGTCCGCTCCAGGGCGGCCAGGCCACGCGCCGGGCCGAAGCAACCGAACTGCTCCCGGTGGCAAAAACCCGGCCCCCGTTGGCGCACGCGCATGCGCAGGGCGTCGCGGTCGCAATCGAGGGTGATGTCGAGCAGTTCTTGGGTGGCGCCGGAGCCTTCGCCCTTGACCCAAAGGCCTCGCTGCCGGGAGTGGTAGACCCCCTGGCCCCGCTCGATCGCGGCGGCCACGGATGCGCGGCTCGAATACACGAGCCCAAGGGCCCGTTCGCTCTCGTCCACGACCACGCTGGGCACCAATCCGTCCGGGCGGTCCGAACGCAGGCAGGCCCACAGGGCGTCGGCGAGGGAAAACCGCCCGGTGTAGAGCGCCATGCCGACTTGGGCATCGATGCCGAGTCGATCCAGAGCGCCGATTTCCTCCGCGTCGGCCACACCGCCCGCCAGGGTTAGGGGACGCCCGTTCGCGGCTTGGGCCAGGCGTGCGGCGCGTTTCAGATCGACGCCGCCCATGCGACCTTCGCGTTCCACCAGGGTGACCAAAAATCCGCCCACGTGGGGAGCCAAGGCTGCGAGGCGCGTTTCCACCGACTCGCCGGTTCGGCGGCGCCAACCGTCGACCACCACTTCGCCGTCCCGGGCGTCCACGGCGGCGATCACCCGTTCCCGCGGCAGGGCCGTCAGGACCTCCGGTGTGGCCGCGGTGCCGAGCACGACCTTGCTCGCGCCCGCTTGCAACCAAAAGAGGGCCGAAGCGGCGTCGCGCAGTCCGCCGCCGACGCGGCAGGGCGCGAGGCGCAGCAAGTCCGAAATACACTCGCGGTGGTCGCCGCGCCCCAGGGCCGCATCCAGGTCGACGACGGCCACTTCGCCCACACGTCCGAAGCGCTCGGCCAAGGGCCGGGGATCGCCGGCTTCGATGGCCGGCTCGGCGCCGCCGATCCATTGGACCGCTTGGCCGCCGGAGAGGTCGATGGAGGGAACGATCATGGTTTGGGAGCCTCGTTGGGGAAGCGGTTCGGAAGGGGGGAAACGGGGATTCGGGGCAGGAGGGGCGGCGTTTCGAAGGGGCGCACACGGATGCCGCGGCGCGATAGTTCCGACTTGAGTTCCGAGAGGCGCACGGCGCCGGAGTGCAGCATCCCGGCGACGAGCACCGCATCGGCGCCCGCCCCGTGCGCTTCGGCCAAATCCCGCGCATCGCGTGCGCCGCCCGATGCGATCAGGGGCACGTCGAGCCATTCGCGCAGGGCGACCAGCAGGGCCAGCTCGTATCCGGAAGAGGTCCCGTCCCGGTCCACGCTGGTGGCGAGCACTTCGCCCGCACCGCGCGCCTGGGCTTCGCGGGCGAAAGCCAAGGCGTCGATTCCCGTCGCTCGCCGGCCCGAATGCACGCGGAGTTCGTAGCCGCTCGGCGTGCGCGTGCTGCGCGCCGCGTCGAGGGCCAGCACCACACTCTGGGATCCGAAACGGGCCGCCAATTCGTCGATGCAGGCGGGGCGCTCGACCGCCGCGCTGTTGACGGCGATTTTGTCCGCGCCCGCGGCGAAGAGCCGCTCGGCCTGCTCCACACCGCGCACGCCTCCCCCGACGGTCAAGGGCAGGTCGAGCACGGCGCGCACGCGCGCGACGGTGGCCGCGTGCGGCCCGCGGCCTTCGGGCGTCGCGCTGACGTCGAGGAGGCACAGTTCGTCGGCGCCCTCGGCCGCATAACGGGCGGCGAGTTTCACCGGATCGCCCGCATCCGCGAGGTCCCGGAAACGCACGCCCTTGACCACACGCCCGTCGCGCACGTCCAAACAGGGCACGAGTCGCAGGGCGCTCACGGCTCCACCCCTTGGGTTGCCGCCACGCGAGCCGCGGCCCGCAGCCAACGCCGGATCAAACGCGCACCGAAGGGCCCGGAGAGTTCCGGGTGGAACTGGCAAGCGAGCAGCGCTCCGCGTTCGAGGGCGGCGACGAAGGGTTCCGGTTCACGGCACCAGGCCGCGCGCCAACCGGCGGGCACCCGGGTGCAGCGGTAGCCGTGGGCAAAGGCCGCCCAACCCGGCTCCAGTAGGGAACAGCCCGGCTCCGGTTCGATCGGTGCCCAGCCCAGGTGCGGGCGGCGCAGGCCGGCCGAAAAGGCACCCACCCGTTCCGGCCAAAGACCGAGGCCACGGCGGCTGGGCGATTCGTCGCTACCGGCGGCCAAAAGCTGCATCCCGAGGCAGATCGCGAGGGTGGCGCGCCCCGCGTGCAGCCGCTCCGCGAGGGCGAGATCGAGCCCGCGTTCCGCCAGCAATTCGGCCACGGCCCCAAAGGCGCCCACACCCGGCAGGACCAGGGCATTCGCGGCGCGCACCTCACCTGCCGTGCGCACCCAAACCACCCGGGCTCCGGCCCGTTCCAGGGCGGCGCGGATCGAAGACAGGTTGGCGGCGCGGGTGTCCACGAGCCCGACCTCAACGGGCGCGTCCCACACACCGCAGCGGCGCGATTCGTCGCGACTCATGCCAGCACCCCCTTGGTGCTGGGCACCCGATCGGCCGCGACACCCGGCGCCAGCGCTTGGCCAAGGGCCAGCCCCAAGGCCTTGAAGGCGGCCTCGCAGCGGTGGTGGTCGTTGTCTCCGGCCAAAACCTCCGCGTGCAGGGTCAGGGCGCCGGCGGCGGCGAAGGAGCGCAGGAAGTGGCTCAGGTTTTCCGTGGAGACGGTGCCGATCCGTTCGCGCACGAGTCCCAGGGCGACACGCGCGAAGGGGCGACCGGAAAGGTCCAAGGCGACCCGCGCCAAGGCTTCGTCCAGGGGCACGAGCGCCCAGCCGAAACGCGCCAATCCGCGGCGATCGCCGGCCGTGGCGCGCAGGGCCTCGCCGAAGGCCAGGGCCACGTCCTCGACCGTGTGGTGGTCGTCGACGGCGAGATCGCCTCGGGCTTCGAGCTCCAGGCGCAGGCCGGCGAAGAGCGCCAGGGCCGCGAGCATGTGGTCGAGGAAGGGCAGCCCGGTGTCCACCCGCGCCCCTGCCGGTCCGTTCAGGTCAAGCTCTCCGCGGATGCGGGTTTCGCCCGTCGTGCGCTCGAATGACACCGCGCGCGGGCCGATCTGGGTCATCGCGATCATGTGCGGCCTCCGGCGCGGCGCGCGCCGAGCACTCGGGTCAAACCTAGGGAAAGGCGCTCGAAGTCGCCGGCGTCGCCCGGACAGGTGATGCGCAGCCAACCTTCGAGGGGGCCTCGCCCCGGAAAGCGGCGAACGGCGATGCCACGCTCCCAAAGTTCGCGCCAGACGGCCCCTGCGTCCCGTCCGGGCCGCAGCAGAACGAAGTTCGCTTGGCTTGGCAGCGCCGTGGCGCCAAAGCGCGCCGCGAGTTGCAACAGCTCGGCGCGTTCGGCGCGCACGGCGGCCAGGTGCCCGCTGTCGAGCCCGGCTTCCAGGGCCGCTTCGGCCGCGGCGAGCGCCGGCCCGCTGACCGGATAGGGGCCGGCGGCCGCGCGCAGGTGTGCGGCGATTTCCACAGGGCCCACCGCATAACCCACCCGCAGGCCGGCCAGGCCGTAGGCCTTGGAGAACGTGCCCACGAGTAATGTGTTGGGCAGGGCCAACCAACGGGGCGCGGGATCCTCGTCCGCGTACTCGCCGTAGGCCAAGTCCACGAGGGCCACGGCCGGGGCCGCGCGCTGCGCGAGCGCCAGCAGGTCGTGCACGGGGCAGACCGCGCCGGTGGGATTGTCGGGCCGCACGAGCACCAGGGCGGGAGCGACTTCCGAGCCTTGGCGCACAAGGGCTTGTTCGAAGGTGGCGCGCGGGAACGGCCCGCCGAACCAGGGAATCGGCTGGGGACAAGCGCCGGCGGCGCGGGCGGCCGCTTCGATCAATGCGAAAGAAGGCCGGGCCAAAAGCACCCGTTGTCCCGGAACGAGCAACGCGCGCGCCCAGCGCGAAAGGGCATCGTCGGCGCCGGTGGTGACCACCACGCGTTCGGGCGCCACGCAAAAGCGTTTGGCCAGGGCGGCTTCCAGGGGCGTTGCGTCGGGATAACGCCGCAGGCTCTCACCGCGGCTGGCCCGGGCGAAGGCTTCCAGGGCGGCGGGCGCCGGATTCGGCCCCTCGTTGCGGTCGAGGGCCAAACGCAGCCCGGCGGGCGCGGGCGGCGGTCGATCCGCCAGATCGATGGCTCGGACTTTCACGGCAGCACCCGTTCCAGTCGCGAGACGAGCAGGTCGCTGCCTCCGCGCCGGATCAACTCCGGCAGGAGTTCGGCCAGAGCCGACCTGGGAACCGCGGCGCGCACCGCGCAGCCGACCTCGCCGAGCAGCGGCGAAACCGTCGGCCGTTTCATGGCCGGCAGCACTTCGACCACACGCTCCAGATCGTCCCAGGAGACGTTGAGTTCGAGCAGCACCCGCCCGCGCGCTTCGAGCACCGCGCGCAGCAAGAGTGCGAAACGCTCCGCGCGCTCGCGCCGGGAAACCTCCTCCATCAGCCCCTTGGAGGCGAACAGGCGCGTGGTCGATTCCATCAGCGTGGCGACCTCCACCAAGCCGTTGGCGCGCAGGGTGGCGCCGCTTTGCACCACGTCGGCGATCAGGTCCGCATCCTCCGGCGGGAATACCTCCGTGGCGCCGTGGGTCTCGACGATTTCGAAGGCAAGCCCCTGGGCCTTGCCCCAGGCGCTCACCAGCCGCGGATACTCGGTCGCCACCCGCAGCCTGCCCCTCGGCAGTCGCCCGCGGGATCCGAGCAGGGCCTTGGGCGCGGCCAGGGCCAGCCGCACCGGATCCAAACCTGTGTCGAGCAAGAGCGGCAGCTCCAACCCGGCTTCGGCCACCCGGTCCGCCCCGACGAAACCCAACTCGCGGGTGCCCGACGCCAAGAGCCGAACTACATCCCGGGGTTTGAGTTCCTTGACGGCGAAGCCCGGCAGGCCCAACTCCGGACGCAGGCCCCGTTCCATGGCCCGGGCAGCGGCATCCGCGTCCGCGAGCAGCTCGCGCACCGCGTTCGCCATGCGCCCGCGCGGCAGCGCCAAACGCAACGGTCCATCGACCTGCCCGGGGGAGTGGCCTTGGAGGGTGGGATCGGAGGGCAGCGGGGCCGTTCGAAGCGGCCCGGAGGTTGAATCGTTCATGGCTCGGCATGGGAA
>JBJHAV010000211.1:0-6816 GCA_050480685.1 Planctomycetaceae bacterium | reverse complement strand
GGTCATGCCTGAGCACTGGGCGATGATGATGCCCGCGAACCAAATCCAAGCGGCGCCGATCATGGCCAGGATCAGGGCGCGCAGGTGCGGCGAAAGTCCGGCCAGCAGTCCGGGTTTGGCGTTCAGGGTGGCCAAGAATCCGCGCCGGCGTTCGTCGTCCCACTGCTCGAGCCATTCGGCGCGCGCCGCGTCGCTGGCGAAACCCACCGCGTAACCGTCGAAACGCGCGATCGGCACATTCTCGTCCACGGGGGCGTGAATCACGGCCGGCGCTGCGTCTTCCTCGGACTCCTCGGCCTGCTCGCCTTCGGCAGCCTCCTCGGGCTCCTCGGGCTCCTCGGGCGCCGCATCGGGTTCGACGCTCTCCACCGTCACCGGGCACTTGGTGTTGAAGGGTTCGTTGCCCAGGAAGTCCGCCGCCAAGAACAGCAAAACGATGGCACTGCCGACCGCGGCAAAAAGCACCTTGAAGCCCAACTCGTCGGCGCCGAGTTTGGTCTTGCCCGCGTGCGCGATCGAACCCAACGCCGCGCGGATCGCCGGCAGCGCGGCCAGGATGCCCATCAGCGCGCCGCCCAGGAGCAATCCGATGCCCAGGGGCCGATTGACGGAGTCGAAGAGCACCACCGGCGCCTCGTGGGCGAAGGTGCCCGGCGGCACCCAGACCAACCAATAACCCAGGGGATTGAGCACGAAGAAGGCCAAGAGCCCCCCCGCCAGCACCAGCAGTCCGGCCTTGCCCGATAGGAACCCCGCACCAACGGCAAAGGGCGCGATGGCGAAGATCACCCGGAACTGATCGGGCATGCCGACGATGCGGCCCACGTCGAGCCTGTTCTTGGTGAGCAGGAGGTCCGGCAGACCATCCCCCTCGCGGTCGACTTCCACCGGCAGCAGGGAAACCGCTTCCTTGAACTTCTCCTCGCTGACCCGCTCGCCCGGCTCCAGGTCCTTCCAGACGCGCTCCACGCGCGTAGGTGGGGGCTCGGTCTCGGCCGCCGCTTCGGCCGCCTCGCGGGCCGCCCGGGATTCCGGCGTGGCGACCCGCTCCCCCGGGCCCAGTTCGGCCGGCACACGCCGCTGGCCGAACAGGAAACGCCGGTCGGGCTGCCCATCCCGGTCCCGATCGATGGAGTCCGGCAGCAGGGATTCGCCGGCTTCGTCGCGCCAAACGCGTTTCCATTCGAGTTCGGGCAGCTCGTGGGGCAGCTCCACGGTGATCTCGCGGGGCTCGCCGTGCTCCGCGGCCACCGCCATGCGCAGATCCAAATCCTGATAGCCGGCGCCGCGCACGCCGAGTTCGGTCAAACCGATCGGCAGGTAGATCAGCGCCGAAACCAGCATGCCGATCACCAGCAGCACGGACTTGGCCGCGCCCGCGCCCGGGGACTTGAGGATCAGCGCGACCCCGGTCGGGCTCGGGAAACGCAGCCGATCGATGTCGATCATCTGCTTGCGCAGCGGAATGATGAAGGCCCCGCCGAGGATCGCCCCGGCCACGCAGGCCAACATGATCAGCCAGAACTCGAGGTCCGAGGTGCTCAGTTGCCAGCCGAGCAAAAACAGCACCGGCACCGTGAAGATCACCCCCGAGTTGGGGGTGTTCACCGCGGAGGCCACCGTCTGGGTGATGTTGACCTCGACGATCGAGCCGCGCCGCAGCAGACCGCGCAGCACGCCGAAACCCAACACCGCGGCAATCGCGCTCCCGACGATCGTGAAACCGATCTTGAGGCCCGCGTAGGTGATCGCCGCGTTCATCACCGCGCCGAGCAGCAAGCCGAAGAGCAGCGCCGGCCAGGTGACCTCGGGATAACGGCCGCCGAAGAGCCCGCTGTCGTGCTGCTCGACCAGATCGTCGCCGGGGCGCTCGGGGGGGGTGGGGGTCTTGGACGGCTCCTGCATCGACGCTCGGGGGGGCTCGGGACGTGCGCGGGACGGGACCGGGAGGGTAGGCGCGCCATCGGGGCTCCGCAAGCGAACCCCGCGGCCAAGCCCTCGGCGCGGCAGCCCCTAGGGGCCGGGGAGGGCCATGAAGCTGAAGGCGACGGCGTTGTGGAGCGCGTGCACAAAGGTCAGCGTGCCCAGGCCGGCGCCCGAGAGGCGCGCTCGCCCCAGCAGCCAGCCGAAGAGGGTCAGGATCGGCGCCAGGAGCAACCCGTGGGCCAGGCCGAAAAGCACCGCCTGCACCCAGTTGGCGCGGGTCGGCCCCAGCCGCGCCGCGAGCCGCGTCAGCAGGCGACCGCGGAACAGGACCTCCTCGAGCAGCGGCACGACCCCGATCCCCAAGAGCGCCAGCCAGGGGAACTGGTCGGGGCCCGCCGCGGACACCACCTCGTCGACGCCGCCCAGTTGTTCGCGGCCCACGAGCGGCGCCAGCAGGAGGAGGATCCCCAAAAGGCCCATCAAACCCGGCCAGGCCCGCGCCCACAGGACGAGGCTCGGCCTGAGCTCCTGGAACGCGTCGCGCACCCCGAAGGCTTTCGCCCCGAGGTCCTCGAAGGGCGCCAGCAGTGCCGAAGGGCCGAGCACCAGCACGAGGTAGAGGAAGAAGTGGAGCGCGCTACCCCCGCCGCTCGCCAGCGCAAAAGCCACCGCGAGCACGAGCCCCACTCCCAGGGGCACGACCACCCGCGGGCGCGACTGCGGCCGGGGTGGACTGCCCGCGCGCACGAGTGGCTGCCGCCACGGGGCGAGCCAGATCCCCAGCGCCACGAGCCCCAGGGAAAAAACCGCCTCGGCGACGAGCTCCGCGCCGCCCGGGCTCACCCGTCGGCGCCGGCGATGCGCCCGCCCTCGGGGGACGAAGCGCTGGCGTGGAGCCTCCGCGGAATGCGCCCGGCCAGGAAGGCCTGGCGCCCGGCCTCGCAGGCGGCGCGCACGGCGAAGGCCATGCGTTCGGGTTCGCGGGCCTGGGCCACGGCGGTGTTGAGCAACACACCGGCCACGCCCAGTTCCATGGCGAGCGCCACGTCGCTGGCCGTGCCGACTCCCGCATCGACGATCACCGGCAGGTCCACCAGTTCCATCAGAATGCGAATCGCGTTGGGGTTGAGCACCCCCTGGCCGGATCCGATCGGCGAACCGGCGGGCATGATCGCCGCGGCGCCGGCTTCGGCCAGCCGCACCCCCAGGCGCGGATCGTCCGAAGTGTAGACCCACACCTCGAAACCCTCCTCCACCAGGCGCCGGGTCGCCTCCAGGGTGCCGATCGGGTCCGGCAGCAGGGTGCGCGGATCCCCCAGCACTTCGAGTTTGATGCGCGGCGTGCCGAGCAGATCGCGCGCCAAAAGCGCCGTGCGCACGGCCGAATCAGCGTCAAAACACCCGGCGGTGTTCGGCAGCAGGCGGTAGCGCTCCGTATCCAGGTGTTCGAGCAGACCCTCCTGCTCGCCCCCGGGACCGACGCGCCGCACGGCGACCGTCACACATTCGGTGCCCGAGAGCGCGTGGCAGCGCTGCATCACCGTGTGACTCGGATACTTGCCCGTGCCCAGGAAGAGCCGCGAACGGAAACGATCGGAGCCGACCAGCAACTCCGCGTCCGGGGGAACTTCAACACCATCCATCCGTCAACCGCCTCCCACCAGGGTGACCACTTCGACCGCTTGCTCCGCGGCGAGCACACGCGCCGCGCGTTCGGCCCGCGGCACGAGGGCCCGATCGACTTCCACCGCTACGGCGCGCGGCTCCAGGCCCAGGGAACGCACCAACTCCTCCACCGTGCAGCCGACCGGCACACGCCGGGCTTCGCCGTTGACGGTGATCGGCACGGTGGCATGGACCGCGCCGGACTCGTCCGCGTCGGCCCCCTCGCTCATGGGCGCAGGCGCAGGAAAGCGCACTTGAGGTACTCGCTCTCGGGCAGCCCGAGGAGCACCGGATGGTCCGGCGAAGCGCCGGTCAGGTGCTCCAGGTAGGCGTCGCGGCCCGCGTCCCGGGCCGCCTGGGCCAGGTAGCCGAGGAATGCCTCGCGGCCCACGTTGTAGGAACAGGAAGCGCTCACCAGCAGACCGCCCGGATCCACCAAATGCATGCCGCGCAGGTTCAGTTCGCGGTAGCCGCGCGCCGCCCCTTGGGCTTCGCGCCGATTGCGCGCGAAGGCCGGCGGATCGAGCACCACCATCCCGTAGCGCTCGCCGGCCTCGGCCCGCGCGCGCAGGTCGCGCATGGCGTTCGCGCGCTCGAAACGCACCCGGTCGCTGACGCCGTTCAGCTCGGCGTTGTGGCGCACACGTTCGCCGGCCTGGACCGATTGGTCGAGGCAAAGCACCTCTTCGGCGCCGGCCAGAGCCGCGCGGATGCCGAAGAGGCCGTCGTAACAAAAGGCGTCGAGCACCCGCCGGCCGCGGGCATCGGCAGCCGCCCGCAGGCGGTTGTCCACCTGGTCCAGGTAGTGCCCGGTTTTATGGCCGCCGGCGAGGTCCACGTCGTAGACCAAACCGTCGGGTTCGGTCACGCGCACGGGATCGTCCACGCGGCCTTCGAGCCACTCGACCCGTTGTTCCAGCCCCTCCAACTTGCGCACGGAACTGTCCGATCGCTCCAGCACCGCGCGCACCGGGAACGGCAGGGCCTCGCGCACCAGCTCGACCACGAAGTCGCGCATACGGTCGGATCCCTGGCAGCCGCTTTGCACCACGAGCACGTCCGCGTAGCGGTCGATCACCAGGCCGGGCAAACGCTCCGCGTCGCCGCCGATCAGGCGGCAGGCGCCGGCCGGATCGAGCCGCCCCTGGCGCGCGCGCTCCTGGACGGCGGCGCGCACGCGGGCCTCCCAAAAGTCGCGCTTGGGCTGCTCCGACTCGCGCGAAACGAATCGCAACGCGATGCGCGAAGCGCTCGAGAACAGAGCCCAGCCCAAAGGCGCTTCGTCGGGCCCGAAGACGGGCACGAGTTCGCCGGGTTGGGCCTCGGCCCCCGCGATGTCGTCGGAGTAGACCCAGGGGTGGCCGCCGAGGATCCAGCGACGTCCCTTGCCGGTGAGCAAAACTTTGGCCATGGGGGCGAAGAGTCTATCCGCTCGCGACCCCGCCGCGCTGCCGCGGTCCCCACTTCGCGGCGGGGCTCCGGATCAGGGCGCCGTCAGGGCCTCGAAACGCTCCAACCCGCGCAGGGGGGCGAGGTCGGGATCGTCCCGCGCCCACTCCCGCTGGCGCGCGCGCGCCCCCGGCGAACGCACACCCTCCGCCAGGGCGCGCTCCAGGTAATCCAAGGCGCGTTCGCTCTCCCCCAAAAGCGCCCAGGTACACGCCAGGTTGTAGAAAAGCGGCGGGGCCTCGGGCACATCCGCGAGCAACAACCGAGCTTCCTCGCCGCGCCCGGCCCGGGCCCGATAACAGGCGAGCAGCACCACGGTGAAGTCGTTGCGCCGCAGTTCGAAGCCGCGCTCGAAAAACTCGAGCGCCCGCTCCGCATCCCCCAGGCGCACGTTGGCGTTGACCGCCAGGGACACGTAGGCATCGGCGCGCAGCCCGCGGGTCTGTTCGATCTGGGCGCGCAATTGGCGCCGGCGCTGGGCGTCGGGCTCGTCGATCCACTGGGGAGCTCCCCGCCCGGCGAGCAAGGCCTCCAGGCGCTCCCCCAGTTCGCGCTCCAGCACATCCAAACGGCTGAGCGAACCGAGCAGCTCCGCCTCGGCCTCCTCGGCTCGACCCAGATCCGTGAGCGCCGCCCCCGCCGCCAGCCCCAGGCGCGCCATCACCCACCCTCGCCAGATGGCCGACATGGATCCGATCGCACCCTCCAGATCCGCGCGCATGCCGAGGGCGAGTTCCAGGGCACCTTCGGGATCCCCATCCCCGCGCCGGTCGTGGGCCAAACTCAAGGCCGCGCTGGTGGGCGAGCGGTACCGTAAAAGACTCGCCGAATCGCCGGCCGCATCGGCCGCGATCTGCTCGCGCAGTTGCCCCAAAACCGCCTCCCAAATGCGCCGGTTGGCCCGATCCCGCGCGGCGCGCACCTGCACCACTTCGATCTCCGCCAGGCGCAGCTCGCGCAGGAGCTCCAGCCGATCCGGATCGGCCAACACATCGTCGGCCTCCGCACGGAGCTCGTCGGTGAGCAGCCCCGGCAGCTCCGCCGGCGCGGCCAAGGCCAAGGCCGTCAAAAGGTCCTGCTGCAGGTCGAGCCAGCGGCTGCGCGGCCAGTTCGGATGCACTTCGTCGAGGCCGAGCAGGTGCCTGGGACCGAGTTCCCGCTCCAAGAGGTCGTCAAAGCTGCCCCCCAGCCAGCGGGCCCCGTAGCGCAGGTCCGTGATCTGCGCGCGCAGGGCGGAGCGGTGGGCGGCGCGGGCGAGGGCGCGCGCTTCGCCGTCCCCGGGCGAGCCCCCCAGCGCCAGGTGGCGGGCCAGGGCCCAAACCTCCACCAACCCGGCCAGGGCCTCGGCTTCGACCGCGCGCACGGTTTCGGCCCGGCGCGCGCCGGCGCCCTCGCGGTCGAGTTCGCGGCGCTCCCGGCGCAGTTCCGCCGCCAGCGCCCGCCCCCGCTCCAAGGATTCCAGGGCCGCCCCGTGCCGCTCCAACGCGAACAGGGCCGCCGCCTCGAAGAGCGCCGCCCGCAATAGATCCTCGCGCGCCGCCGCCCGCCCCTCGGGCCGCCCGTCCGCCGCGAAGGGCGCCAGGGCCATCAGGGCCAACTCCGCGTCCCCCAGGCTGGCCAGGGCAAACCGCGCCCGGCCCAGGGCCCGGCCCCCCTCGTCCGGCGCTTCCCGGGCCAGGTCCTCCAGGAAACGCAGGGCTTCCTGGGGCCGCTCCAACCAGGCCCAGCGGGCCAAAGCCTCGGACACCCCGGCCTCCGCCCCGGCGCGCATCATCA
>JBJHAV010000210.1:0-6847 GCA_050480685.1 Planctomycetaceae bacterium | reverse complement strand
GGTGGTAGGAGAGGGATCCTTCGCTGGACTGTTCGCCGAGGCCGTAGAGCCGGACCGGGTGGGGCGAGCGGGCCAGGGCGGCGGTCACGTTGGGCGCCAGGGGGCGGCGGAAGTAGGCCGCCAGGTGGTCGCCGTGGGTAGGCTCCAGGGCGAGCAGCGCCGGGCGCAGTAGGCAGCCGACTTGGGTCACACCGCTGAGGCCCGGGCGCAGGGGCGGCCGGTAGAAGGAGCTGGAGACGCGGTGCACCGGCCGGTCGTAGTAGGCGCGCACGATCCACTCCATGAAACGCGCGTGGCGGCGCAGGTCGCCGGGCAGGGCCGATAGGTCCGAGACCCGCAGGAAGGATTGGTGGTCCACCGACAGGTAGGGCACGCCGGCGCGGCGCGCGGCGCGGGGCAGACCGGGGTCGAAGTCGGTCAGGACCAGGTCGAAGCGTTCGGAGACCAGGAACTGGGCCAGGTCCTCGACCAGCGCTGGCAGACCGGCCAGGTAGCGCAGGGCGCCCAGGGCCGTGCGCGGGTAGTGCAGTTGTCCACGCCGGCCGTAGTGGAAAAAGAGCCCGGGCAGGCGCAGCACACGCACGTCGCTGCCCAGGTAGGCGGGCGAAAGCAGGGCGAAGGCGTCCCGGGGCGCGAGGATCGTGATTTCGTGGCGATCGCGCAGCAGGTCGGTCAGGGTGCGCACACGGGTGGCGTGGCCGCGGCCCTCGCCGGCGCAGGAATAGGCGATGCGCGCCATGGGGGCAGCCTAACGGGCGGAGGGCTGGGGCCGGCGGGGATCCGCGCGCCGCTCGGGAGGGCGGCGGCCCTGGCCCGGGCCGGGATAGGGGCCGGGATCGGAGGCGGTTTCGGTGCGTGCGGACGGCTCGCCGCGCAGCTTCGCGCCGAACTCGCGCTCCAGTTCGAGGCCGGCGGCGGCCACGCTGCGGCGCGCCTCCGCCAGGGTCGCGGCCGCGCGCGGCGAGGGGTAGGCGCCCCGCTGGGCGCTCTCCTGTTCGTCAAAGGCCAGCCGTCCGGTCGCCAGCCAGTGGCCGCGCAGGGAAGGCCAATCGAGCACTTCCAGGCGTCCGTCGGCGTGTTCGACCAGGGCCGTGCAGCTTTCGACCCAATCGCCGCAGTTGGCGTAGAGCACACCTTCGATGGTGCGCAGCTCGGCCTTGTGGATGTGGCCGCAGACCACGCCGTCCAAACCGCGCTCGCGGGCGGCTTCGGCCACGGAGCCCTCGAAGCGGAAGATGAAATCGACCGCGTTTTTGACCTTGTGCTTGAGGAATGCCGAGAGGGACCAGTAGGGCCTGCCCAGGCGCCGGCGCGCGATGTTGAACCAGTGGTTGAGCGCCAGGGTGAAGGTGTAGGCGCGGTCGCCCACCAGGGCCAGCCAGCGATGGCACTGCACGACGCCGTCGAACTGGTCCCCGTGCAGCACCAGGAGCCGCCGGCCGTCGGCGGTTTCGTGCACACACTCGGTGCGCACCGAGATGCCGCCGAAATCCAGACCCACGTAGTCCCGGAGCGCTTCGTCGTGGTTGCCGGGCAGGTAGAGCACGCGGGTGCCGCGGCGCGCCTTCTTGAGGAGCAGTTGCACCACCTCGCTCTGGGCGTGGTTCCAAAAGGGCGAGGAGCGCAGGCGCCAGCCGTCCAGGATGTCGCCCACCAGATAGAGGCGCTCGCAGCGGGTGCTGCGCAGGAAGTCGAGCAGGAACTCGGCCTTGCAGCCGCGGGTGCCCAGGTGCAGGTCGCTGAGGAAGATCGTGCGCACCCGAAGTGGGTCCGCGTGGAGATCGCGATCGGGTTCGATGGCGGAGGTCGACATGGGGTTGGGGAGGCGCCTTTGGCCTCGGGAGCCTGCTGTGGGGCCGAGCGGGAGTTCGCCAGGGCCTTCGTGTTTGTGTGCATCTTCGTCCCGCCGCGCCGCTCCGTGCACCACTCCTTGGCCCCTTGATCGAAGTTTGTTGCGCCCTTCGCGATCCCTTGGCGGGGACGCCGGATGGGACCCGAACTTGGGCCCGGGGCGGTCGTGGTTGCCTCCGGGAGGCCGACCCTCCACGATGGCGCCCACGCCCGGGAGGGGCGCCCCCAGAACAATGGCCGACGATCCGAACTTCGAGCGCCCCTGGCACGCCCACTACGACCCCGGGGTCCCGCGCCACGTGGACTTCGAGGCGCAATGCCCGACCGACTTTTTGCGCCACACGGTGCGAATGGGCGCTGCGCGGGCGGCGCTCGTGTTCCAGGGGGCGCACTTCGACTACGCCTGGCTCGGGCGCGAGGTGGCGCGGCTGGCGGCCGGCCTGGCGGAACTCGGCGCGCGCCCGGGGACCTCGGTGGCGATCCACCTGCCCAACCTGCCCCAGACGGTGGTGGCTTACCAGGCCGCCTTGGCCCTGGGGGCCCGGGTGGTGTTGACCAACCCGCTCTACACGCCGCGCGAGATCGAACACCAGTGGAACGACGCGGAGGTCAGCGTCGCGGTCACGGCGGACTTCCTGTATGCCGCCAAGGTGCGCGACCTGCGGCCCAAGTTGGCCGTGAAGCGCTACGTGGTGGCGCGCATCTCCGACTACCTGCCCTGGCCCAAGCGTTGGATCGCGCCGCTCGTTTTGGCGCGCAAAAAACCTCCGCTCTCGGCGCCGATCCCGCGCGACCCGCAGGTGGTCCCTTACCTGTCGGCCTTGGCCTCCGGTTCGCCGGGCCTGCCGCACAAGGAACTGGACCTGGATGACGTGGCGGTGCTGCAGTACACGGGCGGCACCACCGGCGTGGCCAAGGGCGCGATGTTGACCCATCGCAACCTCTCCTCGAACCTGCAGCAGATCGATCCCTGGCTGCGGGCGGGCGAACCCGCCGGCTTCGGAGACGAGGTGTTCTTGACCTGCCTGCCCCTGTTCCACGTGTTCGGCATGACGGTCGGCATGAACTGGCCGATCCGCATGGGCGCCAAGATCGTGCTGGCGCCCAATCCGCGCGACTTGCCGAGCCTGGTGGACGCGATCGAAAAGGAGCGCGTGACGATCTTCCCGGCGGTGCCGGCGATCCTCGACGGCATTTCGCGGCTTTCGGGGATCGAAAAGCGGGATCTCACGTCCCTGCGGGCGGTGGTGTCGGGTTCGGCGCCCTTGCCTTCGGCCGTGCGCGAGCGCTTCGAGTCCTTGACCGGCGCGCGCATCGTCGAAGGGTTCGGATTGACCGAAACCTCGCCGGTGACCCACGTCAATCCGATGAAGGGCAAACGCAAGGACGGCACGATCGGCATGCCAATTCCGGATACGGATGCGCTCGTGGTGGCCTTGGACGAGGACGGCCGCGGAGACCTCGGCCGGCCCCAGCCCGTGGGCGAGCCGGGGGAGCTGTTGATCCGCGGCCCCCAGGTGATGCGCGGTTATTGGAAGCGCGAGGACGAAACCGCCCTCAGCCTGGAGGACGGCTGGTTGCACACCGGCGACCTGGCGACCATGGACGCGGATGGTTACTTCGCGATCGTCGGGCGCACCAAGGAGATGATCAACGTCAAGGGTCTCAAGGTCTTCCCCGACGAGGTGGACGACACCCTGGCGCGCCACCCGGACGTGGTCGAGGCGGCCACCATCGGGGTGCCCCAAAAGGACGGCAACGAGATCGTCAAGTCCTTCGTGGTGCGGCGTCCGGGCGCGGATCTGGAGGTGGGGGTGCTCAAGGCGCACTGTCGGGCGGAGCTGGCCGACTACAAGGTCCCGCGGGAGATCGAGTTCCTCGACGAACTGCCGCGTTCCAGCGTCATGAAGGTGCTGCGGCGGGAGTTGCTGGACCGCGAGCTGAAGGCCCGCGAGGGCGCCCGCTAGGGGCGCCGGCGAGGCGCCCTTGTTCGCGACCTTCTCGGCGGTCCTCTACGCGCTCGGTTTCCTGACGGCCCTCAAGGCCATCTTGGAAACGCGCTCGCCCCAGGGCGCGATCGCCTGGGCGCTGTTCCTGGTGACGTTTCCCTACCTGGCCCTGCCGGCCTTTTGGATCTTCGGGCGCTCGCGGTTCGACGGCTACCGTTTCCTGCGCCGGCGGGAGCGGCTGGAGCGCAATCCGGCGGCGCAGCAGGCCCTGGAACGCCTGCGCACCGAAGGTTTGTTGCACTCGCCGGAGGGCGGGGAGCGCGGCGAACACGCGCGCACCCTGGAACGCTTGGCCCGTTTGCCCTTCACCCGCGGCAATCGCGTCGAACTTCTGATCGACGGGGAGGCGACCTTCGCGGCGATCCTCTCGGCCATCGAACGGGCCGAACGATACGTGCTGGTCGAGTTCTACCTGCTGCGCCACGATCGCCTGGGCGAGCGGCTCGCCGACAGCCTGGAGGCGGCCTGTCGGCGCGGCGTGGCGGTGCACTTGATCTACGATTCCCTGGGTTCGCTCGGACTGGCCCGCGCGTACCTGGAGCGGCTGGAACGGGCCGGGGTGCGCGTCGCGGCCTTCGATCCGACCCGCGGCCTCGGCAACTGGTTGCGGTTCGATTTCCGCAATCACCGCAAGATCGTGGTGGTCGACGGGCTCTCGGCTTTTGTCGGCGGACACAACGTGGGGGACGAGTACCTCGGGCTCGACCCGCACCTCGGGCATTGGCGCGACACCCACGTGGGGCTTTGGGGGCCGGTGGTGCAGGAGGTCCAGGTGCCCTTCGCGGAGGACTGGGAGTGGGCCACCGGCGAACCCCTGGAACTCGACTGGGAGCCGCGCCGGGCCGAGGGTGCCGATGCGGCGGCCCTCTGTTTGGCCACCGGACCGGCGGACGATCGGGAGACCGCGACCTTGGGGTTCCTGAGTTTGATCCAGGCGGCGCGCCGCAGGCTTTGGATCGTCAATCCCTACTTCGTGCCCGACACGAAGTTGATGGCGGCCATGGAGCTCGCCGTGCTGCGCGGGGTGGAGGTGCGCGTGTTGGTGCCGAAGCGCTCGGACAACCGCCTGGTGGACCTGGCCAAGCTGAGTTACCTGGAGGACTGCGAAACCGCCGGAATTCAGGTGCTGCGCTACGGTCGCGGCATTTTGCACCAAAAGGTGCTGCTGGTGGACGACGACCTGGCGGCGGTGGGCACCCACAACTTCGACAACCGCTCCATGCGCCTCAACTTCGAGCTCAGCATCGTCGTCGAGGACAGCGACTTCGCGGCCCGCGTCGAAACCATGCTGCGCGCCGACTTCGAGGGCGCCGAACCCGCCAGCGGCCGGGAGTACAGCGGTCGAGCCCTGCCGGTGCGCCTGGCGATTCGGTTGGCGCGACTGTTTGCGCCGGTGCTCTAGTCGCCGGAGCGCGGTGCGCGGGCCGCCCAGGGCGGGAGCGGCGCAGCCCAGCGGTCGTTAGGCGATCAAGTTCCGCAGGGTGGCTTCGAAGTCGGCGGGGGAGACGGGACCGGAGGAGCCGGTCAGGAACTGCCCTTGGGCGTCGACGAAGAGCACGAAGGGCAACATCATGGCGTCCTCGAGCTTCATGGCGAGTTCTTCGACTTCGGGCTCGGCTTCGTCGCAGTCGGAGGCCAGGGGCACGAAGTGTTCCTGGAGCAGGGCGGCGACCTCCGGGCGGGGCACGACCGATTGCACCAGGGCGCGGCACTGCCCGCAGGCTTCGCGGCCGAACTCGATGAACATGTGTTTGCCCTCGCGTTTGGCGCGGGCCATGGCGTCCGCGAAGCGCGTCTCCCAATCCAGGGTGCCGCGGTCGTCGAAGTGGGGGTGGGGGCGTTTCATCGGCCCCATCCTCCCCGGGCCCGGCCGGGGGGCGCAAGGGCTCCGCCGCGGCGAAAACCGCGCAACGTTTTGGGCACCGGTGCAGGATGGGTGGGCGTCATGGACGCATCCCTTGGACAGATCGACGGGTGGCTCGCGGATTTGGCGGGCGAGAGCGACTTCGTGCGGCGGCTGGCGGCTTCCCTGGTCTCCGACCGGGACGACGCCGAGGACTTGGCCCAGGACGCCTGGTTGGCCTTCGCGCGGCGGCGGCCGTCCGGGGCCGAGCCCTTGGCGCCCTGGTGGCGCGGGGTGCTGCGGCGGCGGCGGGCGCACCTGGTGCGCGGGGAGCGGGCCCGCGGGAAGCGCGAGCAGGCGCGCTGGGAGGAGCGTGTCGAGGGGCCCGCGGATGCCTGGTTGGAGCGGGTCGAACTGGAGCGCATTCTGGTGGAGGAAGTTCGCGCCCTGCCCGGTCCGGCGCGCGAGGTTCTTCAACTGCACTACGTGCGCGGGCTGTCTTTGGTGGACATCGCGCGGCGCCTGGGGCAACCGGCGGGCAGTGTGCGCGCACGCCACCACCGGGCCCTCGGGCGCTTGCGGGAACGGCAGGAAGCGCGGCTGGGCGCCGAGGGGCGCGACTGGCGTTTGGAGCTCGCGCCCATGGCCGCGGGCGCGGGCGAGCGGGGCCTGGGGGCGGCGCTGTTCGGCTTCGGCTTGGCGCTGCTTTCGAGCGGCAAGGCGCTCGTGGCGGCGCTGCTGCTCGGCGCGGCCGGCCTTCTGCTTTGGCTCGGACTTCGGGCGGAGCTGCCCCCGGGCGGCGGCGGCCTGCCCGCCGGTCCGGGGGAGGGCGCCGTGAGCTTGGCGCTGCGCGCGGAGCCCGAGGTCGAGGTTCCAAGGGACACCCCGCCGCCCGGCGCGGTGGGGTATCGGCAGCGGGTGCAACCTTCCCCGTCGCCCGCGCCGCCGGCAACCTCCGCGCGGGTGCGCAGCGAAGTGCGCCTGCGCCTGGTGGATGGCGCGGGAAGGCCGCTGGCCGGCGCAAAGGTGCGCGGGGATCTGGCCGGCGGGCCGAGCGGCGGGGGCTTCGATCTGCGCTCGCTCTTGGTGGCCTCCCATGCGGTCACCTCGGACCGGGAGGGGCTGGCGGTGCTCTCCACCGAAC
>JBJHAV010000209.1:0-6895 GCA_050480685.1 Planctomycetaceae bacterium | reverse complement strand
GTCGGCGCGCGGTCACCGGGAACCCGCAGGCGGCCCGGAGAGGAGCCGCTCGCCGGCTTCGAGACGCGCGCCGCGCAAAAACGCGGCCGCATCGAGTTCGGCCCGGCCCTCGGGTTTGAGGCGCTTGATGACGAGGCGTCCAGCGCCCGCGGCGACCTCCAGGCGGCCTTGGGCCAAAGCCTCGGCGCAGAGGGTCCCCGGGGGGCCCGGCGGCGGCCCATCGAGTGCGGACCGATCAGGTACCGACACGCTGAGCAGCTCGAAGCGGCGCCCGCTCGCCAGGCGCGTCCACGCCCCCGGCCAGGGCTGCATGGCGCGCACGCGGCGCTCGACGAGGACCGCCTCCTGCTCCCAATCGATCCACCCGTCGGCCTTCTTGAGTTTGCGGCAAACCGTCACCCGCTCGGGATCCTGGGGCGAATAACGGTCCTCTCCGGCCGCGACCAGGTCGAGGGCTTCGAGGGCGGCCCGGGCCCCGAGCTCCGCCAGCCGCGCGGCCAGGGCTCCAGCCGTCTCCCGCGCTCCGATGGCCGTCGACTTCTCCAGCAGCACGTCGCCGGCGTCCAGGGCGCGCACCACCCGCTGGATGCTGACCCCGGTGTGTGTGTCCCCCGCCAGGATCGCCGCCTGCACCGGCGAAGCGCCGCGCCAGCGGGGCAGAAGCGAACCGTGCACGTTGAGCGGCACACGGCGCGGGATGGCAAGCAGCGCCTCGTCCAGGATCTCGCCGTAACTCGCCACCAGCAGCACGTCGGGCTCGAGCCGCAAGATCTCCGCCTGGAATTGCGGATCGCGAGCGCTCGCCGGCCGCATCACCGGCACTCCCGCCGCCTCGGCCGAACTCACCAGCGGCGATTCAACCGCCTGCCGCCCGCGCCCGGCCACGCGCTCCGGCTGGGTCACGAGAGCGACCAACGCATGCCGACCGCCCAAAAGCGCCGCGAAGATCGGCGTCGCAAAGGGCGGCGAGCCGAAAAAGACCACCCGCAGGGGATCGGCCGCGCCGCGGTGCGATTCCTCGGAAGACGGTGCGGGCGATTGTGTCAAGGGATCCCGCCGCGGGCGCCGCGCCGATCAGAACTGGTCGTCCAGCGCAGCCTTCAGGGTCGCGTAGGACTGACTGCCGACCAACTGCTTGACCACTTGGCCCTTCACCAGCACGAGGAAGGTGGGGATGGCGGTGATGCCGTAGCGCGCCGGGACCTCCATGTTGTCGGAGGTGTTCAGCTTGAGCACCTTGGCGCGGTCGCCGTACTCATCGGCCAGCTTGTCCACGTAGGGCGACATGGCGCGGCAGGGCGCGCACCACTCGGCCCAAAAGTCGACGAGGACGGGCGTTTCGCTGCCGACGACAACGGTTTCCCACTGACTGTCGGTGACTTCGGATGCCTTGCTCATGGGAGTCTTGGATCGTCGAAAGGAGCCCGTCCGCGATGCTTTCGCGGGGCATGGGCTGGGAGAGTGCAGAGTCTACACCGCACCGCCCCGGCGAGCACAGGCGCGGGGAGGTTGGCTTTTGGATTCAGGCGCCGGAGGCGCCGGACGCGTCGGTCGGTCCCCCGCGGCCCGTGTCACGCTGCGGTTCGGCGGCCCCTTCGCCGCCCTCCCCGAAGCCCGCCAATTCGCCGAGACGAGCTTCGGCTTCCTCGGCCTGCTCGGAATCGACCGCGGCGTCGAACTGGGCGAGTTGCGCTTGGCCCAGCACCTCCTCCAGGTCGGCGCCGGGCTCCAGGGCCAACTCGACCGCCACATCCTGGGCCAGGGCCTCCTGATGCACGCGGATCAGCCCCAACTTGGCCAACTCCAGGATCGCCACGAAGGAGCCGATCAGCTCTTCCTTGCGCTGGGGATCGGCATCGCCCTTGGGCACCATCTCGAAGAGCCGCACGCGTCCCATGCCGCGCAGCCTCTCCACCAACCGGTCCACGTAGAAGCGGATCGGGCGCGGATCACCGGCGACCCGGTGGGGGCGATTGGCGAGGGTTTCGCGCACCAAACGCGACCAGGTGCCGAGCAGATCCCAGGCTGTCAGATCCCCCAGGTCCAGGGTCACTTCCTCGGGCTCGCCCGGGTTTTCCTCGCGCATGCCGCGCGGGAAGAGGCGCTCGCGTTCGAAGGCCAGGCCTTCGAGCCGTTCGGATGCCTGGCGGAAGCGGCGGTATTCCACGAGCCGCTGGATCAACTCGTCGCGCGGGTCGAGTTCTTCGCTGAGGTCGACCTCTTCGCGGGGCAGCAGCGAACGCGCCTTGATCGCCATCAGGGTCGCGGCCATGAGCACGAACTCGCCGGCCTGCTCGATGTCGATCTGCTCCAGACTTTCCAGGTGCTCCAGGAAACGCTTGAGGATCGGCCCGATCTGAATCTCGTGGACCTCGACCTCCTGTTCGCGCACCAGGTGCAAGAGCAGGTCCAGGGGCCCGGAGAAAACGCGCTCGACCAGGACGGTGTAGTCACCGCCGGAAAGATCGGCGTCCTGGGGCGGCGGATTGGGTTCGGGTGCGACCATGGTTAGTTGAGCGTGCGCCGACTCTGCGGTGGGGTGAGAGCAACCCGCGAACCGCGCCGTGCCCTCAACTCGAAGGACCGGGCCCTCACAGGACCAGCCGCACCAGGGCGTCGAGGGAGTCGCGCACCTCCTGGATGGTGATCCAGACGAAGCGCGCGAATCCGGGCACGAAGAAGAACAAACCGACGATGATGAACAGCCCGAAACTCTCCAGGGAACCGTAGGCCGGCCGGGCCGAACGGGGCAGAAGCCACATCACGATGCGCGAACCGTCCAAAGGCGGAATCGGCAGCAGGTTGAAGACGGCCAGCAGCACGTTCATGTGCACGAAGCCGAGCAACAGATAAGGAAGCACCTTCCCGTCGAAATGCTCCATCCTCAGCACGATGCGCAGGGCCACCAGCCCGACCAGCGCCAGGAACAGATTCGAGAGCGGCCCGGCGGCGGCCACCAGCGCGTTGTCCGCGTGGGGATTACGGAAGTTGCCCGGATTGACCGGCACCGGGCGGGCTCCTCCGAAAATGAAACCCGCGAACATCAGGGTGAGGACCGGGACGATCAGGGTCATCACCGGGTCGATGTGCACCAGGGGATTGATCGAAATGCGCCCCTGATCCCGGGCGGTGGGATCCCCGCGCTTGAGGGCCATCCAGGCGTGGGCGACCTCGTGGAAGCAGAGCGAGAAGATCAGCAGCGCGACCAGGACGACAACGCCCGCGGTCCCGATCTGGTCGATGAAGAAGAGCCGATTCATGGTGCGCCGAGGGCCCGCTCGGGGTGGAGAGCATAGCCCACGGGCACCCCCTTCCCAGGTCCAGGTGTCTTTGCCGGGCAGGGTCCCCTCGCTTGCCGCTGCTCTCGCGGGACTCCTACAATCGCCGCGGAACGGGTCTTGGACCCTCCGCGCCCGATTGGGCCCCACGGCCAAGCGATGGACACCCCCCGAGACACCGGGCCCAGCAGCGGCTCTCCCGCGACCGGATCCGAAGACACCGCGCGCGCCGGAGAGGCGCCCGATGCGCGCTCACAAGCGCCGTCCGCGGGCGCGGAAACTGGCAAGGAATCGGGCACGGAATCAGCCATCGGCACGGCGGCCAAGCGGGCGGAGCGCGCGCGCGGCGTTTTGGACATGGAGGCCCTCGCGATCGCCCAGGTCGGCCGGCAGCTCGGCGCGGACTTCTCGAAGGCGGTCGACCTGGTGCTCGGCTGCCAGGGCATGGTCGCGGTGACCGGCGTCGGCAAGGCAGGCCTGGTGGGAGCCAAGATCTCGGCCACCCTGGCCTCCACCGGCACTCCCTCCTTCAGCCTGCACCCGGCGGACGCCCTGCACGGGGATCTGGGGCGCATCCGGCGCCAGGACGTGCTCCTGGCGCTCTCCAATTCGGGCGAAACGGCCGAGTTCCGCTCCCTGGTGCCCGCGGCTCGGCGCATCGGCGCCGGCCTGATCGCCCTGACCCGGTCCCGGCAGTCGACCCTCGGGCGCCTGGCGGACTGTGTGCTCGAGCTCGGCCCCCTGGACGAAGCCTGCCCCCTGGGGCTGGCGCCCACGGCCAGCACCTCGGCCATGCTGGCCTTGGGTGACGCGCTCGCCATGGTCGTGCTGGAGGAGCGCGGCTTCGGGCGCGACGAATACGCCATCTACCACCCGGCCGGGGCCCTCGGCCGGCGCCTGATGCGCGTCGGCGAGGTCATGCGCCAGGGGCAGGAACTGCCGATCGCCCCGTCGGGCTCCAGCCTGCGCGAGGTGCTAGAAATCACCAACCGCACCCCGGGCCGGCCGGGTGCCGCCCTGATCGTGGACGCCGACGGGCGGCTGCTCGGCATCTTCACCGACGGGGACCTCCGGCGCCTGCTCGACCGGGTCGAATCGCGACCGCGCGAAGCGCGCATCGACGACCACATGGGCCGAGGTCCCAAGTCGGTCCGCGCCCACCAACTGGTCGAGGAAGCGATGGCTCTCTTGCAGCAATATCGCATCGACCAACTGCCGGTGGTCGACGACGGACATCGACCCGTCGGTTTGCTCGACATCCAGGACGTGCTCGACCTGCGCGTCTGAGCCAGCCCGGCCCGCACCTCTCCCCCCAAGACCCTCCGGTCCCTTTCGGGTATCGATCGACAGGCTCACCGTGCCATGAAGCCCAGCCCCGAGCAAAGCCGTTTGGCCAAACGCCTGTCGCTGGTGCGTTTGATCGTCTTCGACGTGGACGGCACGTTGACCGACGGACGCATCCAGTATTTGGGCGATGAGGAACTGCAGGTCTTCGATGTGCGCGACGGTTTGGCGCTCTCCCTGCTGCGCCACATGGGCGTGCGTCAAGTCTGGATCAGCGGGCGCGGCTGCACGGCGACACGCAAACGGGCCGAGGAGCTGGGCGTCGATCTCCTGCACCTGCAGGCCGGACACAAGGGCGAGCTGTTGAGCGCGATCCAAGAGCGCTATTCCCTGGGCAGCGCCGCCACCATGGCGGTGGGCGACGACCTCCCGGACCTGCGGCTCTTCGCACGCGCGGGTGTGCGTGCTTGTCCTTCGGACGCCGCGCCCGAAGTGCGCCGCCAAGCGGACATCGTCACGGCGGCACCCGGCGGCCGCGGCTGCGCCCGCGAAATCGTCGAGCGCCTGGCGCGAGCCATGGGGATCTGGCAAGACCTGGTCGAGAGGGTCGGCGGGAAGTGAAGCGACTCCTGGCGTTCCTGATCCTGTTCGGTCTTGGGCTCGCCCTGGTGCTGGCCCTCGATCGGCGGGGCGCGCCGAGCGTTTCGGGCCGTGTCGTCGAAACCATGCCCCGGGACGAAGCCGGCCCGCGCGCGCAGCTGCGTCCGTCGGGGCGCTTTGCCTACTCGCACTTCACGGCACTTGAGGACGGCACACGTGTGCGGCGCTACTCCCTCGCTTCGGCGCAGAGTTCCGAGCATGAACGCGGCGGCATCCGCCTCGATGATCTGCGCATGGAACTCTACGACGAGACGGGCCGCAACCTGTTCAGCGTCGTTGAAGCTGAAAGCGGCCGAGTGCAACTGGTGATCCTTCCGGGTGAGTTCCAACCGCGGCTCTCGGAAGCCATCGAGCTCTCCGACGTGGAGATTCGCCTTTTGGACGGAGTTCGGCTCGTGCCCATGTTTTTGCGCACGAGTGAACTGAGCGGAGATCTCGCGAACGAACGCTTTTGGACCGCGGCCCGGGCGCACATGCGCGGAGAGGGCATTCAAGCCCAGGGTCAGGGGCTCGAAGCCGACCTCTCTGCCGGCAGTGTGCGTTTCCTCGAACGGGGCCGCGCGGAAGTGCTCCTGGAGGACGGCACCGTCGCGACCCTGACCAGCGGCGGCGAGTTGGTCTTCCGGCGTTCGATGGACGACCCGGCCGCGCCCCTGCGAGTGCGCGCGGTTCAAGGTTCGCGTCTGATCGTCGAAGGCAGCACCGAATTGGTGCTGGAGGCGCAGAACATCGACATTCTGGGCCGTGCGGGCGGCGAAACCTCGGAGGTGCTGACCTTCGAGCGCCTGGTGGCGGAGCGCGAAGTCTCGCTGCGCAGCCAGGGGCATGTTTTCCAAGCCCAGACGGCCAGCTTCGAAATCGATGCCGATGGCCAGGTTTCCGAAGCCACCCTCTCGGGCAGCCCGAGGGCGCTCTTGGCGCCCCAGGAAAACCTGCGCGGGCACGAGGAACCGATCGAACTCTGGGGGCGCGGGCCGCTCCAACTCGGTCTTCAGGCGCCGGGCTCCTACCAGATCGGCGGTCCGGCCCAACTTCGCTCCGGCAACACCGAACTGTGGGCTTCGGGTGGAATCAGCGGCCGCAGCGACGAAGAGGGCCGTCCTTCTTCCTTCCGCGCCTGGGGTGAAGTCGAGGTGCGCCACGAAGGTTGGTTGTTGCAGGCTCCAGAAATCGAAGGGTCTTCCCTGAACGATCGCCTGGTGATGACCGCACGCGGCCCCGCACGCCTGTCGGGAACCCAAGCCGATGGTACCGAGGTGAGGTTGCTGGCCAGCGGGGGCGCGGACTTTTGGATCGAAGGCGACGACTGGGAAGTCACGCGCGCCGAAGAAGTCGACCTAACCCTCGCGGGCGCGGAGAGCTTGTCCGCCAGCGCCCAGCGCATCCGCGAGCTTCGTTCGCGCGTCGGAGCCGACGAACTCTCGTTCCGGGCCGAGGGCAACGTGGAGTTCAGTTCGCGCGGTTCTTTTCTCAAGGGCGATTGGCTCGATGTCCGCGCCATGGATCGTTACACCCTGGGATCGAACACCGAGCAAGCTCCGGTCAGTTTCGACTCCGAAGGCATGCAACTGCGCGCGAGTTCCATCCAGCGCGAGGGACAACTGCTCGACGCAACGGGTGGTGTGCGTCTCGACCTGTCACGGCCGGAAGTCGATGTGCGCCTGCGTACCGAT
>JBJHAV010000208.1:0-6984 GCA_050480685.1 Planctomycetaceae bacterium | reverse complement strand
CACGCGGCCTCGAGGATCTGCCCCGTCTGGCTGAATCACACCACTAGACGGTCAGTCGGTGCTCCGCGCGGCCGATGCGGCAGCTTCGGGCCCTCAGGACGAGTTCCCCGCGGCCCTCGACCAGGACCTGGAAGGGGGCTCGGGAGACGCTGCCGCGGCTGCGCTGGTAGTAAAGAGCAGCTTCGGGGTTCCAGCGGCCCCGGCCCCAGCCCTCCAGGTGCCCCAGGGAGCGCCGGGCCTCCCCGGGGGCGGGTTTGGGCCCGGATCCTTCCACCTCCAGCACCAGGGGCTCGTTCCAGGGGAGCTCCCGGGCGGATTCGAGGCCGTAGGTCGGCAGGTAGCCGAGGTTGACCACCTCGCCGCGCACCAGGAATCGCTCGCCGCCCAGGGCTTCCACGCGGACCCCTTCGAACACCACCCGCGGGCACAGGGAGGCGACGCGCAGATAAAGCAGGCTCTGGGCGCGGCAGATCTCCGCCAGCCGCGCGCGCGGCGGATTCCAAATACCGAAGCGCGGATCGACGCCGCCGACCTCCACCGGCCCGAGTTGGGGGTGTTCGACCTTGCGCCAGGGCACCAGCATCGAGCCGCCGTTGTGCTCCCGGTCCCAGGCCGCCAACGCCTCCAGGTGTTCCCGGTCCAAGCGGGTGTAGCGGTCCACGAACCGCTCCCGGCGCGGCAACCCGACCTGCTCGAACACATCCCACAGCTCGCAAACCCAAGCCAGGGCGCCGCGCAGGTGGTAAGCGAAGTCGGAAAGATCCCCGTGCAGGGGCTTTTCGGGCTCGTAGAGGAACTCGTGGAAGCCGCTCACGGTCGGATAGCCGGTCAGCTCCTCGGCCCACTCTTCGAGTTGGTGGAAAAGCGCCCGATCGAAGGGCGCGAGCTTCGCATCCGGCGCCGCACCCAGCGGCCGGATCAAGACGCCGCCGAAGGTGTGCAGGTTGAGCCAGGTGAAGATCTGCGGCCGCGCCGTGGCCGCCTCGGCCACCGCGCGAGATTCGGGCTCGCTGAGCGGATAACGCCCCGCGCCGTACTGCGCCGGTTCCGGCGCCCAGTGGTAGGGGAAGTTGCGATTGAGGTCCGGTTCGTTGTCCGAAAGCGAAATCGGATCGGGCACACGCAGGCCGTCGAAGTGAACGATGCTGCCCTCCGGATAGAGCTTGTAGAAGGGACCCTCATCGTCGATCCGGCGCGGCACGAGTAGCCCGGGCTCGCGCCGCGACTCGACGAATTCGCCGGTCGGATCCTCGACCCGCATCACGAGCGCCAATCCGTCCCCGTCCACGTCGCCCGCGACCCAATGCGCGTGTTCGCGATTCGCGCGCGCATCCCGGGGCACGGAACGCACATACCGGCCGCTGGTCAGCACCGCCTCCGCCCCATCCGGGGAAATGCGCGGCACGCACACGAGGTGCACCTCCCGCAAAGCCGCGGCCACACTCGGCGCCAAACCCTCCACGGGTTCCCCGAGGAGCACACGCAAAAAGTCCTCGGCGATCGCCAACGCCACGCACGAGCCGGCCAACTCGGCCGCATGCATGTTGCCGTCCACCCAAGCCGTTGGCCGCGGTTCCTCCAAGGCTTGCCCCAGGGTCAAGAGCCAAATCTCGCGCCCCTCGGGCGTGCGCCCAATCGACTCGAGCCGCACGAACTCCGGAAACGCCTCGGCCCACGCTTCGACCTGCGAAGTCAGGGCCCCATGGTCGAGAAACTCCCCGCGAAACCCACGGGACAAAACATCGATGCGCGACATGCCTCCCAGCCTACGCTCCCCGCCACACGGCCTGCGAGCTGGGCGCACCGGGCAGACGGCGGCAGTTGATACCGTGAGGGCATGGAAGCGGTGGGACGGATGAAGGGGGTGCTCGGGGCGAGGCCGGTGTTCGATGCGCATGTGGATGCGCTTCAGCGGGCGCTGGACTTGGGGCATGACCTGGGGCGGCGGACGCCGGGGCAGTTCGATCTCGAGCGGGCGGCGCAGGGGGGGCTCGGGGCGGTGGTGCTCGTGTCCTGGGTGGATCCGGGGTACATGCCGGTGGGGGCGGGGGCTCGGGCGCGGGCGTTGATGGGGGCAGGGCGCGAGTTGGCGGAGCGCTGGCCGGAGCGGCTCGTGCTCGTGGGCAACGGCGAGGAGTTGGCCGAGGCCCGCCGGGCGGAGCGCATCGCGGGCATCTTGGGGATCGAGGGCGGGCACGCGCTGGAGGAGGATCTGGGCGCGCTGGAGGGCTTTTTCGCGGACGGGCTGCGGGTTCTGACGCTGGTTTGGAACAACCACCTGTCTTGGATTCGCTCGTGCCAGGAGGGCGCCGGCGCGGGGGTGCCCGCCGGGCTTTCGCCGTTCGGGCGGGAGGTGGTGCGGCGCATGAACCAGCTCGGCGTGCTCGTGGATTTGAGCCACGCTTCGGAGCGCGCCCTGTTCGATGCCCTGGAGGTGGCCGAGCGCCCGGCCATCGCCAGCCACTCCGGCTGCCGCGCGCTGCACGACCATCCGCGCAACCTCTCGGACGAAGCCCTGCGCGCCCTGGGCGAGCGGGGTGGGGTGGTCGGCATCGTCTTCCACCCGGGCTTTTTGGACGCCGATGCGCGCGCGGAGGAAAACCGCGTGCGCGGCACGGCCGCCTACCGGGCGCTTGGGGACGAAGAGGTGGCGGGGCTCGCCGGCGGGACGCGGCTCTTCCTGCGCCAGTCGGGGCACATGCGCGCCCGGGCGCGGCCCTTGCCCGCCGAGCGGTTGATCGAACACGTGCTGCACGCCCTGGAGGTCGCCGGGCCCCATGCGGTGGGTTTGGGGTCGGATTACGACGGCATCTTGCGCGCGCCGGTCGGCCTGGAAGACGCGCGCGGTTATGGGCGCATCGCCGAGCTGCTCTTGGCGCGCGGGGTCGACGAAGAAACGGTGCTGGGAGTGCTGGGCGGCAACATGGAGCGCGCCTTCGCGGCGGCGACCCGCGGCGCGCCTTCGGTTTCGGCGGCGGGCTCCGCGGTCGGGGGCTGATCTGCGCCCGCTCGGGCTCTCGCAAAGAAGTCCGCAACCGCCGACGTGTCCATGGGTCTTTCCCCCGCCGCGGGGCGAGGTGTCCCGCGCCCACCGGAGGAACGACATGGAAGTGGATTTCAGCGGAGTGGACGACGTGGAGAGTTATCTGTCGGTGCCCGAGGGGCGCTATCGCTGCCGCGTGGCGGAGGTGCGCGAGGGCTGGACGCGCGAGGGTTCGCCGCGCTGGACCTTCCGCCTGGAAGTCAGCGAGGGCGAGTTCGCCGGACGCACGGCGGCCTGGGACGGCATCGGCTGGTCCGAGCGCGGCCTGAGGCGGGCCAAACACGTGCTGGCGGGCCTGGGGTTCCAGGTCAGCGGGCGCTTGGACATCGAACCCGCCGACCTGGTTGGGCAGGAGGCCTTCGTCCAGGTCACGGCCGAGGAACGCACGGATCCGGTCACCGGGTCCCGCCAGGTGCGTCCGAGGGTGCCGTTCTCGGGGTACGAAGCGGTCGCCGGCTGAGGCGTCGATGACGTGTCCCGTGCCGGAGCGCATGCTCTTGGCATGGACCAGGACCGCGAGAGCGAACTGTTCGCCGCGGCCGAGGCCGTGCAGGCCCGGGCGCACGCGCCCTACTCGCGTTTCGCGGTGGGGGCGGCGCTCCTGGCCGAGGATGGGCGGGTCTTCGCGGGCTGCAACGTGGAGAACGCCAGCTTCGGGCTGACCCTGTGCGCGGAACGCGCGGCCCTGGTGGCCGCCGTGGCGGCGGGGGCCCGCAGGTTTTCGGCAGTGGCGATCGTGACCCCGGCCGAGGGGCCGATTTCGCCCTGCGGCGCCTGCCGCCAGGTGCTTGCCGAGTTTGCTCCCGACTTGTGGGTCGTCTCGCGCGGGCGCGGCGGAGCCGTCGCGCGCTGGAGGCTCTTCGAACTTTTGCCCGCGGCCATGGGTCCGGGGGACTTGCCCCGATAGGGCCTACACTCTGTTTCTGGAGTCTTGGGTCCCCGGCGCCTTGGATCCTCTGGAGCCCTAGGGCGCCCTGGACCGGGCGCAGGTTCCCCGTGCACGAAGCGATGGCGACAGCAAAACGAGGGCAGGTGCGCGAGCGCGCGGCGTGGCTGCGGGACGAACTTTTGCGCCACGACCGGCTCTACTACCTGGAAGACCGGCCGGAGATCAGCGACGGGGAGTACGACCGGCTCCTGCGCGAGTTGATCGAGATCGAAACGGAGCACCCCGACCTGGTGGTGCCCGACAGTCCGACCCAACGGGTCGGCGCGCCCCTGCCCGAGGGCACCGGCTTTGCGCGGGTGGCCCACGAGCAGCCGATGATTTCCATCGACAGCCTGTTCAGCGCGGAGGAGGTGCGCGACTTCGAGGCGCGCATCCGCCGGTTCCTCAAACTCGGCGAGGACGACACGTTGGACTTCGCCGTGGAGCCCAAGTTCGACGGGGTCAGCGCCGCGTTGCTCTATGAAAAGGGGACCTTCGTGCGCGGTTTGACCCGCGGCGATGGTGCGGTCGGCGAGGACATCACCCAGAACCTGCGCACCGTGCGCAACTTGCCCCTCGTCCTGTCGGGGGAGCGGCGGCCCGTGCCGGACCTCTTGGAGGTGCGCGGGGAGGTTTTGATGCACCGCGACGCTTTGGCGCGTTTCAACAAGCGCCGCACGGCGCAAGGGCTGGCTCCGCTCGCCAACCCGCGCAACGCCACCAGCGGTGCCCTGCGGCGCAACGATCCGCGGGAGGTGCGGCGCTATCCGCTCGAATTCCACGCCTGGGCCCTGGTGCGCATGGAGGGCGGGCCGCCCCTCGAAACCCACTCCCAGTCCCTCGCGGCCCTGAAGGACTGGGGCCTGCCCGATTTGGGCCTGGGGGAGCTGGTGTCCGGCATCGACGGGTGCCTCGACTACCACCGGCGCATCGAAGCCAAACGCTTCGAGTTGCCCTTCGACGTGGACGGCATCGTCGCCAAACTCGATCGGCTCGACCTGCGCGAACGCCTGGGCCGAACGGCCCGCGCCCACCGTTGGCAGTACGCCCACAAGTTCGCGGCGGTGGAGGCTACCAGCACCCTGCGCGCGATCGAGGTGCAAGTCGGGCCGAACGGGCGCCTGACGCCGCGCGCGCACCTGGATCCGGTGGAGGTGCTCGGGGTTACCGTGCGCCACGCGACCCTGCACAACGCCGATCACGTGGTCGCCCTGGGGCTGCGCATCGGCGACAGTGTGTTTGTGCACCGGGCCGGTGACGTGATTCCCCAGGTGATCGGCGTGGCGAAGGCGCCCGAGGGCCCCGAACCCGCGGATTGGCGGGAGAAGCTGCCCGAGAGCCTGCGCGCCGAAGGCGGGGGTGTGCGTGACGGTGTCACCTGGCGCTGGCGCGCGGTGTTCGCGGCCCCCGAGGTGTGCCCGGCCTGCGGCACACCGAGTCTTTCGGAGGGCAAGTACTGGCGCTGCCCCAACGGGATTTCGTGTCCGCCCCAGTTGGTCGGGCGGGTCGAGTTGCTGTGCGGGCGCAGCGCCTTCGAGATCGACCGGCTTGGGCCGAAGTCGATCGCGCAGATGGTCGAACGCGGACTGCTCAAGAGCCCGGCGGATCTCTTCCACCTGGGCGAGCAAGAGCTCCTGGACCTGGACCGTTTCGGCGAGAAGAGCGTCAGGAACCTCCTGGAGCAGATCGAACAGCGCCGCCGGGTACCCCTGGAGCGGTTCCTGGTGGCCTTAGGGATCCCCGACGTGGGGCCCGCGACCGCCAAGCTCCTGGCCGGGCGCTACCCGACGATCGAGGCCCTGCAAACAGTCGACGAAGCGCACCTCTTGGAGATCGACGGCATCGGTCCCGAGGTGGCGCGGAAGGTGGTCGCCTGGTTCGCGGAGCAGCCCAACCTGGACCTTTTGGAGCGCTTCCGGGAGGGCGGCGTCGAAATTTTGCCGCCCACGGCGGCGGCCTCCAACGGCGGCGCCCTGGCCGGCAAAACCGTGGTGCTGACCGGCACCCTCGAAAACCTCTCGCGGGCCGAGGCCAAGGCCCTGGTCGAAGCCCAGGGGGGCAAGGTGGCTTCCGATGTCAGCGCCCGCACGGACTATCTGGTGGCGGGAGCCTCTCCGGGCTCGAAGCTCACCCGGGCGCAGAGCCTCGGTGTGGCCGTTCTCGACGAGGCCGGCCTCCTGGAGCTGACCGGCCGCCGCCCCTGATTTCCCGCCCGGCGGCGCCGGGGCCACGCATGGCGGGCCCGGCGGCGTTACGCTGGCCACCCGGCCCGCCGCGCGGGCGCCCTCCCCATGTCCTGCGAATCCCCCCCCCACGAGACCCCCCAGGACGAGCCGGATCCCTCGCCCTCCGACCTCCAGGGGGAGGACGTGGCCGGGCTGGTCGATCAGGCCCAGGGGGGGGACGCGGCCGCCCTGGACGCGCTCTTCCGCCGCTACTACGGCCTTTTGGTGGATGTGGCCCGGCGGCGCCTTGGCCCGCGCCTGCGCCAGAAGGAGGAGGCCGACGACCTGGCCCAGACCACCTTCCGGGAAGCCACCCGGGACTTCGCCAACTACCGCTACCGCGGCGACGGGTCGCTGCTGCGCTGGTTGATCCAGATCCTCAACAACAAGATCCGCGATCGGGCCGAGTTCTACGCCGCCGGCAAGCGCGACATCTCCAAGGAGCGCGCCATCGAGGGCGGGGATCGGGAGGAAGGCGCGGCGCGCTACGAGCCGCCCAGCGAGGACTTATCGGTGACCCGCCAGGTGGCCCGCGAGGAGGAGTTCGCCATCTTGCGCCAGGCGCTGGAACACCTCTCCCCGGAGCACCGCACGGCGATCACCCTGGTGTTTTTCCAGGGCCTGAGCCTGCGCGAGGCGGGGGAGAGGATGGACGGTCGCACCGAGGATGCGGTGCGCATGCTGCTGCGCCGGGCGGAGGCGCGGCTGCGGGACTTGGTGAAGCCGAAGCTCGGCGAGAGCTGAGCGCGGCAAGTGGGTGGGGACGGTGCCTGGCTCCAACTCCACCC
>JBJHAV010000207.1:0-7044 GCA_050480685.1 Planctomycetaceae bacterium | reverse complement strand
GGGGCGCGGGGGGTGGCGCTGGCTGAGGTGGCCTCGGACTGGAATTCGGTGGTGCATTTCCTCGATTCGTTTTTGGCCACGGGTGTCGAGTGGACCTTCGTGCAGCCGCGGGCCTTCGATCGCGGCATCGAAGCGGTGGCCGGCACGCGCATGGGTGTGTTGCCAGCGCTGGCGGCGTCGCGCTCGCTGATGGACTCGCCCGAGGGACGCATGGAAGAGCTGGAGTACCTGCCGCCCTTCTACGCCGCCTGGTGGGGGGCCGAATGGGCCGCGCGCCAACGCTACGCCGGCGAAGGACACGCGGAAGAAGGCCGGCGTGTGCTCGACAAGCAGCGCGAACTGCTTGGCCGACTGCATCGGGCGGGCGTGCCCCTCTTGCCCGGCAGCGGTTCGCCCCAACCCTGGCTCTTCCCCGGGGATGCCCTGCACACGGAACTCGCCGAGTGGGTCGCCGCGGGCCTGGAGCCCGCCGAGGTGCTGGCCGCGGCCACACGCGAAGCGGCGCGCGCCCTGGGTGTGCTCGAAGCGCGCGGCACCCTCAGCCCGGGCAAGATCGCCGACCTGCTCGTGGTGGCCGAAGACCCGCGCGCGGGCCTGGACACACTGCGCCGACCCGAGGCGGTCGTGCTGCGCGGGCGCTACCTCTCCCGCTCCAGCCTCGACGACCTGGTGGAGGACCTGCGCCGGCGCCAGGACGAAGCGCGCGAGGCCGAAAGCGCGCCGCTGTCGGTGGAAGCGCCGGTGTTGCCCGACGGGGTGCGTCCGATCCTGGCGGGCGAAGTCGAGACCCGCGCCATGGGCCTGAGGCTCTCGGCCGAGCGTTGGGTGGTCGGCCGCGAGGAAGATGGCGGCCTTTTGTTCCTCGGGCGCATCGTGCGGCCCGCCCAAGGGGACGTGGCGGCCAACGAAGTGCATGTGCAGCAGCGGTTGGTCGAAGGCCGGCTGGAGGCCTTCAGCGTGCGCCTGCTCGCCGAAGGTCAGGAAGTCTCCGCCCGCGGTATGTGGGTGGGCGGGGCGCTGCGCATGGAACGCCGCCAGAATGGCGAGTTGATCGCCGTCGAGAGCACGCCGGACCGCCCGGTGGCGGTCAGCTTGGGCAGCCTGGGCGGCAGCGCGACCACGGCCCTGGTGGTCGGACAACGTTCGCGCCAGGGGGCGATGCCGATGCTCGTCCTGGGGGCGCTGTTTGAACCCATGCTGCTCTCCTGGGAGTTCGTCGACGACGACGAGGGGCGCTTTCTGCGCACCCACACCGGCGTGATGCGCATCACCTACGCGCCAAACGGCGCGGTCCTCGCCTGGGTGCAGGAGATCGGCCGCGGGCGCACGACCACCGCGGCCCGGGGCCACACCAGCTTCGGCGGTCCCGGTTTGCCCGCGCGCCTCGATCCCGAGGCCGGCGCGCGTTTGCTGGAAGCCCTGCGCGAGGCCGAAGAGAACCCCGCGCCCGCGCCCGCGCCGGCGCCCCAGAACGATAGCGGCCCGGGAGCCGGCCCGCGGTGAACGCGGAGCGTTTTGCCAGCCCGGAAAACGCCGGGGTGCCCCTGGCTGCGCCGGGGGAATTCGCGCCCCTTCGCATCGGGCCGCTCCACGTCTGGCCGCCGGTCGTGCTGGCCCCCATGGCGGGGGTCACGAACTACCCCTTCCGCACGCTTTGCCGCCGCTTTGGGGCGGGGCTCTACGTGTCGGAGATGATCACGGCGCGCGCCTTCCTGATGGGCAATCGCCTGACGCAGCTTTTGGCGTCGAGCCGACCGGACGAACGACCGCGCTCGGTGCAGGTCTACGGCACCGACCCCAAGGACGTGGGTGAAGTGGTCGCGCTGCTCGTCGAGCAGGGTGTCGATCACGTGGACATGAACTTCGGCTGCCCGGTGCGCAAGGTCACGCGCCATGGGGGCGGCAGTGCCGTGCCGGTCAAACCGCGCCTCCTGGCGCGCATCGTTCGCGCGGCGGTTCGTTCGGCCGGCGCGGTGCCGGTCACGATCAAGGTCCGCAAGGGCATCGACGAAGGACTCTCCACCTTCTTGGGCTCGGGCCGCGTGGCCGCCGAAGAGGGCGCCGCCGCGATCGGGCTGCACGCGCGCACCGCCGCGCAGCTCTATTCCGGCGAAGCGGATTGGGACGCGATCGGCGAGTTGGTGGCGGCGATCGACCTGCCGGTGCTGGGCAACGGCGACATTTGGGAGAGCTTCGACGCCCTGCGCATGATGCGCGCCACGGGCTGCGCCGGGGTGATCGTCGGGCGCGGCTGTTTGGGCCGGCCGTGGTTGTTTGCCGAATTGGCGGCGGTCTTCGACGGGCGCGAGCCCGATCCGCCGCCGAACTTCGGGCGCATTAGGGAGGTGCTCGAAGAACACGCGCGGCTCCTGATCGACTTCTTCGGCGAGGTGCACGGCATGCGCCAAATGCGCAAGTGGTGCACCTGGTACACCAAGGGGTTCCGCGGCTCGGCGGCCCTGCGCGGCGCGCTCACGCGGGTGGACACCTTGCAAGAGATGCTCGCGCTGCTCGGGCAAGTCGACCCGGCGGAAAGCTTTCCGCGCCAGGCCCTGCGCGCCCACCGGGCCAAGGGTTCCCAAACCCAGCGTGTGTGCCTGCCTGAAGGCTACTTGGACGACCTGGAGGACGACACGCCGCCGCGCACGCCCCACAGTCCCGAGGAACTGGCCGCCTGGGAGAGTGCCCTTTCGGGCGGTTGATCCGCGCGCGGCGCAGTGTCATGGGCGAAGGAGATGGGCAGAGCTCGGCCTCGAGCGCGGCCGAAGTGACCGTCGTCGGCGCTGGCGCGGCCGGGCTGTGGTGTGCCTGGCAGGCTGCCCTGGCCGGCCGGCGGGTGTTGCTCCTGGAAAAAACCCCGCGCACGGGCACCAAGATCCTGGCCAGCGGCGGCACACGCTGCAACCTGACGACGACCCTCGACGGCCCGGGCGCGGCGCGCCTGTTCGGGCGCCGGGGCGCGCGTTTTTTGGCCCACGGCCTGCGCATCCTGCCGCCGCACGCCGTGCGCGAACACTTCCACCGGCTCGGTGTGCCGACCGTCGAAGCGCCGCTCGAAAAGATCTTCCCGGCCAGCCAGCGGGCCCGCGATGTGCGCGACGCCCTGGAGCGGGCCGCACGCGAAGCGGGAGTCGAACTGCGCCTGGGGCAAGGGGTGCGAACGCTCGCGCGCGAGGGCGATGCTTGGCGGCTGGAGTTGGAGGAGGGGCCGTGCGTGCGCAGCGCCTTCGTGGTGATCGCCACCGGCGGACGCAGTTATCCGCGCACGGGCACCACCGGGGACGCGTATCCCTGGCTCGCGTCCTTGGGGTTGCCGCTGGTCGAACCCGTGCCGGCGCTCGTGCCGCTGGCGAGCCCCGAACCCTGGGTGCGCGCCCTGACCGGCGTGGCTTTGGAGGACGTGGAGGTGCGTGTGGCCGAGCCGACCGTCGGCGACTGGAGCGCACCCCTCACCCGCCGGCGCAGGCCGGTGGTGTTCACCCACACGGGGCTCTCGGGACCCGGCGCCATGGACCTCTCCGAGGGTGTGGCGCGCGGCCGGGTGGTGGCCCTCAAGCTCGACCTCTACCCGGACCACTCACCCGAGGCCTGCCGCGAAGTGCTGCTCGAACTGGCGCGCACGTCGCCGCGCACGCGCCTCTCCCTGGCGTTGGCCCGCGCCGGCTGGGGCCTGCCGCGGCGTGTGCTGGAGCGCGTCGCCGCCCAGGCCGGCTGCGCCGAGCCCGATCCGCCCGTGTCCTCCCTCGACCGCGCGCGGCGCCACGACTGGGTGCTCGCCGCCAAGGGCCTGGACGTGCCCGTCGACGGCACCTCCGGTTGGGACGCGGCCGAGGTGACCGCCGGGGGTTTGGACCTGAGCGCCGTCGATCCCGGCAGCATGGCCGTGCGCGGCCATCCCGGGCTGTACGCCATCGGCGAGGTGCTCGACCTGCAAGGGCCGATCGGCGGTCTCAACTTCCAGGGCGCCTTCGCCACCGCCCAGGTGGCCGCCGACGCATTGGGCCGGCGCTGATTCGGCAGCGCGTGCAACACCGCGCAACCGGCCGCCTAACGTTTCGCGGCGCGTTCGGCTTCCCCTTGCACGGCGACGGCGAAAAGCTGGGCCAACCGCGCCCGATCCGCCTCCAGGGCCGCCTGACGTTGGCGCGAGCGATGCAGGCGTTCCTCGTCGCGCCCGAGCGCCTGCTGCACGGCGGCGATGAAGCCGTCCCAGACCCCGTCCTCCTCGCTCGGCAGCAGCGCCGCGAGGGTCGCCGGATCCTCGCCGGCGGCCACCCACAGGGCGTGGAAGGCCATGGCGTGGCCGCGGCCGAAGCCGTCGATCAACACCGGCTCGGGTTCCAGGTACACCCGCGCGGCACTTTCGCGCAGACCCCGTTGGCGCCGCAGGGGCACGAACAGGCGCTCGACCCTCGGATAGAGATCCTTGTGCAAAGACTGGGGCAAGGGCGCGCGGTGCACGCGCGTCTCGGGCTCCAGGGTGTGCAGGATGCCGAGCACGTCCACGTCGGGCATCTCGATTTCGAGGCCGCTGCTCCAGGCTTCGTAGAGGGTGATCGGATACACGTCCCCGGCGCGGGTGGTGTAGGCGTGCCCGAAGGCCTCGTGCACCGCGCTGCGCGAACCGTCGTCCAGTCGGGCCAGGATCGCCGCTTCGGCCAAATCCAAGTCCGGGTGACGTCCGGCGGCGGCGTGGCGCGCCAGGGCTTCCTGGGGGTCCTCCAGGGCCCGCCGCACCACACGCGCTTGACCCCAGTCGTAGAGGAAGGCGGGTTCGAAGCCGCGCGGCGGGCGGGCGCGGTCGAGGCGCCGGCGGAACTCGGTCAGGGTGCTCGAATCGCGCCGCAGGGGGCGGCGCGGAATCGGTTGGCCGGGGGCGAAGACCTGCGGATCGTGCCAGCGGTGGGGGCGCTCCAAGGGCAAGTGGCCGGGATCCACCGGCAGGTCCTTGAGCACGTGGCGCACGCGCATTTCCTGGGCGCCGCCCTCCTGGCGCACTTCGAATCGCCAGCGTTCCAGCGCGCGGCGCCGACCGTCGGGCGACAGGGCGCGCCAGGCGACGAGCGCCGCGGGCTCGGAGGCGCCGCTTTGCCGCGCGTTCTGACCGCTCGCAATGCCCGGCGCGGAAGAGCCGAAGGCCCACTCCCGCGCACCGACGGCGCAAAACCAAAGGGACAGCGCGGCCAGCGCGGCGGTGCGAAGCAGGGATCGTGAGGGCAGCATGGGAGCGCGGGTGCCGTCGGGGCGCTAGGGGGCCATCGCCCCGACCCTTCCCCGCTGTGGGGGGCCGGACGCGAGCGCGGTGGTCGCGCTCGCCGGCGCCGTCCCGGAAGGGTCGGGGGCGATGCGGATGCCTGGGGCACCCGCGGCCATGCCCCAAAAGCTACCCCGCCGGGGTGGGGGGCGACGAGGGTGGGCAGCAGGGAGTCGTCCGGCCCGGGACGGCCGGGCCGCGAAAGGGCCCCGGAGGGGACCTGGGGGCCTCCCCGGAGGCCCCGGGGCTCACTCCCGGGAACGCCGGCGGCGTTTCCTGCGCTTGGACCGCAGGCGCTCCAACTCCTCCTCGGGGACCTCCCGGGACTTCACCAGGCGCTCCTCCCAGGCGGCAGCCAACTCCGGGTCCAGGCCCAGGGTCGGGGAGGCCAGGGTCAGGAACTGGAAGGAGAGCGGGAATTCGGGGCTGTGCAGGAACAGGAGGGGCCGGAAGCGTTTGCTGGAGGGTTGGGTGAAGCGGCGCTGGTTGGCGAGCAGTCGCCGCGCCAACCCCAGATCCCGGCGCGAGAGGCGCGTGGCGGCGACCATCGGCTCGAGCAGGCGGTCGGCGGTTTCCAAAATCGCCCCCTCGTGCTGAGGGTGGCTGTAGAGCGAGTGCCCGAGCGCTTCTTCCACCGGCCGAAGGAAAAGCAGCGCCAGGGCCAGGGCCGGGTCGGGCTCGCCGACGCGAGCCGAGTGGGCGTCGAGGGCCTCCAGCAGGGGCCAAAAGTCCTCGGCGGCGCCCGCCCGGGTCAGGTAGTCGCCGACCGGCGGCAAGACCACTTCCAGGGCGCCGCAGGCGTGCAACATGCGGAAGGCCGGGGTGGCGACCCCCGAACGCAACAGGCGCAGCACTTCCTCGGCCACACGCGGCGCCGCCGAACGCCCCAGGGCTCCGGACCAATGCCCCATGGCACCCCAGGTTTCGGGATCGATCGACAGGCCCAGGCGCGTCGCGAACTTGATCGCGCGCAGAATGCGCACGGGGTCCTCCGCCAGGCGCACGTGCGGATCGCCGATCGTGCGAAGGAGCCCCGAACGCAGGTCCGAGAGACCGTCCACGTAATCAAGGATGCGCCAGCGCAAAGGATCGAGGAACAGCGCGTTGATCGTGAAGTCGCGGCGGCGCGCGTCTTCCTCGGCGGTGCCGAACTCGTTGTCCTCCAGGATCAACAGGTCCTCGCCGGCCACGGGCGCGCGCGGGGCGGCGCGGAAGGTCGACGTTTCGACGACCTTGTCGCCGTAGATCACGTGCACCAGCTTGAAGCGGCGGCCGATGATGCGGCCGTTGCGGAAGAGCCGTTTGACCTGGCGCGGGTGCGCTGCCGTGGCCACGTCGAAGTCCTTCGGAGTGCGGCCGAGGAGCAGGTCGCGCACACAGCCGCCCACCAGGTAGGCCTCGTGGCCGCGGCGCGCCAAACGCGACACCACGCGCAGGGCGTCCAGGTCGACGCGCTCCCGGGGCAGGTCCACGGCGGGCAGGATGCGGGCCGCGCCGCTGGGTTCCGGCGGGGAGGTGGGGAAGGGGGCCTCATCGCCCTCGCCCCAGACGTCGCCGGGATCTTCCTCGGGGTGAGCGTCTTGCGAATCGCCGACTTCCGCGCGGTCCCCGCGCCGGCCCGATCGCCCCGAAGCTCGCACGGGTGAGTCCGCGGACTCGTCGGACGCCTCGCTGCCGCGGCGCCCGCGACGGCGGCGGCGGCGACGCGGACCGTCGCCTGCGGACTGCTCGCCCGCGCCGTGTGCCTGCTCGGCCGCCCCGCGCGGCTGCTCGGCCGCCCCCTGGCCCGG
>JBJHAV010000206.1:0-7065 GCA_050480685.1 Planctomycetaceae bacterium | reverse complement strand
CCTTTGGGATTCTCCGGCTCTCGTCACCTCGTTCGCCGCGCAAGGGGCGGTCGAGGACGCCGTGCAGCGCCGGGTGGTGCTGCGCGGGGAGGTGCTCTTCCCCGACGGCCGGGCGGCCGAAGGGGCGGTGGTGGTCTCGGACGCAGGAGGGCTCGCGACGGTGGGTCCGGATGGAGCCTTCGCCCTCGAGGTCGAGCTCGCGGAAGGCATCGAGGCCCTTGAGCTGACCGCCGTAGCGAACGGCTCCGAGGGCCACTGGAGCGCGCGCCGGCGGGTCGCAGGGCTCGAAAGGCGCGGCACGGGCGACGGCCCGCCGGTCGGGGCGCTGCTGCTCTCCCAGGGTCAGGGCTGCGAGCCTCAATGGCTGCCGACCTTCGGGGGAGAGTCGGGGGTGAACGGCACGGTCCGCGCCCTCAGTGTCTTCGACGACGGCTCTGGCGCCGCCCTCTACGCTGGGGGCGAGTTCACCACGGCCGGGGGCCAGGCGGCGAGCCGTATCGCGCGTTGGGACGGCAGTGCCTGGAGCGCGCTCGGGATGGGGGTGAATGACCAGATCAACTCCCTCAGCGTCTTCGATGACGGCACTGGATCCGCCCTCTACGCCGGGGGCGACTTCACCAGCTCCCCCGGCGGCGACAGCTTCATCGCCAAGTGGAAAGGCTGCCCGCCGCAGGGTTTCGAAGGACTCGCCGGGTGCTTGGGCAATCCGGCGCAGCTCAGCTCGCCATCGCCTGGCCTGGTGCTCGGGCGCACGTCGCAGTTCGACGTGCAGGCTTCACTGGGTGGGGACGGGGTGGCGCTGCTCTACGGGGGTCTGAACGGGACCGGCCCGGGGGGCTGCGGTCTCTTCCTGCCGGGGCTGGGCGAGCTGCTGCTCGCCCTCGTGCCCCCGCCGCTCCAACTGGCCTTGGCGCCGGCGCCCGGAGGTCAGGCCCAGTTCGCCATCCCGGTCCCGAACGAGCCCGCTTGGGTGGGAATCGAGTTCGTGTTCCAGGGCGTCTTCGTCGCCCTGTCGCTGCCGGGGACACCCGTTGAACTCTCGAACGGCCTCGCGGCGATCTTCGTTCCCTGAGTTCCCGTGAAGGACAGGTGGTGCTGCGCGGGGAGGTGCTCTTCCCCGGCGGCTGTGCGGTGGAAGGGCCGTGGTGGTGGCGAGCGCCGGAGGGCTCCGTGCCCGGACCCTAACCCTATGTCCGGAACAACCAGCGGGGTCATCACCGGGTCCCGCTGGCTCGGGTACGATCGATTCACCATGACGGCGCTGCGTTGGTCCCATCGGCTCAGCCTGGGGGGTGCGCGATGGCGCCGGAAGAGGAGGCGCCTTCTGGGCTCCGGGTGGCTGCGGGGCACTCGAGTTTGTTTTTGCGGGAGTCGGTGCTGCTGGAGCTTGAGGAGCAGGGCGGGGGGGAGCGGCCCGGCGCGAATCGGCTGGTGCTGGAGCGCCGGGAGAGGGTGGGGCTCGGGGGGCGCTTCGAGGCGGCGCGTTGGTCGTTTCCGGTGGAGTTTCGGTTGCACCGGGCCGTGCCGGCCGCGGCCCACGGGTATGTGCTGATCGGCGAGGCGCCCGGGGGTGAGTGGGTGCTCGAACACTGGACCTTCGGGATCCAGAGGGGCGGGCGCTTCGCCCACGGGACGTGCAGCGAGGTCGCAGCCGAGGAGTTCATGCCCGGACCGAGTTGGGGCGCGGAGGCGGGTGCGCTCACGGGTGGGGTTTATGTGGCCCCAGGCGAGCGCACGGGCAGACCGGCTGTGCTCGTCAGGCGACTCCACCGGGGTCCCGTGGAGTTTGAGGTCCTGGACGGTGCGGTTGTGCACTCGACCTCATGGCTGCTTTTGTTGGTCGCCTCCGAACTTGGCCGGGAGAGGCTCCTGGGCGGCCGAATCGACGGGCGCCCCTACGGGCTTTTGCCCGTGGAAGTTCCCGCCGAGGCCTGTCGTTTCATGACGAACCTCTCCGTGGCCCGCCTGGCGGATGGCGCAGGGTTTGTCTATCTGCTCCACCGCCCGGGGCGCTTCCTTGAATACGAAGGCCGGCCGATGTCCTGGACCCGCGTGGTGGCCCTGGAGGACACCGGCGGTGTGGGCCGGGTGGGGGAGGTGCGGGTTTTCGGCTCCCAGGAGGAGGCGTTCGCCCACTACGGCAAACGGCTCCTCAAGGATTGAAGCGCGCGCGGCTCCGGCGCGGAACGTCCCTGGCTCTCAGCAGGCCCGCTCAGTGCGCGGCGCCCACCGGGTCCGGTTCGTCCGCGTAGGCTTCCATCGGTGGGCAGGTGCAGACCAGGTGGCGGTCGCCGTAGCCGTTGTCCACGCGACCCACGTGGGGCCAAAACTTGCGCTCGCGGGTCCAGGGCGCGGGGAACGCGGCCTGTTCGCGGCTGTAGCCGTGGTTCCAATCGTCGGAGCAAACCACCCCCTGGGTGTGGGGCGCGTTTTGCAAGGGATTGTCGAGCCGATCGAGGCGGCCCTCTTCGATGGCGCGGATCTCGGCGCGGATGGCGATCAGCGCATCGCAGTAGCGGTCGAGCTCTTCCTTCGACTCGGACTCGGTGGGTTCGATCATCAACGAACCCGCCACCGGCCAGTTCATGGTCGGCGCGTGGAAACCGTAGTCCATCAGGCGTTTGGCCACGTCCTCGCCGCTGATGCCCGCGCTCTTTTCGAAGGGTTTCAGGTCGAGGATGAACTCGTGGGCCACGCGGCCCTTCTGGTTGGTGTAGACCAGGTCGTAGTGGGGGGCGAGCCGGGCCGCCATGTAGTTGGCCGCCAGGATCGCCACCTCGGTGGCGCGGGTCAGGCCGCGGGCGCCCATCATCGCGATGTAGGCCCAACTGATGCACAGGATGCCGGCGCTGCCCCAGGGGGCCGAAGCGACCGGGCCCAGGCCGCCGCCGTTGGTGACCACCGGGTGCCCGGGCAGGTGCGGCGCCAGGTGCGCGGCCACGCCGATCGGGCCGACCCCGGGGCCGCCGCCCCCGTGGGGGATGCAAAAGGTCTTGTGCAGGTTGAGGTGGCACACGTCGGCGCCCACGTCGCCGGGGCGGCAGAGCCCGACTTGGGCGTTCATGTTGGCCCCGTCCATGTAGACCTGCCCGCCGTGGCGGTGCACGATCTCGCAGATCTCGCGGATCGCCTCCTCGAACACACCGTGGGTCGAGGGGTAGGTCACCATCAGCGCCGCCAGGCGCTGGGCGTGGGCCTCGGCCTTGGCCGCCAGGTCGGCCACGTCCACGTCGCCGCGTTCGTCGCAGCGCACGGGCACCACGCGCATGCCGGCCATCACCGCGCTGGCCGGGTTGGTGCCGTGGGCCGAGGTCGGGATCAGGCACACGTCCCGGTGCCCTTGGCCGCGGGCCTCGTGCCAGGCGCGGATGGTGAGCAGTCCGGCGTATTCCCCTTGCGATCCCGCGTTGGGCTGCAGGGAAACAGCCGCGAAGCCGGTGATCTCGCACAGGGCGGCTTCCAGGCGCGCGAAGAGTTCGTGGTAGCCAGCGGCCTGGTCCACGGGTGCGAAGGGATGCAGGCCGCTGAACGCCTTCCAGGTCACCGGCAGCATCTCGGTGGTCGCGTTGAGCTTCATTGTGCAGGAGCCCAGCGGGATCATCGAAGTGGTCAGGGACAGATCCCGGGATTCGAGCCGCCGGATGTAGCGCAGCATTTCGTGTTCGGACCGGTGGCGGTGGAACACGGGGTGCTGGAGGAACGGGCTCGTGCGGTGGTGGGGAGCGGGCCACTCCACCGCATCGTCGTTGGCGGCGGCGCGCACGTCGGCGGCGGAAACCTCGGCGCCGAACAGGCCGAGCAGCTCGACCACGTGCTCGACGGTGGTGGTTTCATCGAAGGAGAGGCCCACGTGCTGGTGGTCGATGGGCCGCAGGTTGATGCCGGCCGCGCGCGCGGCGGTGTGCACCTCGGCCGCGCTGCGGCCGCTCAAAACAACGCGCAGGGTGTCGAAGAGCGGCGCCTTCGATCCGCCGTCGACCCCGTGGCCGGCGCGCTCCAGCAAAATCGCCGCCGCGGTGGTCAGGGCGCGCACGCGCCGCGCGATGCGCGTCAGCCCCTCGGGGCCGTGGTAGACCGCGTAGAAACCCGACAGGATCGCGAGCAGCACCTGGGCCGTGCAGATGTTGCTGGTGGCCTTGTCCCGGCGGATGTGTTGTTCCCGGGTCTGCATGGCCATGCGCAGGGCCGGGTTGCCGTGGCTGTCCTTGGAAAGCCCGATGATGCGGCCCGGCAGCAAGCGCTTGAAGTCCTCGCGGCACGCCAAAAACGCGGCGTGCGGACCGCCGTAGCCCATGGGAACTCCGAAACGCTGTGCGGAACCCACGGCCGCGTCGGCGCCAAACTCACCCGGCGGGCGCAGCAGCGTCAGGGCCAATAGATCCGTGGCGACCACCAGGCGCGCGCCGGCGGCATGCACACGCTGCGCCAGGGCTTCGAAGTCATCGATGCGCCCGAAGGTGTCGGGGTACTGCACGAGCACGGCGGAAACCGGCGTCGCATGGAAGTCGAAGGTGGCCGCGTCGCCCACGTGCAAGGCCACGCCGGCGGCTTCCGCGCGGGTGCGCACGACCGCCAGGGTTTGCGGGTGGCAGCGCTCGGAGGCGAAGTAGGCGGCCGGCCCGCCCTTGACCATGCCGAGGCACATGGCCAGGGCCTCCGCGGCGGCGGTGCCTTCGTCGAGCAGCGAGGCGTTCGCCAGGGGCAGGCCGCACAGGTCGCTGACCACCGTTTGGAAGTTGAGCAGGGCCTCCATGCGACCTTGCGCGATCTCCGCCTGGTAGGGCGTGTACTGGGTGTACCAACCGGGGTTTTCGAGCACGTTCCGCTGGATCACCGCGGGCACGAGGCAGTCGTAGTAGCCCATGCCGATGTGGGAGCGCAGCACGTGGTTCTTGGCCGCCAGGCGCGCCAGGTCCGCGAGCAGCGCACTTTCGCCGAGGCCGTCCGCACCGTCCGGCCCCAGATCCAAGGGCCGCTCCAGCCGGATCGAGGACGGCACGGTTTCCGACACCAGAGCCTCCAGGGAAGGCAGCCCGAGGCTTTCCAGCATCGCTTCCACCTCCGCCGGGCGCGGACCGATGTGCCGCTGGGGGAAGGTGTCGCTGGGGTCGAGGGCGCTCGGGGAGGGGGAGGTTTGGGTCACCGGAACGGGGGGGTTGGGGCCGCGATTGGGCCAGGATCTTAGCGCTCCCGCCGGTCGGGTCCGAGCTGCACGGACGCCGGCTCCCTGGCGGGCTCCGCGCACGGGTCTATAGACTGCGGCCCCGCCCCCAACCACGTGGACGATCCCCCCGAACTCCCTCCCGCCCAGCCCCGGCACTCCCTTGGGGCCGGTCCGTCCGGCGTGCCTTCGGAGCTCGCCCTCGAGGTCCGCCGCCTGTCGCGCAGCTATGGAGCCGTGCGCGCCCTGGTCAGCCTGGACTTGGATCTTGCCCCCGGCCAAGTTCTCGGCCTGGTGGGGCCCAATGGGGCCGGCAAAACCACCGCCCTGCGCACCCTGGCCGGGGTGCTGCCGATCGAGCGGGGTCACGTGCGCATCGCGGGGCACGACCTGGCCGCGCAGGAACTGGAGGCCAAACGCCGCCTGGCCTGGGTGCCCGACGATCCCCAGCCCTTCGAGGCGCTGACGGTGTTGGAGCACCTGGAATTCACGGCCGCGCTCTACCGGATCGCCGATTGGCGCGCGCGTGCCGAGCCGCTGCTCGCGCACTTCAAGCTGAAGCCCAAGTCCAGCGCCCTGGGGGGAGACCTCAGCCGCGGCATGCGCCAGAAGTTGGCCTTGGCCCAGGCCTGGTTGGCATCGCCCGCCGTAGCGCTCTTGGACGAGCCGCTCTCGGGTCTCGACCCCTACGGCGTGCGGGCGGCCAAGGAAGCCCTGCGCCGCATGGCGGCCGAGGGCACGGCGGTGGTGCTCTCCTCGCACCAACTGCCGCTGGTCCAGGAGCTCAGCGATCGGCTGGCGATCCTCGGGCGCGGGCGCAAACTCTTCGACGGCACCCTGGCGGAGGCCAGGGCGGCCCTGGAAGGTGCCGGGCCCGGGGAGGGGGATGCGGCCGGGGAAGGGGATGCGGCCGAAGTCGACCTGGAGCGGGTTTTCCTGGCGGTGACGGGCAGGGGCGGAGACTCCGAGTGAAGGCCGAAGGCGCAGCCGGCTCGCCCCCGGACAGCGGCCGGGCGGCCCTGGCCTGGCTCGCGCGGGCCAAACTGCGCGGAGCCGTGCGCCGCCAATGGCGCCGCTTGCGCGAGCCCAAACACCTTTTCTTCGCGCTGCTCGGCCTGCTGCTGATCGCCCTTTGGCTCGGTTTTGCCCTCACGGGGTTTTTGCGCGGAGGGTCGGGTGTCGTCGGTTCCGTCGAAGTGCTCGTGCTGGCTCGTTTGGTGGCCATGGGGTTGCTCACGGTGACCCTGCTCGGCGGTTTGGCCGCGCCCGGCTTGCTGCTGGCGAAGGACGAGGTCGAGCGGCTCTTGAGCGCACCGATTTCCCAGCGCGAGCTGCTGCGTTTCCGGCTGCGCCGTCAGTTTTTGGCGTCCAGTCCCGGGCTGGTGATTTTTGCGCTGCTCTTCGCGCCGCGGGCGCCGAGCCCCGCATCGGCCGTCCTCGGAACGGCGCTGATCGTTTTGAGCATCGTGCTCGTTTCGCAGGCGGCGTCGTTGGTCGCGGCGGCCCTTCGCAGGCGGCTTCCCACCCGGGCCTTTCAAATCCTGCTGATGCTGCTCGCGGCGGTGATGGGCGGGGTCGTGGCCATGTGGCTCGGGACTTCGGGGCCGCCGATCACCGAAGCGGCGGACTCGGGGAGGGGCTGGTGGGACCATCCGCTGCTGCTCCTGGCGGCACTGCCGGTCGAGCCGTTGGTGCGTGTCATCGCGGCCCCCGATCTTCTGGGAGCGGTGCCCTGGGCCGCGCTGACGGCAGTGGGTCTCGCCGGGCTCTACGCCGCCATCCTGGCTTGGCCCCTGGACTTGCGCGAGGCGGTGCTCGACACCAGCCTGCGGATGGCGCGCGCCCAGGCAGCGATCGCGCGCGGCCGGTGGGGTCTCGGCACCAGCAGCCGCGCGGCCCAGCGC
>JBJHAV010000205.1:0-7138 GCA_050480685.1 Planctomycetaceae bacterium | reverse complement strand
CCCCAGCTCCCGCCCCAGCCCCCATGTCGACCCCCCGCGGCAACGTCCTGATCGGTCAGTCCGGAGGCCCGACGGCCGTCATCAACCAGAGCCTGGTCGGGATCGTGGAAACTGCCCGGGAGCATCCCCGGGTGGGCAAGGTCCTGGGCGCCCTGCACGGCATCCGCGGGGTGCTCGAAGGGCGGCTGGTGGATTTGGGCGCGGAGCGCGCCGAAACCCTCGAAGCCGTGGCGCGCACCCCCTGCTCGGCCCTGCGCTCGGTGCGCAAGAAACCCACGCAGGAGGAGTGCGAACGTGTGCTCGAGGCCCTCGAGCAAAACAACGTGCGGGCCTTCTTCTACATCGGCGGCAACGACTCGGCCGAGACCGCGCATTTGCTCGACGGCATGGCCCGGGCCAAGGGGTACGAGTTGGCGCTGTTCCACGTGCCCAAGACGATCGACAACGATCTTTTGGAGAACGACCACTGCCCCGGTTATGGCTCGGCCGCGCGCTTTGTCGCCATGGCGCTGCAAGGGGACGATCAGGACAACCGCAGCCTGCTCGGAATCAAGATCGACGTGATCATGGGACGCCACGCAGGATGGTTGACGGCGGCCAGCCTGCTCGCGCGGCGCGACGCGGACGACGGACCTCACCTGATCTACGTGCCGGAGGCGGACTTCGATCTGGATGCCTTCGCGGCCGATGTGGAACGGGTGTACGCGCGCCTGGGACGCTGCGTCGTGGCAGTCAGCGAAGGGGTGCACGGCCCCGACGGCACACCGCTCCTGCAAACCGGCGAGCGCGACAGCCACGGCAACGTGCAGCTCTCCGGATCGGGCGCGCTGGGGGATTTCCTCGCCGCCGAGGTCAAGCGGCGCCTGGGGGAGAAACTGCGCGTGCGCGCGGACACCTTCGGCTACCTGCAGCGTTCCTTCCCCGGGGCGATCAGCGCCGTGGATGCGGCGGAAGCGCGCGAGGTGGGCCGCCGCGCCCTGGCGGCCGCCCTCTCCGGCGAGTACGCCAGTGGATCGGTGGCCCTCGGGCGCGAGCCGGGCAGCGAATACCGCGCGCGCTACGACGTGGTGGAACTGAGCCGCGTGGCCCGCCGCACCCGGCCCCTGGAGCCCCACTTCCTGGCCGGCGCCAACGACATCGCCCCGGCATTCCTCGACTACGTCCGCCCCCTGGCGGGGGAACTGCCGGTCATGGGGCGTCTGTCGGACTTCCCCTTGGGAACCTGACGGCCTTCGAGCCGGTGTTTCCAACGCAGCCGAGGACCGAACGTAGCCCGCCGCAAGGAGTCCCGAAGGTCCGCCTGGGCGCGGGCACCGTCGCGGGGCTTCGGGAGAACGTCCATGCTCACACCCCTTTGTTTTTCGCTCCTGCTGTCCCTCGTCGGCGACCCCCCCGCGGAGGGAGGCTCCGCACTAGCGCCGCCCGCCCGCGGCCTGGTCCCCGCCACCGCCGCCTTGAGGGAGTTGGCGGAAGAGGCCGAAGCGGCCCCCGCGGACGAGCGTCCCAGGGCATCCGCTCCCGCCTTCCTCGGGGTCCGGCTGGTTTCCGAGGGCGCGAAGGTGCTTGTGGCCGAGGTGGTGCCCGGCGGCCCGGCGGACGCCGCCGGCGTGCGGGCCGGCGATCGGGTTTTGGCCTTCGCCGGAGCGCCCGTGGCATCGGCCGAGGATTTGGCCGCGGCCGTGGGCAAACGCGCGGCCGGTGAGTCGGTGCGGGTCGAGCTGATCCGCGACGGGCGTTTGCTCGAACTCGCGATCGTGCTCGGAACGGCCCCCAGCGCGCCCCGCGAGGGCGCGTCGCCGCCCGAGCCCCAGGCCGAAGAGGCGCCGGGCTGGCCCTTCCCCGGCGCCCGCGGGCCGCGGATCGAACCCTTCGAGGGGTGGTTCCAGTGGCCTGGGAACACTCCGCCCGGCGAGCCCGGCCAGCGGCAGGGCACGACCTTTTTCGGGGGTCGTTTGCCGTTCATCGACCCGCAGGCGCTGGAGCCCGGCATCGACCGCTTGCGCCGGGATTTCGAGGAGCAGATGGAGGGCCTGCGCCGACAGCTCGATCGGGACATGGACGAGCTGCGGCGCGACTTGTCCGGTCCCCTGGGAAGGCTGCGGACGGAACTGGCGCCGCGCCTGCCGCGCGCCCTGCGGGGCTCCCCGGGCGGTTTCGCGGACGTTCCGCCGGAGGCGCTGGAGGATCTGGCCCAGCGGCTCGCGCCCCTGGAGGAGGAACGCCGCCGCATCGTGCGCCGCTGGGCCGAGGACCACGGCCGGCCCCAGTGGGTCGACTCCGCACCGAGCGGCGAATGGCGCTTCGAGTTCCATCGCCACCAGGTGGGTCGGGAGGACGCGCGGGTGCGCGAGTTGGAGCGGGAAGTCGAGCGGCTCCGGCGCCGACTGGCGGAGCGCGGCGAGGACTGACGCGGGGCTGCGCGCACCCCTCGGGGCGCGGGCGGCCCGGGGCCCTCAGGGGGTGCCAGGCGCTTCGCCCCCCCGGGGGGGAGCGGTGCCCGGATCGCCGGACCAGGCCTGGAACCAACTCGGCGGCTGCCAATGGTGCAGCAGCTCGGCCAGGTGGCCGAGGGCCTGATCCTCCTCCGCCTCGCGCTGGCGACCCTGATCGGCCAAGCGGCGGGCCTCCCGCTGGAAGCTCGCTTCGATCAGCTCCAGCAGCCGGCGCCGCACGGGCGGCGAGGCTGCCTTGGCCCGCTCGGCGAGGGGCTCCAGGCGCCCCGCGAAGGTCAGGGGCAAGCCGTAGCGACGGGCGAGTTCCTCCAGGATGGGTTCCATGTCCAGCGGACGGGTCAATCCCGTCCGTTCGCAGGAAACCTACCCCGCCCCGGACGGGGAGGTCGGCCCCGGCCGGCCCCCCGGGGCTTCGCCGGGGTCAGACCTCGATGGTCGGCCAGGCTTCGATCGCCTGCTGCACCGCTGCGAAAAAGCCCTTGGGATCGATCCCTAGGAGCTCCGCACGCTCCCTGTCCAGGCAGGCCAGGGCCGCCGGTTGACTCCCCTGCGAGGCGGCGTCGGCGACCCGGTTCGCCAACTCGACGAGCGCCACGGCCGGCTCCGCCTGCACTTCCTCCTCGGGGCCGTGGTGGAACTGGATCGCGCTGACCATGGTGCCCGGCAGGCTCCAGCGCATGGCGATGCGCGCGCCGAGTTCCGCATGTCCGAAACCGAAGGCCGCTTCCTCGAGCTCGTGCAAGGGTTTGTCGTCCCGCCGCGATGCCGCCACGCATTCGAGAAAGTCGTCGGGAACGGCTTCGAGCAGCACCACCTGCCCCAGATCGTGCAGCAGACCGACGGTGTAGAACTCCTCGGGGGCCAGTTCCAGGTCGCCGGAGCAAACCGACGCCAGGGACTGGCACAGTTGCGCCACCAGGATCGAGTGTTTCCAGAGCCGCCGCAGGTCGAAGGCTCCGCCTTCCAGGTGGTCGTACTGCCCGATGACCGAGGCTTGCAGGGCGATGTTGCGCAGGGCGCGCATGCCGAGCACCGCGGCGGCGTGTTCCGTCGAGAGCACCCGTTCGCGCAGGCCCATGGAGGCCGAGTTCGCGATGCGCAGCACCTGGGCCGCCATGGCCGGATCGTTGGCCAGGACCGCGCCGATCTCGCGGGTGCCCACATCGGGGTCCGCGAGCAGGCTGTTCATGCGTTGGACCACCGACGGCAGGGTCGGCAGGGCGAGGCGGTCAATGAGCGCCAGCGGAGAAGGACCTTGAGACATTCGGCGCGTGGATTCGCGGTTGCCGGGAGAAGCGGTCTCGGCGCCGAGCCTTCGGCGCAACCCTTCCCGGCGCGCTATCGGGCCCCCGCGTCACTGCCCTTAAGGGCACTTGCCGGACACTCGAATCCATCCCCGTTCCAATCGTGTCGCCCGATCGGCGGAGCGCGCGAAGCCCCGCGCCGAGAGGGCCCCCCACGGCCGCGGGCGGATCCCGGTCGGAGTGGGGTGCTCCCAGGCTTACTCAACCCTGGCGCAACCTTCCGGAATCCGATCGATCCCCTGGGCGGGTGGGGGGTAGTGATGGTTCCGACCCCAGGGCGGCCGGGGAGGGCTCTCCAGTCGCCTTTGCGGGGGCAGACCGGGGGGTGCTGGGGAATTGATGCTCGATTGACCCCCATGGGGGCCATCGGAGCCCTATCCTGCGAAGCCGCAAAACGGTGCGAACGCCCCGCCGAACGGCCCCCCCCGGGTGGCCGCGGCGGGTGCGATCCTCTCCCTAACCGTGCTCCCAACCCAGATGAAGCTCTCCTACCTCCCGCTCCCCCTCGCCGTCGGTGCCGCTTGGGCCCTGGCATTCACCCCCCAGGCGTCGGCCCAGCAATTGGCCGACATGATCCTGATCAACGACATTCCCGTGATGTCCGGTAACCCCGAGGAGGACCAACTGTTCCGCCTCACCGACCTGGACGGCAACGGCTCCTACCAGGACGCCGGCGAGACCAAGATCGTCTTCGACTCGCCCGTTCCGGCCTGGATCCGCGACGCGCGTTTCCGCAAGGAAGGCGCGGTCCCGGTCATGTACTGGAACAACAACAAGCCGTTCGAACGCTGGATCGTGCGCGGCGCCGACGTCAACGGTGACGGCCGCCTCGAAGGCTCCGAAGTCCAGGTGTTTTTCCCCTTCGATTCGCTGACCGGCGGAGCAAACCCCGGCCAAGTCTTCGGCGTCGCCCTCGGCCCGGACGGCTCGGTCTACGGCGCGACGACTTTCCCCGGCGGCTACGTGGTGCGCCTGCGCGACCTGAACGGCGACGGTGTCGCCAGCGGTGCCGGTGAGGTCGACGTGTGGGTCAACAACGTGACCAGCAACTTCAGCACGATCGGCGTCAACGGCCAGCCGGTTCCGGTCGGCATCCAAAACTTTCAGCGCATGACGCCCTACGGCAACGACGGGCTGCTGATCTACTCGACCGGCTTCGGCGGTTCCAAGGACGAGTGTGTTTACCGCATGCGCGATCTCAACGGCAACGGCTCCGTGGCCGATGCGGGCGAGATCAACGTGTTCTTCAACGGCACCGGGGCCATCCCGAACCTGCCGAAGAACCCGGACTTCGGCTCCGGCGGCCCGCTGCCCAGCCTGCGCGTTTCCGTGGCGAACGACACCTACGCGCGCTTCAACCACCTGGCCACCGGGATCGAGAACGGCGTCGAGGTCTACTACTTCGCCTGCGATTCCTCGAACACCAGCCAGTTCGCCTTCAACGAAGACGGCCTTGGCATGAACGGCCTGATCCTGCGGGCCGTGGACCTCAACCTGAACGGCAACGTCAACGACTCCGGCGAAGTCACCGTTTTCTATGACGGCAGCTCCACCAGCGGCAAGCCGACCTTCCAGCAGCTCTACAAGATCCTGGGCATCGACTGGGTCGACGGAGCGCTGTACGTCTCCTACCTCAACGAGGGCGGTTCCGTCGCCGCCGCGCGCCTAGCCGACACCACCGGCAACGGGGTGGCGGACGTGGTCGAAACCGGCCTGTGGGACTCCTCGGTGTACGGCGTCAATGACCCCTTCACCCTCGGCACCCCCTTCGTGGCCGGCTCCGCCGCCGCTCCCTTCGGCGCCTTCACCCCCTACAAGGTGACGGGTCAAGGCTGCGCCCAGTACGGCGCCAGCCCGATCGCGGCCGGTGTGGGTTTCGCCAAGATCGGCACCGCCGACTTCGTGGCTCAACTGCGCAATGCTCCGATCGGGGCCCTGGGCCGCCTCTACATCGGCGCCAGCACCCAGTCCTGGCTCGGCGTTCCGCTGCCCTTCGACCTGGGTCTGCTCGGTTATCCCGGCTGCACCCTCTACCAGGACCTGGCGATCGGCATCAACACGATCACCCAGGCGGTCGGACCGAACCCGGCCACCGACGGCCAGTCCTCCTTGCCGCTCCTGATCCCCAACAACCCGGTCTTCATCGGGGTCGATCTGCCCATGCAGTGGCTCGTCGCGGTGCCCTTCCCGACGCTCCAGATCGGTTTGACCCCGCTGCTCGAAGTGACCATCGGCAGCTGAGTTCGACAGCGAATTGGGCGCGGGCCTTCGGGCCCGGCCGAGGGCGCAGGGCGTCCGGGGAGGTTCCCCGGGCGCCCTGCGCCGTTTCGGGGCGGCTCAAGGTCCCCCCCTCCCAAGGCCGAAGGGGCCTTTCGCGGAAATCGTCCCCCCGCATCACGCGCCGTGCCCTCCCTCGTCCTTCGCTCCGCGGCAGCCGGAGTCCTGTGCTTCGTCGTGCTCGCCCTTGCGGGCCGTTCCGGCGGTTCCGAGGAGGTGGCGGCGGGCACCGCCGTGCGGCTCGACATCGCCGGGCTGGTGGAGGGCGCGGAGTGGATCTTCGAAGGGCGGGTGCTAGAACGTCGGGTCTTCGAGGATCCGCTCACCGGGCGCATCGACACGGAGTACCTGTTCGAGATCGAGCGCACCTTCCGCGGGGAGAATCAGCCGGTGGGCAGTCTGCGTCTTCCCGGCGGCGTGCTGCCGGACGGGCGCGGCTTGGTGATCGCCGGGGTCCCGCGCCTGGAGGTGGGGGAGGAACGGCTCCTGTTCCTGAGCCCGCCCTCCGGGCAGGTGGAACTGCGCATGCCTGTGGGGTTGTCCCAGGGGGCCTTGCGCCTGGAACGCCGCTTCGACGGTTCGAAGCAACTCGTGCGCGAGGGGATCGACGTGGCGCTGGTGGCGGGACCGGGCGGGGCCGCCGCCTCGGGAGCTCGGCGGATCGCGCGCGACTACGCCGAGGTCGTGGCAGAGATCCACGCGGCCCTGGCCGCCCAGGCCGCGCGCGGGAGCGGGCGTTGAGCCCGCCCGCGAACGGGCCGCGCCGCCGCGTCGCGCCGGCCCTAGCCCTTTGCTTGCTGCTGCTGGGCGCGGGCGCGTTGCTGGTCCACGGCCACGTGCGCCTGGTCCATCCGACCACCGGCAACGGCCTCTTCTGGCAAAACCCCCAAAACATCTCGATCGTGATCCAAGCGGACGGATCGAAGGATCTGCCGGACAAGAGCCACGTCACGGCCCTGCGCGGGGCCATCGACGCTTGGAATCAGGCTCCGGGTTCCACGGCTCGCCTGGTGGAAGACACCTCGCCCTCCCAGCAAGCGCGCACGGACTTTCAGTCCACCGACATCCACCTGAACCTCTTCGACGAGGACAACAGTTCCGGAT
>JBJHAV010000204.1:0-7145 GCA_050480685.1 Planctomycetaceae bacterium | reverse complement strand
GCCCAGGACACCGTCGAAGTGCGCATCGACATCCGCGACAAGATCATGCCCTTGCCTGATCCCGAATGGGTCGGCGCCAAGGAGAGCGATCGGCAACGGGGTTATGCCCAGTACGGAGTTCGCACGGAACGTGTCTCCTTGACGGACGTGCGCAACGCCCCGAACGGGCGCCTGAACCGCACGGTCACAGTGAGCGAAGGCGACGCACGGGTAGAGGTCGCCTTGCGGTTCGAGCTGCTCTGACAGGACAGCCGTGGACGGTGCGAGCCCAGGACTCGCACCGCCCACCGAGCACCTGGAGACATTCAGCCCCGCCCCATTCGGCCAAGCACACCATGACCCCGTCTGACCGCAAAGTAATCCAGTCCCTGGTTGCCCTGCTCCTACTCGTGACCACGGCCTGCTCGGGTAGCCACGAAGGGCCATCCGCTGCCGGCGCCGGCACCTCCGCCGCGGTTGCGATCACCGATGCACCCCCGGCTTCCGGAAGTGCACGCATGGCCCGGCCCACTTACCGGGATCCGGATGGGCTCTTCACGATCGTTCTCCCTTCCGGCTGGGAAAGCCAACGCACCGGCTTCGGGCAGCTCGTGGCCCAGCCGCCAGGAGCGGATTCGGCCCACGGGCTTCTGATGCTCTCCTACGACGAGCTCAAGCCGGAGCAGGTGGGAGTTTCCGTCACGCTGCTCTTGGAACAGGCCGAAACCGATCTGCGAGCCACCTTTGAGGCCCAGGGCCTCTCCGCTTGGCGCGCGCGCGGGCCGGCGCGCGATGCGCAAGGCGCCGCCGGCAATGGGGCACACCAGGCCTACGAAGCGCGCGGACCCTTGGGCCCGGTCCAACTCTGGATCGGGTCGCGCGTGATCGGACCGCACTCCTGGTCCCTCCTGGGTGTGTTTTCCGGCCCGGATCGCAGCGACCTCGAAGAACGGGTGATGGCCGCCTTCGACACGCTCCACCCGATTGAACCGGTCCGCGATAGCGCCCTGGAAGGCAGTCTATTGGGAGCGGAGTTCGCCGCCAGCTCAAACTTCGACACGGGCGCGATCCACACGGTCTACTCCTTTTCCGCGCCGGGAGCCGTTTCGCGTCGCACGATGATGTCGGCCAGTTTCGGGTTTGGGGGCTCCACGGGCAGCGATCGGGTCGAACACGGTACGGCGCGGGCGATCAACGGGCACTTGGTGCTTATGTTCCCCGAGGGCTCAGCGATCGCAACCCCCGAACGCCAGGGTGCGAGCGTGCGCGCGCTGCTCATCGACCAACGCCGTTATGCGCGGCGCTGATCCGCGCTGTGGCGGCCTGCTCGGCCTGCGCAAGCAGGCTGCGCGTCCAGAAGTCCCGCGAAGCCGAAGCCAGCTCACGGGGCTCGATGCCGCGGAACTCGAGCGGCTCACCCCAAGATAGATCCCGTGCCCGCGCCAAAACATGCAGCGCGCCGAAACGCCCGGGCCAAACGGAATCCGATGGCCCCGGCACTTGCTCCAAGGGCATCGGCACTTGCCCGGCACCGATGGCTGCCAGGGCTTGCACGAACCGCGCCAGCGGCTCAGCGGGGGCCATTTCCCCCACCCAATCCCCGAGCCGGGCCAATTCCTTAGGGTCCATGGAGGCGCGTTCCCCTAGCCGCAGGGTTTGCAGCAAATCGCGCGCTAGAGCCAAAACCTCATGACCGGAAGCGCTTGGCCTGCCCCCATCCTGGATTTCGCGATCCAGCCCACCCCGTGGGCGATACCACTCGTGGCGCTGCGCCTCGCTGCCCGCGTGCCGCCAAAAGACCGTTCCATCGAGGGAAGCCGAAACGAGCCAGTCCCCCTCAGGATGAAAGTCGAGTGCATGCACCGCGTCGTTGTGCTCGAGCAGCGCCGCGATCTCGGATCCGCTTTCCACGTCCCACAGGCGCACGCTGCCATCCGCTCCGGCGGAAGCCAATCGGCGCCTGGCAGGGCCTCCAATCCGACTTGGTTCGCCCGGTTCGAAGGCCAAGGCGAGCACTTCTCCGTTGTGACCTTCGAGACGCGCAACCAAGCTGCCGCGGACAGTTTCGTAAATCTCGATACGGCCCGATGGATACGCCGCCGCGATACGCGGTTGCTGTGGATGAGCACGCAAAACGGTCGGCTCCCCAGCAGAGATCGGCCGAGGACTTTGGCTCAGGCCTGGATCCAGGCGCATAAGGCCCTCTCCGGAGATCACAAGGAAGAGCACCCCGTCCGCAGCGCGCTCAAAAGCGGAAACGCCCCGCACCACGGCGCCGCGATGCCCGCCTCCTTCGTCGTACTCGTGAAGTTCACCACGCCGATCCAGGGTCAACCACGCTTTGCGCAGCGAGCAGTGCGCCAGAGCGACGATCGTCGCTGTGCCCACTCCGAAACGCGCTACAGGAATCGAAGCCGGTCCGAAGACCTGCACGGCACCGCGCTCATCTCCCAAGGCCACGGTTCCACCGGGACCGAAAGCTCCCGCGAAAACCGGTGCTTCCGTAGGCAGCATCAGGCCATCCAAATGCCCGGCACCCTGAACACGCAGGGCTCGCCCGCCCTGGAGCGCAAGAAACTCTCCTCCGCTCGCTTCGAAGCGCAGGCTCCAGTCCCAGCGGTGGCGGGCGGGAACGCGCTCATTCCAGAGCCCATCCGCGCTCCAGTGCATCAAGTGCCCGGCCCTGTCCGCCGTGAATAGGCGACCCGATTCCGAGGAAACGGATAGGGCCAGCACGTGGGACTCGTGCCCCAGCAGGATCCCGGCCGGGCGGCCGCTGGATACGTGCCAACGCCTCAGGCTGCGGTCCCAGCCCGCACTGAACAGGTACTGACCACTCGCATCGAAGCGGGCTCGCTCCACGATGCCCGCGTGCCCCACGAGCCTGTGTTCAACCTCGCCCGCGCCCAGGTCGATGATCCGCACTAGGCCATCATGGGTTGCCATGGCGACCTTCTGTCCATCCGGAGAAAAGCTCAGTTCTCCAAAGCCGCCCACTCCCTCCAGGGGCAGCCGGAAGTGCTCGAAACCGCTCTCGCGCTCGAGCAGAACCAATGCGGCCTGCGGCCCCAACCCGGCGGCCAAGTACTCCCCATCAGGGGAAATCGCCAGAGCAAAGACCATGCCCTCGAGCCGATGCTCCTGGAGCAAGACGGCACCATTCCAATCCCAAAGCCTTATGGCGCCCGTGTGGGCGCTGGCTAGCCAAGGTTCACTCGGGTGCCCCGCCAGGCTCCAAAGACCTCCAGGACCCAGTGATAAAGTGCGCACCCAGTCCCCCGGCTCGGGGCCGAGCACGCGCAGGCGCCCATCCCGCACCCCCTGCAGAACGTGGCGCCCATCCGCGCCAAGGGCGAGCAGGGTCGCGATCTGCCCGTCCCCTTCGAAGCGCGCCAGCAGCGTTCCGTCCGAGGTGTCGCGCCACTCCACACCCCCTTCGACGGTCGCAACCGCATACCAACGACCACAGGGAGCCGCTTCCAGGGCAAACGGCACATCCCCCTCCACCCTCGCGCGCACCTCCGATCGATCGGATGCGCGCCGCAGGGCCCACCACTCAAAGCCGCGCGCCTCGGGGGGACACGCCTCTAACCGGCGCCTCGCCCCGGCACCATCCAAGGCGCGCAAGCTGGCCTGGGCGGCTGCGATGTTTGCGGAGTAACTTGCGGCCTCGGCCTTCGCCAGAGCCTGCGCCGAACGCAGCGCCGCGGCGCGGGCTGCCAGTGCGAACCCCACGGAAACCACCGCGGCGATGAGAAGCAACGGCAAGCCGATCCAAAGCCCCGCGCGTAGCAGCGGATGGCGTCGCAGGGCCGCGTGCACGGCCCGCCAAGGTCCCACAGGACGGGCGCGCACCGGGTCACCGCGCAGCCAGGCTTCGATGTCCTGGGCCAACTCGCCCACCGAGCCATAGCGGTCCTCGGGCCGAACCGCCGTCGCCTTGGCCACCACGGCGCGCAGGTCGGCTGCCCTCGGCTGCCCCGCCAAAGCGAGCCGCCGGGCCTGTCCGCTGCGCAGCCGTTCGAGGGTGCGCCCGAGTTCAGCGGTTTCGGACGGCGGCTCCGCGCGATCCACCAAAAGTTCATGCAGCAAAACTCCGGCGGAATAGATGTCGCTTTGGACCGTGCCCCCGTCCGATCGACCATCGAGGCGCTCCGGCGCCATGTAGGAGAGGGTGCCGAGCCACCGGCCGGATGCCGTCCAATCGATGCGCGCGGCAAAATCGCCCACCAATCGCGCGATACCGAAGTCGATCACCTTGCAAACGCCTTCGTCCCCGACGAGCACGTTGCCCGGTTTGATGTCCCTGTGGATTACACCTCGTTCGTGGCCGTGCCGCAGAGCGCTGAGCGCCTGGAGAAACAGTCCCAAGCGCTCGGGCACGGAAAGTTCGCGCGCATGGGCGTGGCGAACGATCGTGTCGGCCCCGCGCACGAATTCGAGGGCGATCCACGGCAACCGCGAAGGCCCGGAGGTCTCATCGCCGTCTCCGGCTGCCAGGATGGCCGCAATGTGCGGATGGCGCAGCTCGGCGAGGATCTGGATCTCGCGGAGCAAACGGCGGCGCTGGCCTTCCAAGTCCGATCCAGCGTGCAGAATCTTGATCGCCACGGAACGCCGAGGAGACAGCTGCTCCGCTTCCCAGACCGTGGCCATGCCGCCGGCGCCAACTTGACGAATCAGACGGAAGCCACCCGCTGCGGGCCCTTCGGGTGGAAGCTCGGCTTCCCCATCCTCCATCCCCCCGCCTACGCGAAGCGGTGCGGGCTTCGGTTCGAGGAAGTCCCCCAAACCCTCGACCTCCGTCAGCAGCGCTTGCAACTCAGCGTGCAGCGCGGGATCCGACCGCCGCCAGCCCTCCAACGCAATGCACCTCGCCTCCGGCTCGAGCGCGAGCAGGTCCTCAAGCGCGCGGCGCAGGCGCGGCAGCGCGGCGTCCTTCACGGCAGGTCCGGCTCGAAGGCCCTCAGGCGCCGCCTCAGCCAAGCCCGCGCCACGGTCCAAGACAGTTCGACGCGCCTGGGTGTGCTGCCGATCAACTCGGCGATTTCCCCGTGTCCGAGCCCAGCGAAGAATCGCAGCTCGACGAGGCGAGCCAACTCGGGTTCCGACTCGGCCATTTCCCCGAGCACCTCGTCGATGCTCAAGAGGTCGTCGGCCGAGGCTCCCAAATCGGCCAAGACACCGTCGAGGCGGGTCGCGGGGGCGCGCGCACCCGAGGGCCGCGCGGACCGCGCCCGGGCGTGGTCCACGAGCAGCCTCCGCATGGCACGCGCGGCGAGCTGGACGAAGTGCTCCCGCGATGTGGGAGCCAGGTCCTCGGCAGCCGCCAGGCGCAGCCACGCCTCGTGCACCAGGGCCGTCGCTTCCAGGGTGTGGTCGGGGCGTTCCCGCCGCAGGAGCGCTCCGGCCAGTCCGCGGAGCCGGTCGTAGACCTCCGGCAGAGCGATGCCTTGGGAACCGTCGGCCTGCGTAAAGTCGCTGTCTCGCGGATGCACGGGGAGTCGCCTGCGAGCGAGAGCTTACTCGGGAATCGACTGCCTCGGGTGGGCGCGGGGGCTCATCGGGGGTGTGGCTGGGGGTCGAGAGATCGAGGGGAGGAGATCGCGGGTGCAGGACGGGGCGGTTTCCGGCTGTGGTGGAGGGCTGTGGCGGGGCCGTCGGTGCTGTTCGCGGCCGCCTTTGGGAGAGGGGCCCGCAGTGCGGCGCCTGCTCGTCCTAGAATCTGCGTCGGGGCGATGGCCCCGGCTGTCGTCGATGCGAATCCTTTCCGGGCAAATGACTCCCCGCCGGTGGCGGCCGGCCCCTTGGTTCGGCGCGGCTGCCCTGTTCGTGTTGCTGGCGGGAGTGCCCGGTGGGCCGGTGGGTGGGCCGCAACCCGGTGCGGCGTTGGCGCAGCTCGGTGCCGCTCTGGCGCAGCCCGGTGCGGGCGCCCAGGCCGGGGAGGAGCGCCGCCAGCGGCTTTTCTCCCTGCCGGTGACACGCACGGCGGCGGATTTGGCGCGCACGGCCGGGGAGCACCTGGCGCACCCGGCGCGGCTGGACCGGGCGCTGGACGACCTGCAACGCCTGATCGAGGGCCACGGGGGCGAGTTGCTGCCGGAGTCGAACGAACGGCGCCGGGTCCACCGGGGCGCGGGCGATTGGGCCCGGGAGCGCCTGGCGGAACTGGGCCCGGCCGGGTGGGCCCGCTATGGGGAGCGCTTCGGGGTCGAGGCGCAGGCCGCCCTGGAGTTGGCCCTCTCCGCCCAGGACGGGCCCGCGCTGGTGGAGGTCGCCCGCCGCTGGCCGGTGGCTCCCCAGGCCCTGCGCGCCTGGCGGGCGGTCGGCGACCTGGAGTTCGCGGCCGGGAACCTGGAGGCAGCCCAGGCCGCCTGGACCCGGGCTGAGTCCCTGGCCGAAGGCCTGGGCACGCTGGCCCCGCCCGGGGAAGAGTCCGCCAGGGCAGTCCGCCGGGCTGCTTTGGAGCGGGCGCGGACCTCCGCCGGAGCCGCGGCCCTGGCTCCCCCGCCGCGCTCGTGGACGTTGGACCCCGGCGAAGGCCCCCTGCCCCTGGACGAGCTGCAGGGTTTCCAGGTCGCCCTGCCCGAAGGCCCCTTCTCCCCCGAGCGCGCGAGGGTCGAGTCCTACAACCTGTTCCCGGTGGCCCACGGCGGGCGCGTGTTCGTCTCCACCGGCCTGCGTGTGCTGGCGGTCGACGGCTACGACGGCAGCATGCTGTGGGAAGGCGACGAAGCCGACGGCTGGCGCCATCTCAGCCGCATGCAGCGCGGGGACTTTTTCTCCGGCGTCGATCGCGGGACCGCCACCATGGCGCCCGCGATCGGGTCCGGGATCGTCGGCGGAGGCGCACAGGCCGGGATCGGCCACCCCGCCTGGTCCTTGAAATACGCGTCCCCGCTCCGTGCCCGCGCCACCGCGAACCCGCCCGCGGGCACGAGCTCCGCCAAAAGGTCCGCCAAACGGTTGGTGTAGACGAGGCGATGCGGGCTCCGCCAGTCGGGTTGGTACACCTGCTCCTTCACCGCCGTGCCGTGAAAGGGGCCGTAGGGAAAGCCGTTGACGGTCCAGACCTCCAACTCGTGGCGCTCCAACAGGGCCTTCAGTTCGGCCCTTGCGGCCGGAGCCGCCAGCGCCTCGGCGGCAACCGCGGCGATGCGCAGGCC
>JBJHAV010000203.1:0-7149 GCA_050480685.1 Planctomycetaceae bacterium | reverse complement strand
GGTCGCTACCGGCGGAGGGGGGGGAAGTTGGAGCCTGGCACCGTCTTCCCGTCTTCCCGGGGCGCGGGTCAGTTGGGCGCGTCGACGCTGAGCACTTCGACCACGAAGCGCAGCGTCATGCCGGCGTAGGGGTGGTTCAAATCGACGGTGATCGACTCCGGATCCACCTCGACGACTCGCACCTCGACCTCGTCGTACTGCTCCTGGTCGCCTGCGCCCTCGCGCTCGCCCTCCTCGGGCTCGAAGAGCAGCGGCAAAAGATCGCCCACCTGGACCTCCAGGCCCTCGGGCAGATCGCTGCGCGGGATGGCGTGTTGTTCCTCCGGATCGATGTCGCCGAAGGCGTCAGCCGGCTCGAGCATCAGGTCCAGCTTTTCGCCCACGGAGCGGCCCTCGAGGGCCGCTTCAAGTCCGGGCGCGATCTGCTCGTCGCCGTGCAGATAAACCAGCGGCTCGTCGGGCTCGCTGCGTTCCAAGAGGGTGCCGTCGGTGTCGTAGATGGCGTAGTCGAGCTGGACCAGACAGCCCTGTTGGATATGCATCGATTCAGTTCTCCGAACTCTTGCTGAGGTAGGTGTAGCCGGCCAGCCCCTGTTCATAGCGGCGCTGGATCTGGGCGGATTCCTCGAGGGAGAGGCGGTCTTCCTCGAGGGCTCTTTCGATGCTGCGCCTCAAGTTGGCGAGCAAATCGGTTTCGAAGTACTCCACGTAGGAGAGCACTTCCTGAACGCGGTCCCCGCGCACGACGTGTTTCACCACGGGGCGGCCGTCCGGGGACACGTCGACGTGCACCACGTTCGTATCGCCGAAGAGGTTGTGCATGTCTCCCAGGATTTCCTGGTAAGCGCCGACCAGGAACATGCCCAGGAGGTAACTCTCGCCCGGACGCACCGGATGCAGTTCCAGGGTGCGCTTCACGTCGCGCAGGTCGATGAAGCGGTCGATCTTGCCGTCGGAGTCGCAGGTGATGTCCGCCAGGATCGCGCGGCGGGTCGGTTCCTCGTTGAGCCGGTGGATCGGCAGCACGGGGAAGAGTTGTCCGATGGCCCAGGAGTCGGGCATCGACTGGAACAGGGAGAAGTTCAGGAAGTAGGTGTCCGCCATGTCCCGCTCCAAGTTGGAGAGGTCGTCGGGCACGTATTCGAGCTGGCGTGTGATGCGCAGGATCTTCTCGCAGGTGCGCCAGAAGAACTCTTCCACGCGGGCGCGTTCGGCCAAGGACAGATGCCCGACGTTGAAGAGCGTCATGCCTTCCTCGCGCATCTGGCCCGCGTCGTGATAACTCTCCTGATAGTTCTTGCTGGAGACGTTCTCGGCGACGTAGGCGATGTTGCGGATCAGCTCGTTCTCATCCTCGGTGGCCTTCGTCGGTCCGCCGACGGTGCCGAAGTCCGTCACGCCGAGCACGTCGGTGACGAGCACCGCATGGTGCGCGCTGAGCGAGCGGCCCGATTCGCTGACGATCGTCGGCATCGGCACTTCGGCTTCGCGGCAGGCCTCCGCCAGGTGGTAGACGACGTCGTTGGCGTACTCCTGCAGGGAGTAGTTCATGGACGACTCGTAGTTGGTGCTGGAGCCGTCGTAGTCGATGCCCAGGCCGCCCCCCACGTCGAAGTAGCTGAGCGGAGCGCCCATGGAGCGCAGGTCGACGAAGGTGCGGGTGCCCTCGCGCATGGCGCTCTTGAGGGTGCGGATGTTGGTGATCTGGCTTCCCAGGTGGAAGTGCAGCAGCACCAAGCAGTCGAGATAACCGGCTTCGCGCAGGTCGTCCACGACTTGCACGATCTGGCGCGTGGTCAAGCCGAACTTCGAGCGATCCCCGGAGGAGTCCTTCCAGCGCCCGGATCCGGCGAAGGAGAGTTTGGTGCGCACGCCGATGCGCGGGCGAACGTTGAGCTGCCGCGCGGCGTCGAGGATTGTCTTCAGCTCGGTGATCTTCTCGATCACGATGATCGGCTCGAGCCCGAGCTTGCTGGACAGCAAGGCCGTCTCGACGTATTCGCGGTCCTTGTAGCCGTTGCAGATCAGCAGCGCGTTTTCGCCCGAGAGCAGCGCGAGCACGGCGAGCAACTCGGGCTTGCTGCCGACTTCGAGCCCCATGCCGTGTTTGCGGCCTTCCTCCAGCATGGCCTCCACCACGTGGCGCTGCTGGTTGACCTTGATCGGAAACACACCGCGGTAGGGTGCGGTGTACTCGTATTCGGTGCGCGCCCGATCGAAGGCTTCCCACATCTGGCGGACGCGCGAGCGCAGCACGCCGTCGAAGCGCAGCAAGAGGGGCAGTTCGATGCCGCGCCGCTGGATCTGACCGACGATCTCGAACAGATCGATGATCGGTTCGCCCTCCTGCTGGCGGCCTTCCGGATGCACCAGCACGTTGCCGCGCGGGCCGACCCGGAAGAATCCTCCGCCCCAGTTGTGGATGTTGTAGAGCGTCTCGCTATCGAGGTGGGTCCAGCTCGACATGGCCTTGGGTACTGCGCCGTTCGGGGAAGTGCCGCATGGGGACGGCGTGGAAGGGAAAAACCTCGGGGGCGCCGAAGGGGCGCCCGGAATCGGGGGGCTTGGCCCGGTGCCCACGAGGTGGCGGTGCGCTACCGGGTAGATGGAGGCGGTCGGCGACGGTCGCGCTCAGGCGGTTCCGGCCGACAGGGGGGCGGGGTCGGGACGCCCGGCGCGGTCAGGGCCGGGCTCGGGGGCGGAGAGTATCCGCTCGGCGAGCCCGGAAGGGAAGCCGAGGATGGGGTCGCCGGCGGAATCCACGCCGGGCTCCCCCGCGCGAAGGGCCTCGCGCCGCACCTGCCAGAGCCTGGCGAAGAGTCTTTCCGGGTCCGTTTCGCGCAGCCAGGACGTGCGATCGGCCCCCACGAGCCCGCCCGCGGTCCAGTGGCCCAGCAGTTGTTTCACCCGGCCGGCCGCCCCCGCCGGGCGGGCTCCCCCTCGGACCATCAGGCGCGCGGCGTACTCGAGCAGGAAATCGGCCGCTTCCCAGGCGGCGACCCGGCGACCGGAAAAGATCCACGGATCGCCCAGGGCGGCGCGCCCGACCATCGCGAGGGCGCAGCCGGTGGCGCGGCGCATGCGCTCCAGGTCCCCGTGTTCCTGGACTCCGCCGTTGCCGCAGATGGGGATCGCGACGGCGGTCACGGCGCGTTCCAGGCGCCGCCAATCGGCGCTGTCCGCGTAGGCCTCGGCGCGCGTGCGGCAATGGACGGTGAGGAGCGCCGCGCCGCCCTGTTCGGCCGCGCGGGCCAGATCCTCGAGCAAGCGGTCGTCGTCCCCGCCGGCGCGGATCTTGGCGGTCACCCGCCGCGGCGCCACCGCGTCCGTCACCACCCGCACGACGCGCTCCAGGCGCGCGGGATCGTCCAGCAGCGCCGAACCCGCGCAGCCGCGCAGGGCGCCCTTCGAAGGACAGCCGAAGTTCAGGTCGACCAGGTCGGCCCCCGCCTGGTACGCGCGCCGCGCGGTTTCCGCCAAGGCGTCCAGGTTCGAGCCCATCAGTTGGAGCGCGACCGGCATCGGATGACGGGCCGGGCCGAGGTGCTCCGCGAGGGTGCGCACCGGCAGCGGGCCATCCACCACCCGGGCGAACTCCGTCGTGGCGCCGCCGAGCTCGCGCGGGTCGTGCAGGGAGAGCACCAGGTCCCGGTAGCAGGGCTCCGTGACGCCTTCCATGGGCGCTAGCAGGGACGGCCCGGTGAAGGGCAATCCCTCCGGCAGCGGGGGCAGAGCACGCGGGTCCATCGGGCCCCGCAGTGTACCTGCGCGATCCGTTCGGCCGGGCCGTGGGCGGGTCGGTGCTCGACGGCCGCGGGCGCGCGGCCCATGCTGGGGGGCATGGGCGAAGTGATGGACATGGGCAGCGAAGCGGCCCGCATCGGGGCGGGTTCACGCCCGGCGGGACTCGACCCGGGGCTGGTGCTCGCGGCGCGCGAACGCATCGCCGGACACGTGCGGCGCACACCCCTGGTGCGCTTTCCGATCTCCGAACGCCGCGTGGATTTGCGGCTCAAACTCGAGTGCCTGCAGATCGGCGGCGCCTTCAAGGCGCGCGGCGCATGGAACCAGATTGCGCTGCTCGACGAGCGCTCGCGCGCGGCAGGCGTCACCACGGCCAGTTCCGGCAACCACGGCAAGGCGCTGGCCTGGGCCGCGGCGCGTGCCGGCATCCGCGCGCGCATCCACATGCCGGCGAGCGCGTATTCGAGCAAGATCGAAGCGTGCCGCGACTACGGGGCCGAGGTCTGTTTGGCGCCCGACCGCCTGGCGGCCGAACAGGCCAGCGCCGAGGATGAGCGCGCCGGCCTGGTGCCGATCCACCCCTACGATGCCGAGGGCACCCTGGCGGGCGCGGGGACCGCGGCGCTGGAGGTGCTCGAAGCCTGGCCCGAAGTGGACGTGCTGATCGTGCCGGTGGGCGGCGGAGGTCTGCTCGCCGGTTCCGCCCTGGCTTTGGCCGCGGCCGCCGGGCGCGCCGGTGCACCGCGTTCCGGCACGCGTTTGGTCGCGGCGGAGCCCGAGGGTGCGCCCGGACTCGCGCGCGCCCTGGAAGCGGGCGAACCGGTGGAGCTGGCGCGCATCGAAAGCGAGATCCAGGGCCTGACGCCGCCGCGCGCCGGTCGCCTCAACCACAGGGTGGCGGCCGATGCCCTCGACCGGCTCGTGCCGCTCTCGGACCGGGAAATTCTCGATGCCTGGGGCGCCCTCGTTCTGCTCGGCGGCTGGACGGTGGAGCCTGCCGGTGCGGCGGCGGCGGCGGTGGTCCTCGGCGCGCGGCTGCCGGAAGCCTGGCTGGCGGGCCGCAGTCAGGGGGATCCCCTGCGGGTGGCCGCCGTGGTCAGCGGCGGCAATCCCGAACCGTCCGCCATCGCAACCCTTCTGGCGGGGCAAGGCCCCTGATGCAGGGCGGCGATCAGTTTTCGCCGCTCAGCTCCACACCGACGATTTCGCCCGTGTAGCCCAAGTCCCGCAGCATTCGCAGGCGCTCTTCGTCGAGTCCCGCCCCCAGGCTCGTGCGTGTGGGATGGGCCTCGCGCCACTCCTCCAGGCGCGCGACCAAGCGCTCGACCTCCATGGGCCGCGCATCGGCGAGATCGGTTCGCTCCAGAGGATCTGCTGCGAGGGCGTAGAGTTCGACCTCGGTGCCGCGCCTGGCTCGCCCGAAGCTGCTCGGCTGGATCAGCTTCATGTCGGTGTCGAGCTCGCGCACGCTGCGCGAGTGCAGGACAAACGAGAAGACCGCGTCCCGCGGCGGGAGTTCGCGCCCGCGCATGAGCGGCACGAGGCTGGTGCCGTGCACCTCCGCGAGCAGCGGCACGTCGCAGAGCTCGAGCAGGGTCGGGAAAAGGTCGACGTTTTCGACCGGCGTTGCGATGCGGGCGCCGGCGGGCACACCCGCGCCCCACAGGATGAGCGGCGTGAAGACCCCCTCGCGATAGAGGTGCGCGCCGTGATCCATGTAGAAGAAGTCCTTGGGCGGAGCCTGTGCGCGCTCCTCGGGCCGCAGCAGCGAAGGGTGTTCCCACAGGCCCTCCCCGTGGTCGGAGGCGATCGCGATCACCGCGTGGTCCAGCAAGCCTTTGGCGCGCCACTCCTCGAAGGCACGCGCGAGCACCTCGTCCGTGTGGCGCACACCCTGGTCGTAGAAGGCGCGCATCAGGCGAATCGACTCCCACTGGCGCGTCCATTCGGGGTCCTCGGGCGGGCCATCCGGGCCCTGGGCCGCGAACAGGGCACGTTGCCAGTCGAGTTCAGCCAGGGCTTCCAGCTCGTTCGACGGCAAGACGTGTTCCCATTCGGGCCGCGGGATGTAGGGCGCGTGGGGGTCGAAGGGTTGCAGGTAGAGCAGCAGCGGAGGGCGCTCCGTGCCATCCTCGGGCTGCCTTGAGAAACGCTGCAGGGCGGGTTCGGTGTCGGCGAGCAGGGTGTCGATGTCGCGCGCCCGGTACGCGCCGCTCTTCGACTCGTTCTCCAGGGGACGAGAGTCGTAGTACTCGAAGCCGCGGGCGAAGCCGGAACGCTCGTCGAGCAGGATGTTGGCCGAGGCACCCAGGGTGCGGTAGCCGGCGCGCTGGAAAGTCTCGGCCAGGGTCGGGACTTCGGGGTCGGGCACGTCCCGGTACTGGGTGAGGTAACGCCCGCTGAAGAGCGACACCATCGACGGTTGGGTCCAGGAGCTTTGGGCCGTGACGTCGAGGAAGATGGCCCCTTCGCCGGCGAGCCGCTCGAGGAACGGCGTGGTCGGGCGCTCGTACCCGTAGGCCGACATGCGGTCCGCCCGCAGGGTGTCGATCACGACCAGGATCACGTCCGGGCGCCGCGGCGGTTCTCCCGCAGAGCAGGACCAGGAGGCGGCCAGGGCCAGCCCGAGGGCGGCGGCCCGCAGCCCCGAGGGGCACGCTGGGGACGGATGGGGGGGCATAGGGGTCCTTAGCGCCGTCGGTTCCACGGTCGACGGGGATTCGTGGACGATTTCGGTAGGGCATGCGTGCCGGGTGCGTTGCCGGGGTCAGGGGAGCGGGCGGGGCCCCTCGCCCGGCGGACCCTCCACCCCCGCCCAGCCGCCCCCAGGACCGGCGTTCGGGGGCCTGGTTGCGGGGAAAGGTTCGGGTAGCGTGGGGGGATGCATGGCCGCTGGCGTCGACGTGGGGTGCGGCTCGGCCTGGGCGGCGTGGCCCTCGCCGGGGTGGCGCTCGGGGTGGGCTGGGCGGCGGGGGAGCGCCTGGTCGCCCGGCCCGGCCCGCCGGTCGCGGAAGCACTGCCGGTTTCCCCGGGGCTGGGCCTGGAGGAACTGCACCTTTGGACCTCGGATGGGCTCGAACTAGGCGCCTGGTTTTCCGCCGGGAAGCCCGGGCGCCCGGTGGTGGTGTTGCTGCACGGGCGGGGTGGGCGGCGAAGCGAGATGCTGGAGGAGGCCGGCTGGCTCGACGGCCTGGGCGTCGGCGTCTTGATGCTGAGCCTGCGCGGCCACGGGGATTCAGGCGGCGAGCGGGTCGACGGGGGCGTCGGGGCGAGCCTCGATGTGGTCGCCGCGGTCGATCTTTTGGGCGCACGGGCGGCCGGGCGCCCGATCGGTGTGTGGGGCCGCTCCTTCGGCGCCGCGGCGGCCCTGGCGGCGGCGGAGCCGCTCGGGGACCGGGTGGCCGG
>JBJHAV010000202.1:0-7153 GCA_050480685.1 Planctomycetaceae bacterium | reverse complement strand
GGATCGCACCGACCGCCGCGCTGCGTGTGATGCCCTCGGCGAAGGGGCCGGCCTCGGGCGGCGCTTGGTTTTCGAGCCAGGGTTCGATCACGCTCAGCACCGCGCCCAGCGCCAGAATCCAGACCGACACCAAAACCTGCAGGCAAGCGAGGGCCAGTTGCAGATCGATGCGCGCACCGCGGCGCCACTCGCCGCGCATCAGCGCGAGGAGCACCAGGGGCCCGGCGACCCAGGCCACCAGGAGCGCGGCGAAGAGGGGCCCCATGGTCCGTCAGGAATCCGCGGCAGCGGGCACAACCGAGGCGTGTGCGCTCAACGCCCCACGACCTTCGCCAGCACGGCGCGCACCCAACCTTCGATCGAATCCGCCGCTTCGCCGATGCGGCCGGCGAGCATGTAGGCGGGCGTCGAAACGATCGGGCGCTCGGGGTCCCCGTGGCTTTGCTCCACCCGGCAGGGCACGTGCACCACTCCCATGGCTTCCAGGGCCGCGGCCGTGTCCGCGTCGCTGCCGATGGTCAATTGGGCGGATTCGCCCCGGTCGCGCAGCACCGCCGCGAGCACCGCAGGTGCGATGCAAGCCACGCCCACCGGTTTGCCCGCGTCGAGCATCGCGCCGAGCAAATCGGCGACCGCCGGCAGCGCGCGGGCTTCGGCGCCCTTGACGGCAAAGTCGGAAAGGTTCTTCGCGGCGCCGAAGCCACCCGGAAGCAAAAGCGCGTCGAGCTCGTCGGCGCGCACCTCGGCCACGTCGCGCACGGGCCCGCGGGCGATGCGCGCCGATTCGGTGCGCACGTTGCGGCGTTCGTCGGTGGCCTCCCCGCGCTGGTGGTCGATGACGTGCATCTGCTCCACGTCCGGGGCCATGCAGATCGCCTCGGCCCCGGCCCGGTCGAGGGCCAGCAGCGTGAAGACCGACTCGTGGATCTCGGCGCCGTCGAAGACACCGCATCCAGACAAAAGCACTCCCACTCGCATGGCGGATCGGACTCCTTCGGAAGGTTGCGGCGGGGCGGCTCGCCCCGCGAAACTCACTCGGCCGGACGCAGGGTCAGGTCGCCGCGGATCACCAGTTGGCAACCCAGGCGCACCCCCTCCTGGTCGGTGCACATCTCCACGGTCTCGCGCTCTTCGTCCGTGATCGGGTCGAGGCTCTCCGCCCCGCTGACCACCTCGACCCGGCAGGTGCCGCAGCTCCCCACCGTGCACCCGAAGTCCTGGGGCACGCGGGTCCCTTGGCAAAACTCCAGGTAGGAGGTTCCGGCGGGCACTTCGAAGGACTGACCGGTGTGGGCGTAGGTGATCTTGGGCATCGGGAGGAGGGGGGGCGGATCGGAGAGCGGATCGGGGGGAGGAACGTGGGAAGGAAACCGGCCGGCGGCGCCGGGCGGCGGGACAGAGGATCGCCCTCGGCCCCCCCGCTGTCCAGACGCGGCCCCCGCGCGACCCCGGACAAGCCCCAGGAGCGCCCCCCGGCCCTGCGCCTGGTAGCCTCTAGAGCCGTGGTTGCGACTTCCTTCCCGCCCCCGGGCGCCACCTTCGACCTGTGGGTCGTGCGAGTGCCCTCCGACCGCCCGGCCCCGGACCCCGGTGCTCGGCCTAGTCCCCCGGCGGGCGGCGAGCCCGCGGCGGCCGGGGACGGGCGCGAGGCCGCCCTGGCCGCGGATTTGGCGCGCCTCGGCCCCGGGGTGGTGCTCTGCGCCTCCGATGCCCCCTCTCGGGCCTTCGCGGAGCGCCTGGCAGCGGCCGCCGCCGCGGCTGGGAACCCTACCGAGATCCGGGCCGTCCCAGCTTCGGGGGAACTCTCCGCCGCCGCGGGCACCGCCCTCGGGCGAGGTGCCGGCGGGGCCGAAAGCGACCGGACGATGGTCGACCGGAAGATGGGCCGCAGCGAGCAAACGCCGAGACAATCGGGCGCCGCGCGGGTGTTGATCGCGCCCTGGTCGCTCTCGCGTCGCACGGTGGCCCGCCTGCTGGGCCTGGGCGAAGCGGGCGAGAAGGCCCTGGTGCTGGAGCCCGGGCGGGTGAGTTTGCTGCGCTTCGAAAGCGGCCGCTTCCGGCTCGTGCACCACAACGTGCACGACCCGAAAAGCTTGGGAGCCCTCGACGAGGGACTCGGGAGGCCGGCCTAGCCGGAAACAACCCGTGCGGGTCCTCTTCGTTTGTCCCTTTGTGCCGTGGCCCCTGGACGGAGGCGGCAAGATCCGCACCTTCCATCTCTTGCGGGCCCTCGGACGCATGGCGTCCATCGATCTGTTCCTGGTGCGCGAACCGGACACGCCGCCCGAGGCGCTCGCCGCCCTCGCACCGCTGGTGGAAAACGTGCGCATTTTCGAGCGCACCCGACCCGGCACGGTCATGCGCTGGTCGCGCGCCAAGATCGAACGTTGGTTCCACTCCCAGGCCCTGCGCAAGGCGATCGAAGAAGCCTTGGCTGCGCCATCGGGGGGCTACGACGCGATCCACCTGGATGAGTTGCTGTTGGCGCGCACCCTGCCGCCGGGCACCGGCGTGCCCGTGGTTCAACACCACCACAAGATCGACACGATCCTCTACGACCTCCTGACGGTCCACCAGGGTCCCACGCGGCACTTCGACATGTGGAAGCTGCGCCAGCTCGAACGGGATGCGGCGCGCCGCTTCCGCCACCACCTGGTGTGCAGCGACGGGGATCGGCGCATCCTGCTCGATCGGTATCCCGATCTGGACGTGGCCGTGGTGCCGAGCGGCTTCGACGACAACCACTTCCGCCCGCGGCCGGACGCGCCCCCGCGCGCGCACGATCGCATCGTCTTCGTGGGCAGCATGTCCTACGGGCCGAACGTGGATGCCGTGCAGCACTTCGTGCGCGAGATTTTGCCGCGTGTGCGCCTGCGCCGGCCCGAGGCCACCTTTGCGATCGTCGGGCGCGATCCCGCGCCCGAGGTGCTGGCCCTCGCCGGCCCGGGGGTCGAAGTCGTCGGCGGCGTGCCGGACGTTCGGCCCTACCTGGAAAGCGCGTCCCTGATGGCGGTGCCCCTGCGCATCGGCGGCGGCACGCGCCTCAAGATCCCCGAGGCCTTCGGCATGCGCTGCCCGGTGGTTTCGACGCCGATCGGGGCGGAGGGCCTGGGCCTGGAACACGGCCGCGAGCTATTGCTCGCGCGCCAGCCGGCGGCCTTCGCCCAGGCCGTGGTGCAGTTGCTCGAGCGGCCCGAGCAGGCCGCCGCCCTGGCCGAGGCGGGGCAGCGCACGGCCCTGGAGCGCTTCCGCTGGGAGGCCCTGGCCGCGGGGGTGCTGGAGCACTGGCGCCAGGCCGCCGGGGTGACCTCGGGCGGATCGCCCCCACCCTCCGCCTGAGCGCGCACGGGTTGATCCCGAGGGCCCGAGCGGCCAACCTGTGCGGGGACCTGCGGTTTCCAACGCTTCGCGCGTGCGCACGTAGGGCGCGGCGGCGGAAGCCCACAGGTACCGCACCCTCCTCTGCCCGGCCCGGCGCGCGCCGGCCCCTTGCCGTTCGCGCCCGGCTCGCCTTCGCCCGATCCCTTCCCCCCCCGCGTGCCCCGGAGGCCCGTGTCCATGGCGGCCCTGATCGAACTCGAGCGTTTGACGAAACGTTTCGGCGCCTTCACGGCGGTCGATGACCTCTCCTTCGCCGTTCGCCGCGGCGAGGTGCTGGGGTTCCTCGGCCCCAACGGCGCCGGCAAGTCCACCAGCATGAAGATGGTGGCCGGTTTCCTGCCGATCACCTCGGGCCGCGCGCGCATCGCCGGCCACGACGTGGCGAGCGCGCCGATGGAGACCCGCCGCCGCCTGGGCTACTTGCCCGAGGGCGCACCGCTCTATCCCGACATGACACCGGCGCAGCTCTTGGCCTTCGCGGCGGATGCACGCGGGCTGGCCGGCGCGAAGCGGCGCGAACGCACGGCGGAGGTGATTGAGCGGGTGTCCTTGGGCTCCGTGCTGCACCAGCGCGTGGAAACCCTCTCGAAGGGTTTCAAGCGCCGCGTCGGCCTGGCCCTGGCGATCCTTCACGATCCGGAGGTGCTCGTGCTCGACGAACCCACCGACGGCTTGGATCCCAATCAGAAACACGAAGTGCGCGCCCTGATCCGCGAACTCTCGGGCGAAAAAGCCATCGTGCTCTCGACGCACATCCTGGAGGAGGTCGAAGCGGTGTGCACACGCGTGGTGCTGATCTCCGCGGGAGCCAAACGCTTCGAGGGCACGCCGGCGGAGTTGGCGCGCCGTTCCCCGCACTTCGGCGCCCTGCGCCTGGTGCTGCCGCGCTCACAGGCCGCTGCCTTGCGCAAACTCCTGACGGGCATCGAGGGTGTGGAGCGCGTCGAAACCCTCGCATCCGAGGAGTTCGACCCGCTGGGCACCGCCGCGGCCGCAAAGGGCACAAACGGCGAAGACGACCCGGGAGGCCGCGCGGGTTTCGCGGTGCTCGGCGCCGGCGCGCCGCGGGTGGCCGCCGAAGTGCTCGGCCGCGCGCGCGAAGCGGGGCTCGCCCTCGAAGAGATCTCCGTCGAGCGCGGCAGACTCGAAGACGTCTTCCGCAACCTGACCTCCGCTACCAGGAAAAACTGACCCATGCGCGGAATCCTCGCCGTCTATCGCCGCGAACTGGCCGGCTACTTCGCGACCCCGGTGGCCTACGTGCTGCTGGTGGTGTTCCTCTTGCTCTGCGGCATCCTGACCTTCCACCAGTCGGGATTCTTCGAGCGCGGCAACGCGGATTTGGAGCCCTTCTTCACCTGGCACCCCTGGCTCTACCTGTTCCTCTTGCCGGCGATCGCCATGCGCCTTTGGGCCGAAGAACGTCGCCAGGGCACGATCGAGCTGCTCTTGACCCTGCCCCTCTCCACGGCTCAGGCCGTGCTCGGCAAGTTCTTCGCCGCCTGGACCTTCGCCGGCCTGGCCCTGGCGCTGACCCTGCCCTACTGGATCACCGTAGCTTGGCTCGGCGAACCGGACCACGGGGTGATCCTGGCGAGTTACCTCGGCAGCCTGCTGATGGCCGGGGGCTACCTGGCCATCGGCGCCTGCCTCTCGGCCGCCACCAAAAACCAGGTGATCGCCTTCGTGCTTTCGGTGCTGGCCTGCTTCCTGCTCGTGGTCGCGGGTTTCCCCACGGTGCTCGACTTCTTCTCTTCCTGGGCGCCCGCGGCGTTGCTCGAAGCCGTGCGCTCCATGAGTTTCCTGACCCACTACGAAACACTCACCCGCGGTGTGGTCGAAGCCCGCGGCGTCGTGTTTTTCCTGACGGTGATCGGCAGCTTCCTCTTCGCGGGCGCGGCCGTGGTCGAACTGCGCAAGGCCTCCTGAAACCCTTTGGCAATCGAATCCATGGGACGCGGACAAATCACCCTCGCCGCCATCGCGGCCTCGCTGGTCTTGCTGGTCGCCATCAACGTGCTGGCGGCGACGCTCCTGGGCGGCGCGCGCCTCGACCTGACCGACGACAAACGCTTCACGCTCTCCCCGGGCACACGCACGCTGCTCGGCAACATGGAAGAGCGCGTGACCTTGGAGCTGTACGCCTCACGCCGGGCCCTGAGCGACTATCCGCCCTTGGCCGACCACGCGCGGCGGGTGGAGGAAATGCTGGGCGAGTACGTGCGCGCCGCCGGTGATCGGCTGCGGCTCGTGGTGCGTGATCCGGTGCCCTTCAGCGAAGCCGAGGACGAAGCGGTCGCCGCGGGTGTGCGCGGCCTTCCGGGACCGCGTCGGGACAGCCTGATCTACCTGGGCCTGGTCGGCCGCGGCCCGGGCGGCGACGTGCTCGCCCTGCCCTTCCTGCACCCGGACGAAGCGCCGTTCCTGGAATACGAGCTCAGCCGCCTGGTGCAGAGTCTCGCGCGTCCGGCCAAGCCTCGCATCGGACTCCTGGCGGGTCTCGCCCTGGAGGACAAAACACCGGAAAACCCCTTCCGGCGCACCAACGAAGCGCCGCGCACCTGGATCGCGCTGCAAACCCTGCGCGACAACTTCGAGCTGGTGCACTTCGAAGCCGGCGAGCTGGAACGTGTGCCCGACGACCTGGAGGTTTTGTTGGTGGTGCATCCCAAGGAGCTGCCCGACGCGGCGCTCTACGCCATCGACCAGTTCGTGCTGCGCGGCGGACGCCTGCTGGCCTTCGTGGATCCCTGGTGCCAACACGACGAACCTCCCCCGGACCCGGGCGACAACTTCGGCGGGCTCTTCGCGGACCGTTCCTCGAACCTCGACCCGCTCTTCGAGGCCTGGGGTGTGCGCATGGAGAAAAACCGCGTGGCCGCGGACGCCGAGTACGCCCAGCAGGTCCAGTTCCAGGGCCGCGGCGGGCGCGTCGAGGTCGGCCGCTACCTGCCACGCCTGGTGCTCGGCAAGGACGCCATGAATGCCCAGGAGGTCATCACCCGGGACTTGGGCCGCGTCGTGATGTGGTACGCGGGAGTGCTCGAACCCGTGCCCGGCGCGGGCACCGAATTCACCCCCTTGCTGCAAACGTCGCCGCGCTCCTCCACCATCGGCGTGGACAAGTTGCGCTTCGGGCCCGACCCGGCCGCGCTGCTGGCCGATTTTGTCTCGGGCGATGCCCAACAGACCTTGGCCGCGCGTGTTTCGGGCGAGGTCCAAAGCGCCTTCCCGGGCGGGCTCGGCGGAGAGGCCGCGAGCGGCCATCTGGACCGCTCCCGGGGACCAATCCAGGTGCTGCTGGTGGCCGATGTGGACGTGCTCGCCGACCGCACCTGGGCCCAGCGCTTCGACATGGGCGGCCAATCCCTCTTCTCCCCAACCGCCGACAACGGCGCGCTCCTGCTCAACTCCATCGACCTTTTGCTCGGCGGCAGCGACCTGATCAGCCTGCGCGGCCGGACCCGTGTGCAGCGGCCCTTCGAGCGCGTGGAGGAAATGCGCCGCGCCGCCGAAGAACGCTTCCGCGCCGAGGAGCAGCGCCTGGTGCAAGAGGAAGAGCGTGTGGGCCGGCGCATCGACGAACTGGTCGCCCAAGCGGGCGGCAGCGGCGTGGTTTTGTTGCCCCCCGAGGTGCAGGCCGAAATCGCCGCCCTGCGCGACGAACGGGCCGAAACCCGCCGCCGCCTGCGCGAGGTGCGCCACTCCCTGGACCGCGACGTGGAATCCCTCGGCAGCCGCCTCAAGTGGCTGCACGTGGGCGGCCTGCCCC
>JBJHAV010000201.1:0-7229 GCA_050480685.1 Planctomycetaceae bacterium | reverse complement strand
GGGCGAGCCGGCGGGGAGGGGAGGGGTGGGGGGCCATGGGAAGGACTTCCCAAAGTCTATTCCCCTTCCGGATTTCCGGGGGCGCTGCCTGGCGGTTCGCGGGCCTCCGGCCCGCACTGTGCTGCTTCCCTTCTCCCCCGAAGAGGAGGGCCTGAGGCCCGTGAAGCGCCGCTCTAGCGGCTCAGCAGCCCAGTCAGCCGCCGGACCGCCCAGCGGGGCAGGCAGCGCACGGCCAGGGTGCCCACCCAGCCCGCGAAACCCGGCTGGAGCACCAGCGCCCGGCCCCGCCGGAAGGCCCGGTGGGCCCGGCGGGCCACCTCGGGCGACTCGAGGCCGCCCATTCCCGGCGGCGTGCGGGGCCGCCGGCCGGCCACCTCGAAGAATTCGGTCTCCACGGGCCCCGGCGCCAGCAGGGTCACGGTCACCCGGTGGGGGCGCAGCTCTTCGGTCAAGGCCTCGGAGAAGGACAGCACGAAGGCCTTGGTGGCCGCGTAGACCGCGAAGCCGGGCATCGGCTGGAAACCGGCCAGGGAGCCGACCAGCAAAAGCCCGCCCCGGCGACGGTTGCACATGGCCGGCGCCAAGCGTCTCGACAGGTCCACCAGCCCGGTGACGTTGAGTTCGATCATTTCGCCGAGCCGTTCGGGGTCTTGTGACACCAGGGGCCCGCGCAGACCGAAGCCGGCGTTCAGCACCGCCACGTCCGGCGACCAGCCTTGCGCTTCCAAGCGTTCCACGAGTTCGCGCCGCGCCTCGGGGTCCGTCAGGTCGACGGCTTCGACCCGGTGGTGGGCGCCGTGGCGGCCGGTCAGCTCGCTCGCCAGAGCCTCGAGCCGATCGCGCCGCCGCGCTACCAGCACGAGGCGAGCCCCGTCGCGCGCGAAAGCGCGTGCCAAATCCCGCCCGATGCCGCTGGAGGCCCCGGTGACGAGCACGGTCTCGCGGCCTGCGGCCGCGTTGCGATCCAGATGTCTACCCATGGCCCCGGGAGTTTATCCCCCGGGGCCCGGGATTCCTCCGCGCGTCAGCCCTTGTCCGTCACCTCGGCGCGCCGCGCTTCTAGCGTGAAGCCGGTGTCGTCCAGGTGCACCACGGCCGTGTCGCCGCGACCTAAGGAACCTTTCAGGATCGCGTCTGCAAGCAGGTTTTGGACGCGCTTTTGGATCACGCGCTTGAGCGGCCGCGCGCCGAACTCCGGGTCGTAGCCTTCCTCCGCCAGGCGGCGTTTGGCCGGTTCGGTCACTTCGAGGGCGATTTCCTGTTCCGCCAGGAGCGCGGCCAGGCGGCCCAGTTGCACCTCGACGATCGCGCCCAACTGCTCGGGTTGCAGCGGGTCGTAGGTCAAGACTTCATCCAGCCGGTTGATGAACTCGGGCCGGAAGAACTCGCGCAACTGCGCTTCGTTGCGCAGGTTGCTGGTCATCAGCACGATCGTCTGGGTGAAGTCCACCAGATTGCCCTTGCCGTCAGTCAAACGCCCGTCGTCGAGCAGTTGCAAAAGCACGTTGAAGACCTCCGGGTGGGCCTTCTCGACTTCGTCGAGCAGCAGCACCGAGTGCGGCTTGCGGCGCACCGCTTCGGTCAGCACACCGCCTTCTTCGTAGCCGACGTAACCCGGAGGCGCCCCGATCAGGCGCGCCACCGAGTGCTTTTCCAAAAACTCGCTCATGTCGACGCGCACCATGGCGTGTTCGTCGTCGAACAGGAATCCGGCCAGGGCCCGCGCCGTTTCGGTTTTGCCGACCCCGGTGGGGCCCAGCAAGAGGAACGAACCCAAGGGGCGGCTGGTTTCCTGCAAACCCGCGCGCGCGCGGCGCACGGCTTCGCTGATGGCGGTCAGGGCGTGCCGTTGTCCGACAACCCGTTCGCCCAGGCGCTCTTCCATGTGGACCAGCTTCTCCCGTTCGGTCTCAAGCAGCCGCGTGGCCGGGATGCCGGTCCAGCGGCTGATCACGCCGGCGATCATTTCGGCGTCGACCTCTTCGGGCAAGAGGGCTCCCTCGCGCTGGATCTCGCGCAGCCGGGTTTCGTTGGCTTCCAGGTCCTTCTGGGCGCGCGGCAGCTCGTCGTAGCGGATCTTGCCCACGCGTTCGTAATCGCCCTCGCGTTCCTTGCGCTCGGCTTCGGTGCGCAGACTTTCGATCAGGGCCTTGCCGGCGCGCAGGGAGGTGATGAGCTGTTTTTCCGTGTCCCAGCGGGCGCGCAGGCCGCTGATCTCCTCCTGCAACTCGGCGAGCTCGGCGGCGATGTCCCCCAGCCGGCGCTCGTTGCCCGCGGACTTCTCCTTTTCGAGGGCCGTGCGTTCGATTTCCAGTTGGCGCTTGCGGCGCTCCAGGCTGTCGAGTTCCGGCGGCAGCGAGTCGATGGAAAGCCGCAACTGCGCCGCGGCTTCGTCCACGCAGTCGATGGCCTTGTCGGGCAAGAAGCGGGCGGTGATGTGCCGATCGGCCAAACGGGCCGCGTGCACCAGCGCTTCGTCCAGGATGCGCACGCCGTAGTGCACCTCGTAGCGCTCCTTCAAGCCGCGCAGAATCGCAACGGTGTCTTCGACGCTCGGTTCGTCCACCTGCACCGGCAAGAAGCGCCGTTCGAGCGCTTTGTCCTTCTCGATGTATTTGCGGTACTCGTCAATCGTCGTGGCGCCGATGCAGTGCAGATCACCGCGCGCCAGGGCGGGCTTGAGCATGTTGGCGGCATCGATGGCGCCTTCCGCGCCGCCCGCGCCCACCAGGGTGTGCAGCTCGTCGATGAACAGGATGATGTCGCCCTCGGCCGCCGCGATTTCTTCGAGCACGGCCTTCAGGCGTTCCTCGAACTCACCGCGGTACTTGGCGCCCGCCAGCAGCGCACCCATGTCCAGGGCCATCACGCGTTTGCCCTTGATGCCCTCGGGCACGTCACCCGCCACGATGCGGTTCGCCAGACCTTCGACGATCGCGGTCTTTCCGACACCGGGGTCGCCGATCAGCACCGGGTTGTTCTTGCGGCGGCGCGAGAGCACCTGCATCACACGCCGGATTTCCACGTCGCGGCCGATGACCGGATCGAGTTTGCCCTTCTTGGCGTCTTCGGTCAGATCGCGCGCGTACTTCGCAAGGGCTTCGAAGGTCGCCTCCGGATCGGGCGAGGTCACCTTGCGGTCGCCGCGCACCTCGCTCAGGGCGGCCGACAAACGCTCCGCGGTCAGGCGCCGGGCAGCGAACAGCCCCTGGACCTCCGGGCCGCCCTTTTGCGCCAGGGCCAAGAGGAGGTGTTCGGTGGACAGGAAGCTATCGCCCAGGCGCTTGGCCGCGGCCATTGCTTCGGTCATCACCTCGACGAAGGCGCGCGCGGGACCGAGCTGGCCGCCCTGGACCTTGGGCAGCTTGGCGCGGGCGCGTTCCAACTCGGCGGCGAGCACCTGGGTGTCCACGTCCAGCTTCTCCAGCAGGGCGCCGGTGACACCCTCCGCCTCGGCCAGGAGCGCAGAAGCCAGGTGCAGCGGGTGCAGTTCCGGGTTGCCGGCCGCCGTGGCCTGGGCCTGGGCGGCTTGCAGGACGGCAGCGGACTTGGTGGTGGGCGGCAGTTGTTCTTGCATGGGAAGGCCCCTCCCGGGCCTGCCCCACTGGTGCAACCCCCGTGCCGCCTCAAAATCAGCCTTCCCGGGCCCTAGGAGGCCATTGCGTGGCAAAGGCTGCGCCAAATTGGCAGCTGTGCGCCGGCCCGATCCCACGGCGCGGCTGCCAAAATGGCGCTGCGGTCGCGCCCCGGGCCGGGCGGAATTCTCCCGCCTCAGGCGCCCGGGGCCAGGGCGGCGCGCATCTCCGCCACCGCCTGGTAGGCGCCCACCAGCATGGCCCGGGCCACGATCGCATGGCCGATGTTGAGCTCTTCGAGCTGAGCGATGGCGGCCACCGGAGCGACGTTGACGTAGTCCAGCCCGTGGCCCGCGTTGACCCGCAGGCCCAACTCGAGCCCCAAGGCCGCGGCCTCCACCAGGCGCTCCAGTTCGCGCTGCTTCACCTCGCCCGCGGCGTTGGCGTAGGTGCCCGTGTGCAGTTCCACGAAGGGGGCGCCCAGGTCGGCCGCCGCGCGCAGTTGGTCGGGCTCCGGATCCACGAAGAGGCTTACCAGGCCGCCGGCCGCCGCCAGGCGCGGGATCAGGGCCGACAGGCGCGCGCGTTCCGAAACGACATCGAGCCCGCCCTCGGTGGTGATCTCCTGGCGGTTCTCGGGCACCACGCAAAAGGCGTCCGCGCCCGAATTCAGGGCCAGGGCGACGATCTCCGGATCCAAGGACAGTTCCAGGTTGAGCAGCGTGCCGATCGCCTGGCGCAGCCTGAGCACGTCGTGGTCCTGGATGTGCCGGCGGTCCTTGCGCAGGTGCACCGTGATGCCCTGGGCGCCCGCGGCTTCCGCGAGCAGGGCCCAGGCCACCGGATCGGGCTGCTCCGCCCGCCGCGCCTGGCGCACGGTCGCCACATGGTCCACGTTGACGTGCAACCGGGGCGCCTCGCCGGGCGCGCGCGAGCCTCCGGCCTGGGCGTGCGATTGGGAATGGTTCTGCATGGTGTGGTTTGTGGGGAGGGGGAAGCCGTGGGCTTCGCGCCCGCATCATCCATCCTGGTCGGCGGGGGGGTCTTCTTCACCCGTGGCGATGGCTGCCTCTGCGGCGGCGACGGTCCAGGTGCGCAGGTGGCTCGGTCCGAGCACATGCGCCACGTCCATTCCCTCGCCCACCAGACGGCCCTTGCGCCCGAACCAGAGCAGCACCGGGACTTCCGATTCGTCTTCGAGGACCAAGATCTTGGAGACGAAGATTTCGCGCCAACCGTCTTCTTCCTTGGTCGTGTAGTCGGCCTTGGCGAGGCGAAGCCCTTCCAAATCTGTTTCGAAACGCCGATCGCGCTCACGGCTGATTTTCTCCAGCGAAAGCAAGAGCGCCTCCGCGTCGGCTTCGGAATCGGCGAGGTAGAGGCCCAAGCCCACCTGCATGCCGGGATTTCTAGGATCGGAAACCGCCAGCATGCTGTTGTGGCGCGCGGCGCGCAAAAACTGGGAGCGATCCGCCTCGGGCAACAACTCCCCGAGACTGCGCAGCAAGGCGGTGTTGATGGATCCGGACCGCTGCACCCAGCGTTTTGCCTGGATGCGTTCCGCCAATGTCTCCAAGCCCGCAGCCAGGTCGTAGATCAACTTCGGCCGCGTTTCGGGATCCAGGTACCAACCCGGCTCGAGCACCTCGGCCATGTCGGCGGGCATCCGGCGGAAGGCGATTTCACGCGCCTCCGAGCCATATCGCTCATAGAGCGCTTCGAAGAACCGTTCCCCACCGTTGTAGCGTGCCGACATGTTTGCCAGATGCAGCTCCACAAAGGCTTGCTCGAGGGCCGGCACCTGATCCAAGGCCGCCGGAGGGGAGGTGATCGCAGCCGTGTAGCTTTCGAAGCCCAACTGCCAGTTGCGGCGCGCCGCTTCGCGGCGAGTGACGTACTGGGCGTGGCCTTCCACCAGGGCGTCGAACACCTCCAGGACCTCCGCGCTCTCCAGTCTCCCAAGAACTTCCAGGAAGTTCACCGCACGGTTGTCCGCCACGTGTGCCAATTCGTGCAGCAGCAGCGCGCGCAACGATTCCGGAGCCAGCAAGTCGCTCCGTCCGGTGGTCCAGGAGCTGCGCAGGAGATTCTCGACTTGCACCACGATGCGTCCTTGCGCATTGTCGAGCTTGGCAAGCACCACTTGAGACATCGCCCGCCCGAATTGGCGGGCTTGCGTACGGGCGCGAAGGCGGTTGCCGAGCAGTCGCTCCAAGGTGGGCTGGTTCTCGGCCATGAGGATCTCGGCCAACTCCTCGCGGGTAACGAAAGCCAGGGCGGGCGGATCCGCGGGGTCGATGCCGAGAGCCTCGCAGGAGGCGAGCACGTCGAACCAGGCGAGGTGGATCGACTCGCGCAGGGACTCCTGGAGCGCGACATTCGGGTTTGAGGAGCCGTGTTTGTGCGGACGGGGGGTGGTCGTGGGCCCGTGGATCGCCGGAGCCGCGGTTTTCCGGGGCGGCGTTTCGGGCTTTGGGGAGGGGGTCGCGACGGGTGCGGTTGCGGGCTCCGCGGCGGGCGCGGCTTCGACCTCTGGCATGGGCGCGGCTTCGACCTTCGCCGCGGCGGGGGTACGCGTCGACGCCGATGGGTTGCAGGCGGCCAGAACCACGGCCACAAAGGCCACCATCGTCCGCAGAAGAGAGATAGGCACGGGGTGTCTCGGCAAGGGCAGGGCGGGATGCGGGGCTCGCCAGGATAGGCCCCTCGGCGGCCCGCGCGGCAGTAGGCTCTTGCGCCATGCGCGTGATCGGCGGCGAACTCGGCGGACGCAGGCTGGAAGCGCCCGCCGGCCAGGGCACCCGGCCCATGCTCGATCGGGTGCGCGAGGCGGTTGCTGCGTCCCTGGCGCCCTGGATCGATGGGGCCCGGGTGCTGGACCTCTTTGCGGGCACAGGCAGTTTGGGGATCGAGATGCTCAGCCGCGGGGCGGCCGAGGTGATCGCCTTGGAGCGCGACCGGCGGGCCTACGAGGCGCTGCTGCGCAACCGCGAGGCCCTGGGGCTGAAAGAGCGCCTTCGGGCCCTGCGGGGGGATGCCTTGGATCCGCGCCATTGGGGCGGGGAGAGCTTCGACATCGCCTTTTTGGATCCGCCGTATCCGTTTTTGGCCCAGGCCCCGGGCCGAACGGCGGTCTTTGGCGCCCTGGGCACGCTCCTGGCGGAACACATGGCCCCGGACGGCGTCGCGGTGCTGCACGCTCCCAGGTTCGCCCTTTCCGAGCGGGAGTTCCCCGAGGGGGTCACGGCCCGCGAGCGGATCTACGGCACCACGTCGATCTGGTTTTTGGGCGAGTGAGCGCGCGGCCGGTGCGCGCTCCATTTCGCCGGCGTCCGCCCACACACCACCCCCGGGACCGCCCGTCTTTGGCCTACAGGCCCCGGGAGAGCCGTCCGATGGAACCGGAGTGAGGAGGACGATCGCCCGGGGGCTCGCTGCCCTGTTTGCGCTGAGTCTGCTGCTGGCCGCCGGCGGACCGACCCCTGGCCCGCCGGAGGCCGTCCCGGTGACCCTCGAAGAGTTGCGCGCCCATCCCGCCCGCTGGCTCGGCCGGGAGGTGGAGTTCGTGCTCCAACTTCGGGGCGAGCAGGAAGCCTGGGACCCGGCCCGCACGCGCTTCTCGCCCCACACCTGGCGCGGGTTCAGCGCCTGGAG
>JBJHAV010000200.1:0-7237 GCA_050480685.1 Planctomycetaceae bacterium | reverse complement strand
TGGTCGTCCTGGAAAACCAAGTGACGGCACAGGCCGGCGCTGTGCTCCGGCTCGAAGTGCACGAAAATCTCGAACTTGCCTTCAGCGGGCGCGGTGCCGTCGTTGCGCCAACGCAGGAGGTAGCTCAGTTCGTCCCCCGGCCGCACCTGGGGAGGGAAAAACTCGGCCGAGACCAGCACGGGTGCAAAACGCGCGTCCGGCCCCGGCGCCAGGGTGGGGTCCGGGGCATCGTCCGGGCGCAGGCGCAGCCAGCCCGCGACTCCGCCGGCCAAACAAAGCAGCACTCCGGACCAGGCCAAAAGACGTCGGCTGCGGGCGGACAGGGTCACAACCGCAATTGTGTCCCACGTTGGCGCGCCGTGGGGGAAACGCCGTGCAGGATCAGTAATTCTTGGCGAAGAGCACACGGCCCGCGCTGGGCCGGCCCGTCTTCACGCAAGCACCCGGCCCGTCCTGCGGGTCGCCCGGCAGGTCTCCAGCGTACGGAAGGCAGCGAATGGTGGCCTTGGTGGCTTCCTTGATGGCCAGCTCCGTTTCGGTCGTGCCGTCCCAATGGGCGAGCACGAAGCGCGAGCCGCTGCCCGCGAAGGCGGCCTCGAAGTCGACCCAGCTATCGACCACGAGCAGGCTCTCTTCCAGCCGCCGCCGAGCCCGCTCGAAGAGGAGCGCCTGGAAACCGTCCAGCAGCCGGCCGACCGCCGGTCCGATGTCGTCGAGCGGCAGGGTTTCCTTGACGGGTTTGCCGCGTTCGTCGAGCTCGGCCAGGCGCAGCTTCGCCAGGCACGTGCCCGCGGCCACGTCCCGCGGCCCGATCTCGAGCCGCAGGGGCACACCCTTGCGCTCCCACTCGTAGTACTTGGCCCCGGGTTTGATCCCGTCGCGGTCGTCGAGTTTCACCGACAGACCGTCCTCGCGCAGCAGACCGGCCACGCGTTGCGCGCATTCGAGCACCTGCGCGCGCTCCTCGTCGCTGCGCCAAATCGGCACGATCGCCACGTGGATCGGCGCGAGCTGCGGCGGCAACACCAGACCATCGTCGTCCGAGTGGGTCATGATCAGCGCCCCGATCAGGCGCGTGGACACGCCCCAGGAGGTCTGCCAGACGTACTCGCGCTCGCCGCGATCGTTCTGGAACATCACATCGAAGGCCTTGCCGAAGTTTTGGCCCAGGTCGTGGCTGGTGCCCGCTTGCAGCGCCTTGCCGTCCTGCATCAACGCCTCGATCGTGCGCGTCTCCAGCGCTCCGGCGAAGCGTTCGTTGGCGGTCTTGATGCCGCGCACCACCGGCATGGCCATCTTCTCGTGGGCGAAGTCGCGGTACACGTCGAGCATGCGCACGACTTCTTCCAGCGCTTCCCCGTGGGTCGCGTGGGCCGTATGCCCCTCTTGCCACCAAAACTCGCCCGTGCGCAGGAACATGCGCGTGCGCAGCTCCCAGCGCATGACGTTCGCCCACTGATTGATCAGCAGCGGCAGGTCGCGGTGGGATTGGATCCACTTGGCGAAAAAGTGCCCGATGATCGTTTCCGACGTCGGCCGGATCACGTAGGGCTCTTCGAGTTCCTTGCCGCCGGCGTGGGTCACCACCGCCAGCTCGGGCGAAAATCCCTCCACGTGCTGCGCTTCCCGCGCGATGAAACTCTGGGGGATGAGCATCGGAAACGCGGCGTTTTGGTGGCCGGTTTCCTTGAAGCGCCGATCGAGGTCGGCCTGCATCTTCTCCCAGATCGCCCAGCCGTGGGGCCGCACGACCATGCAGCCCTTGACCACCTCGGCCGGCTCGGCGAGTTCGGCCTGGGCGATGACGTCCTGGTACCACTGGGCGTAGTCCTGCCCGCGGGGGGTGATGGGATGCTGGCTCATGTCGGTGTTCGTTTGTCTGCCCCTGTCGGGGATCCTGGGCGCGTAGGGTACGGCTGCCCCCCCCTGGGGTCACTCGCCCGGTGGGCTAGAATCAACCGTTCGCAGCGTCCTCCCCGACCCGAATCCCATGAGCCAAGCCACGATCACCCCGGAAATGACCATGGAGGCCATCCTCCAGGCCGTCCCCTCCGCCCAGCGCGCCCTGTTCCAGCGTTACCATGTGGGCGGCTGCTCCTCCTGCGCCTTCCAGCCCACGGACACCCTCGCCCAGGTCTGCAAGGACCACAACATCCTCGATGTCCAGGAGGTCATCCGCTACCTGCTGACGGCCAAGGAGCTCGACGAGAAGATGCAGGTCGAGCCGGGCCAGGTTTCCGGTTGGTTGGCGGCGGGCGAGCCGATCCGGCTGATCGACGTGCGCGAGCCCAACGAGGCCCGTGGGGAGCCCTTCCCGGAGGCCGAACCCCTCGATTACAGCCGCTCCCAGGCGTACCTGGAGCTGCCCAAGGACACCCGGATCGTCTTCGCCTGCCAGAACGGCGACCGCAGCCTCGACGTGGCGGCCTACTTCGTCGGCCACGGCTTCACCGAAATCCGCTCCCTCAAGGGAGGCCTGACAGCCTGGCGGACCCAGCTCGGGCCGGCCCCCGCGCCGACCTCCTGACGCCGGCGGCTCGGTTGCCGAGCGGCGAGCGGCGGACGGCGAGTCCCCCGGAGAGCCGCGCGCGGGCCGTTGCCTTTCTCGGAAGACGAGTTATCCTTGGAGTCGTCGAGGCGCCTCCCCCAGGCGACTTGACTGGCCTTCCCCCAAGGCCAAAACCCCGGCTCCCCCAGTCGGGGTGCCCGTGAAGCGCTTTGCCTCGCGCGACCCGGGCCGCCGGGCGGGTTTCCCGCCCTGGCCGTGCCGGTCTCCCCAGACCGGTGCAATCTCCATGAGGAGTCGTCCCCCTGCCCCGGGGGCGACTCCCTTTTCTTTTCCCCCCTTCGGCAGGACTCGCGGGGAACTGAATCGCCCGCCGGCTTGTTAGAGCCCGAGTGCCGCCGCGGCGACGCGCTCAAACGCGGTCCGCATCTCGGGGGTCAGCCGGCGGCCTTCCCCGGCGAAGTAGGGCGCGCCCCAGCGATTGCGGGCGTCCACCGGCCGCCCGGCGGCGATGTTGCCGTAGAGCGCGCCGTGCACGATTAGGGCGACGAAGTAGCGGCCGCGGTTGTCCAGGTGGATGTCGTCCTCGAAGAGGTCGCGGATGCCGGAGAGGCCGGGCACTTCGCCGCGCTCGATGGCATCGGTGAGCAGACCCAGGGCCCGCCCGGCGGGAATCAGCTCGATCGGGCCCAGGCCGGGCGCGCGCTGGGACGCGGCGCCGACGATGCGCTCCCACATGGGGGCGTCCGCGTCCAGGCGCTTGCGCCAGGGCAGGTTGCGGGTGGGGCTGAAGGTGTCGTAGGGGCAACCGGCCGCGCTGCCGCTGTCCAGGCAGTGCCAGGGCTCCATGATCAAAACGCGGGCCTGGGGCACCGCCTCGCGGGCGACCCCGGCGAACCGCGCCAGGTAGTCGACCGTCTCGGCTTCGGTTTCGGGCCCGCCGCGGGGGACGCTGTCGACCACGACCAGGGCGTCGTAGCGGCCCCCGGGCAGGGCGGTGAACCAGCCCTGACGGAACTGGGGTTCGAAGGGCGAGTGGTAGCCGGGAGCCTCGGAGCGCTCCTTCTCGCCCCACTGCCAGCGCAAGGGCGCGCCCGGGATGAACTGTTCCTTCCAAGGCGGCGCCTGGCTGGAGCCACCCGCCAGGTGCGTCACCAGGTCGGGCACGTCCGAGAAGAGGCTGTGCCCGATGTAGAAGATGCGGGTGGGGGGGGCCGCGGGCGGGCGGGCCGGCGCGGCGGCGGCCTCGGGCCGATCGATCTTGGGCTCGGGAGCCGGGGTCGGCTCCTGTTCGGAGTGCGCCCGGCCGCAGGCGGCCAGGGGCAGGGCGAGGACCAGGAGCAGGGCGGCGGCGGATCGGAAGGCAGGGAGCAGCGACATGGGGGTCAGCCTAACCCAAGCGCCCCCGCGGTCCGGAGCGATCCAGGGGCGGTCATCGCCCGTCGTCCTCGATCACCCGCTTGCCGCCGCGCACGGTCACCAGACCCTGGCGCGGGCTGACCTCGACCAGGCGCTCCTTCTCGTCGAACCCCAGGCGAATGGCGGCCCCGCGCAGGGCGTAGCCGATGGGGTCGAAACCCAAGGGCTCCGGGCCCAGCTCGTCCCCCCGGTACTCGACTCCCCGAAAGACCGCGTCCCGCGCCCACCGGCGCCGAAAAGCGCCCCCGGTGCGCGGGTCGATCACGGCAGGCCCGGCCGGGTCCTCGACCCGATACCCGTCCGGGGCGAAAACCACGTGCAGGGTGCGGTTTTCGACCACCGCCAGGTTCTGGGCCGCCCGCAGGTCCCGGGCCAACAGGCGCGCGGCCGAGTCCAAGGTCGGGCCGGGCCGCCCGAACCAGGCCGGCAGCCCGACCGTGGTCAGCACGGCCACGCCGACCAGGACCACCAGCAGGTGGCGCAGGTCCACCCCCTTGGTCCTCCACTCCTCGAAGCGACCCATGGGCGCAAGATCGACCGCGGAGGCCCCGGGCCTGGGGGGAATCCCGGGGACACCCCGGGCGGGGGTGCCTCCGCGGGGCCACCGCTCCCGTCAGGGCGCGATCACGAACTTCTTCACCTGCGAAACCGTCTCCACGCTCGAAAACCCGAAGACCGCCATGCCGACCCACAGGGGCTGGCCGGCCAGGTTCGGATCGGGCGGGATCAGGAGCGACACGCGGGTCGAGCCGCTGGCGGGCAGCATGCCGTTGAAGCCCGGCAGGGTCAGGCTGTACTGCCCGAAGTCGTCGAGCCCGATCGGGTGGGCGAAGCCCCCGGGCAACACGAGTCCGGGCCCGGCGCCCAGCGAAGCGATCGCCTGGTAGGTCTTGCCCGCTCCGGTGTACAGGTCGCGCAGGCGGAAGATCGGGCGACTGCCCACGGCGATCGCCGGACCGCCGGTCGCGTAGTCGACCTCGGCATGGCCGGAGTCGTTGCGATGGGACCAGGCCACGGACAACGGCTCGCTCTCCCCGTCGAAGCGCTGGGCGGTAAGGCGCGCCGTGTAGGTGCCGCTGACGGCCGGCAAGAATCCGGCGATCTCGAAGGCATCGTTCGGCAGCGCCGAGGAGGCGACCGGCACGCCCATGGGGTCGAGGATCACCAGGTCGAGATCCATCTCCAAAAGGGCCTGGGTGAAGGAGGCGTTCGCGCGCGACTGCCAGAGAGCAACGACGCGCACTTCGATGCCCGCGTAGGCTTCGAAGGGAACGTCGAGCACACCGCCCGGGAAGTCCTGCCGGCGCACTTCCTCGTGCCACCACTGTCCGGCGGTGACGAGCCGGTGGGCCGCCGCCGCGTGCACCGAACCCGTGCCGTCGCGGTCGCTGAGCAAAGGCGCGCCTTCGACGTTGTGCCACGCGGAAGCCATCAGGGCCGCCTTGAGCGTCGTCATTTCCCCGAGCAATCGGTTGTCCGCCGACAGCAGCACCGCACCCAAGCCGGCCACCAGCGGACTGGCCGAGGAGGTGCCGTCGAAGCACGAAGTCAGGCCGGAACCACCCAATCCCGTGGTGGTGACGCAGGTGCCCGGACTGGCCACTTCGGGCTTGTGGTGCCCTTCGATCGGGTTCCACCAGGACGAAGAACTCGTCATCTGGTCATCGTGCCAAGCCACCGTGTTCTGGTCGCTGTAGGCACCGACCGAGATCATGTTGTAGCCGTTGCCCGGCGTGGTGGCGTACGGCGTGGACGTGCCCCCTTGGTTGCCGTTCGACTTGAACAGCATCACGCTGTACTCGCGGATGATGTAGTCGAAGAAACGATCGAGGAATTGGATGCTTCCCTTTTGGAAGTTCCACCAGGATGCGTTGCCGACATCGATCCCGAGACGAATCGCGTCGGACCAAATTTGCGGAGCGGTCACGTCGCCCGTGCCCCCCGCGCTGTAGAGCACGGGCAGGTCGGCGGCGGCGGCGCGGTACTGGGGATGGCGATTGGCGATATTGCCGGCCACCCCGGTGGCGTGGCTGCCCGCGGCCATGGAATTGAGGGCGATGATCGGCGGCAACCAGGGGTTGCCGATCTGGACCTGGGCGGTGTCGTTGACGAGCACACGCACGGAGTCGTCGGCCTTGGCGCCCAGGTTCCAGGCCACCGGGGTACGCAGGGTTCCTTGGGCGAAGTCGCCTTCTTCGGCCCAGATGTCCGAGAGCAGATAGGCCGCGTCCACGTCGCCCCGGGAGGCCAGGGCGCGCACACGCGCCGCGTCGGCGCGCACGATGGTGAAGGGGAACTCGGGCGGCACGGACTCGGGTTCCAGGCCCGCGGCGCGCACGGCGGCTTCGAAGTCGCCGCGGACCGCGGCGTGGAGCTCGGCCAGGTCGGCTTGCACCTGCCGCCGGGCGGCGCGCACCGCCGGTCCGGGTTCGGCGCCCGAGTGGGCCGCGGCGCGGGCGGCGATGCGCACGGCGCGTCCCGGGTCCGCGGGCCCGCTGTCCGCGCGCAGCCAGAAGGCGACGGGAACGGTGTCCCCCGGGGCGAGCTCGACCAGGCGCTCGGCCAGCAGCGGAGTCAGGCCTCCGCGGGCGGCGTGTTCGGCGGCGCGCAGCTCCCGCCGCAGCGTGTCCAGGTCCAGGGCTCGGCCGCGCTGATCCCCGGTCCAGCGCCCCACGCGCCCGTCCGCTTCGACCCAGCGCAGATCGGTCACGATGGGCCCGTTGGGACCGAGCCGGTGACGCGCGACCTCGCTGGGGGCCTCGCCGATCTGCAGGCCGGGGGCCCCCCGTTCCTGGGCGAAGGCGACGGCCGGGGCCAGGGCGATGAGCAGGGCCGGGAATCGTCCGGCGCGGGCGAACCCGAGGGGGTGAGTCGGCATGAAACGCGGTGCGGTCGAGGGGAGACGTGTCCGGGCCGGGTCGGCCGAGGGGCACCCGCGGGCGCCCCGACCGGGTTGGGGGGGGCAACGGCCCAAAAGAGGGTACCCGGGAGGGCCGAGCCGTGGGGGGCCCGAGGGCCGGGAGGACTGGATCCCCCCGGAAGACGCCCCCATCATCTCCCCAGGTTCCGAAGTTCCACCCCCGCTGCCCATGACCACCTCCTTCGCTCCCGCTCGCACCTCCCGGTCCGCTTTCCCCGGCGCCGCGCTCCTGATCCTGTTCGCGGTCCCCGCCCTCGCCCTGGGGGCGGGGCCCCAAGAGCTGAACCAGGACCAGGCCAGGCACGAGTTGGGCCTGCGCCTGCGCGCCCTGGAGCGCGTGTACGAGGCGGCCGAGAGCCGCCCCCGGCGCGCGGCCCTGCCCGATACGGAGG
>JBJHAV010000199.1:0-7430 GCA_050480685.1 Planctomycetaceae bacterium | reverse complement strand
CCCTGGAGGACGGGAACCTGGTCCTGCTCGGCCGAGGGCCCGAAGCGCTGGTGCTCCTGGACGGCTCGGGCCGCCACCAGCGCACCCTGGCGCGCACCGGGGACCTGGAGGGAGAGCTCGAGGAACCGGTCGGCCTGGCGGTGGAGAGCTGCCTGGCGGCGCAAAGCGCCCGTCTGGCCGTGCTCGACCGCGGCGGAGAGCGCCTGCAGGTCTTCAATCTGGAAGGGACCTGCTACGGGGCCGTCACCGCCCTGGGCTGAGTCGGTTGGTGGGAAGGGCAGGCAAGGCGCCCCGCCGGTTGAGGGCGGAGGCGACTCGCCCCGCGACCTAGAATGCTGCTTCGGCCCCAGCGGCCCACCCGTCCCCCCCCTCCCCCCAAGCCGATGCCCGTGACCCAGCGACGCTCCCCCCTGCTCCCGCTCGGCGCCGCGGCGGCGCTGGTCCTCGGGGGCCTGGCCTACCTGGCGACCCGGCCGAGCGGGGAGCCCGCGGTGGGTTCGGTGGCGCCCCGGGCCGAGGCGCCCCGCGCGAAGGATGACCCGGCGGGTCCGGCCCCGGGTTTGGCCGACGCCTCGGCCGTGGACGGCCTGCGCGCCGCCGGGGCGCAAGGGGTGCGCCGGGCCCTGGCCGGCGGCGAAGAACCGCCCGCGGCCCAGGTGCTCGTGGCGGGCCGCGTGCGCGCGCGCAGCGGCGGTGCGCCGATCGATGGGGCCGAAGTGCTCTGGCGCGCTCCCGGGGCCGCGGATCGCCGGGTGGTTGCGGACGCCGAAGGGCGCTTCGAGTTGGCCTGGCCGCTGGCGGCGGTGGGCGCGCGCATCGAAGTCGGCGCCCCGGGTTGGGTGAGCGAACGGCGCGTGGCTCCGGACGCGGATGCACCCCTCGAAATTTTGCTCGAACGCGCCGCCGAGTTGCTGGTCGATCTGGCTCCCGTGCCCCACGGCTCGGGAACCGTGTGGCTTTGGCGCCAGGATGCCTGGTCCGTTTGGACGCGGGTGGAGATCCACGAGGACCGTCCTGGTCGCTACCGCGCCGAGGGGCTTGCTCCGGGCGACTACGCACTGGCCGGATGGTTCGAGCGCCACTTCGTGCCCCTGCGCCAAGGGGTGCGCGTCGCCGAGGGCGATTCGCTCTACCTGCGCCTCGAACCCGCCGAGGGGGCGCGTGTCGACGTGCGCGTGCGCGACACACGCGGCGCCGCGGTGGGGGATGCGCGTGTGCGTTTGGAGCCGGCGCGGGGCGGCGGCCCGCGTTTCATGGAGCGCGAATTGGGCGAGCGCTCCACGAGTGCCGACGACGGCCGTGTGCACTTCGGCGGTTTGCCCGCGGGCGAGTGGACCGTGCGCGCCGAGAGTCCGTGGGGTGGGCTGGCGAGCGCGAACGTGAACGTCGCGGCCGGAGACCTGGCCTTGGACCTGGAGCTGGTGGTGCCGGCTTCCGCCAATCTGGGCGGGCGGGTGGTCGATGGCGCCGGCAGGCCGGTGGCGGGCGCTCCCGTGCGCGGCCGCATCGCCGATCCCCTGGACGGACGGGGCCAGAGCTGGCGCGAGGGCGTGCGCGCGACGACCGCGAACGACGGGAGTTTTTTGCTGGAGGGCTTGCCCGAGCGGGGGCGGCTGCTACTCGAAGCCTGGCCGCCGGCGGAACTCGAGGACCGCCTGGCGGCGACCCGCCTGCGCACCGGTCGAGGGGAGCGGGGCGAGATCGAACTCACGCTCGCGCCCCTCGGGCGCATCGAGGGCCGCGTCACCAGTTCCCTCGGCGGCCCGCTCGCGGGCGCGTCGGTGCAGGTGGAGTTGGTGCCCCAGGGCGGTGGGCCGAGGCGGCGCCTTGGCGACGCGCGGACCGATGAAGACGGGCGCTTTGCGGTCGAAGGGCTGCCGTCCGAGGGCCACGCCCTGCGCGTGGTGGCGCGCGCGGACCGCCACCGGGCCCGGGCCGTGTCGGTTTCCGCCGACGGACTCGGTCAGGTGGAGATCGAACTCAGCCCGGAGATCGGCTTGAGCGGACGCCTGGTGGACGAAACCGGCGCGGCCGTGGCGCGCCAGCCGGTGAGCCTGCGCGAGAGCAGCACCGATGGGTCCGGCCGCAGGCGCTCCGCGACCAGCGACGCGTTCGGGCGCTTCCAGTTCGCGGGGCTCGCCCCCGGGGCCTACGAGATTGCGGTCTGGGGTCAACGCTGGATCCTGGGATCGGGCGAGTGGTCGGCCGTGGACTTGCCGCGCGACGAGCCCCTCGATTTGGTGCTCGTCCCGCGCGACCGTCCGCCGGCCGCGGTGCTGATCGCGGCGGTCGAGGCCCGCGAGGACGGCGGTCCCGTGCCCGGCGCCCGTGTGCGCGGTCCGCGCGGCGGCACCCCCGTGCTCGCCGGCACGCGCCTGGAGTGGAGCGGAATTCTGCCGGGCAGCTACGGCGCAACCCTGAGGGCCCCGGGCCGGCAGGCATTGGACCTGGGGCGCCTCGACTTCGCGCCTGGGGCGGAGCTCGACCTCGGCACGTTGCGGCTCGCGCGCGGCGAGTCCTTCCAGGTCGAGATCGAGCCGCCGGCCGACTGGGAAGGGGGCCCGCTGCCGATCCGCGCCCGCCTGGTGCCGCGGCCGGCGGACGAGGGCGGCCCCCAGACCCGAGCGCCTGTTTTGGACCTGGGCGGGGATCGGCAGAACCGGCGCCTGGGCACCGGGGAAGCGGCCCCCGGGCGTTGGCGGCTCGAAGTCGACAGCGCCGAGTTCGCGCCGGTCCGGCGCAACGTGGAGTTGCCCCGCCAGGGCGGTTTGCGCGTGCGCCTGGAACGCCGCTCGTGAGCGCCCGGGGCGAAACACCCGAAGTCGCGGGCGCCGTCGACTTGGGCAGCCAGTGCGCGCTTTTGTTGATCGGCCGCGCCGATCGGGCCGGGAGCCTGGAGGTGCTCGAGGACCACGCCCTATTCACCCGCCTGGGAGAGGGCTTGGCGCGCGGCGAGCGGCTCGACCGGGACGCGGTGCAGCGGACCCTGGACGTGCTTGATACCTTCGCCCGGCGCATGGATCTGGCCGGGGTGCCCCCCGATCGGCGCCGGCTCGCGGGGACCGAGGCCTTGCGCCTGGCCGGGGACGCGGCCGAGTTCGCCGGGGAGGTCCGGCGGCGCACCGGGCTCGAGCTGCGGGTGCTCGCTGCCGAGGAGGAGGCCCGGCTCGGCTGGCGGGGTGCCGTCGCCGGCGGGGACGGCGTCACCGTGGACGGCGTCACCGTGGACGGCGTCACCGTGGACTTCGGCGGAGCGAGCACGGAAATCGCCTGGGAGGGCGGCGAGCGCTGTTTGTCCCTGGGGCTCGGGGCGCTGCGGCCCCTGTCCCCGGAGGTGCTCGGGGGGCTGCTGGAGGAGGTGCCCGCGGGGCTCGGCCGGGGCGCGCTGGTGTGGCTTCTGGGCGGCAGCGCGTCGAATGCGGCCTGCCTGGAGCAGGACCTGGACAGTTACGATCCGCGCCTGGCGGAGGGGTTTGAGCTGGGGCGCGCGGCCCTGGCCCGCTGGGGCGAGCGGCTGGCGGCCTTGGACGAGGAGGAGCGGCTGGAGCTCGCCCTCGAACCGGCCCGGGCCGCGAGCCTGCCCTGGGCCCTGAGCACCCTGGCGGCGCTCCTGGACCGCCTGGGGGCGGAGTCGGGCCGCGTCACCGGCCGCGGCCTGCGGCATGCCCTGCTGCTCGAGGCCCTGGGGCGAGCCTGAGCCGCGGTCTTTTGCCGGGCCGATACTCCCCCCGGCCTTCCGCGGGGGAGCCGTGCACGGCGCGGGGGGCGGGGTATTCTGTGGGGGAGAGGGAGCCTGGCGGCGCTTTCTTCCGTCCAAGGGGGGACGGGGGACCGGCACCTGCCGCGGGATCCCCGAGCTTCGATGCGCCTATCGACCCTGCTATCCCGCGCCTTCGGGCGCCTCACGGCCGCTCCGACCCGCCCGGCCAAGTCCGCGCTCCTGCCGGCGTTGCTTTTGGTTGCGGCCCTGCCCCTCGGGGCCTTCGCGCAGACCACCTCCCGCGGCGCCCTGCCCGCCTCCGGCTCGGGGGCCGGCGGGGGTCAAGGGGCCCTCGGCAGCGGCATCTCCCAGGTGCCCGGCGCCGGCCACGTGCCGCCCATCGCGCCCCAGTTTTTGCCCTGGTACGCGGAGGAGGAAGAACTCGACCGCTACATGCACCCGGGCTCGCCGCTGGTCGGCTGGACCCAGGCCGTCGAGGGTGTGTTCGTCAAGCTGCTCCCGCCGGTCAGCGCCGATCCGCTGCTCGAAGTGCTGCTCATGCCGCCCCACTCGGGGCATCCCACCAAACCCGAGCGGTTTGTGCTCCAGGTGCCGGTGGGCCCGAACGTTCCGCCCGTGCGCGAGCGCGGCCTGGTGATCGGTTTTCACCCGTACGGCGTCAGCGAGAAGAGCGTTCTGAACACTCAGTTGCCGCACCTGTGCGCGGCGCGCGGTTGGCTCTTGCTCGCGCCCTTCGGGCTGGTCAACACGAACTTCGCCAACCTCGAATCCCAACAGTCCCTGGATGCGGTGTTGGCTCTGCTCGCCCAGTACGGCTATCCGTTCAACCGCGATCTGGTCTACACGGTCGGTTTCTCCATGGGTGGTTTGAACGCGATCAGCTACGCGATGCGCCACCAGGACCCGGGCGGGCTCGTGCGCATCGCCGGCGTCGTCAATCACACCGGCACCATGGACGTGATCGATCAGTACCTGGTCGGTCCGCCGGTGATTCAACAGTTGATGTCGGGACCGGATCACTTCCAAGGCACGCCCAGCCAAAATCCGTTCAACTGGTCGCGCATCAACCCGCTGCGCCTGATCGGCGGCGCCGTGCAGCCGAGCAGCGCCCACGTGGCGAACCTGCGCGGTCTGCCGATCTACCTGCACTGGAACACCCAGGATCCGAACCTGAACCTGGTCCAGTACAGCCAAGCGCTGCAGTCCTACCTGAGCTCGGTGGGCGCGAACGTCTTCACGCGCAGCGGTCCCATGGGCTTCAACGTGCACGCCTGGTCGACCTTGGACCTGGTGGAAGCGCTGGACTTCGTGACCCAGGCCGCGGCTCCCAAACCCGGCGATCTCTTGGGCGGTTATCAGGAGATCTTCGCGGACCGCACGGCGGTCTATCGCTACACGGAAGTATTGGAGATCGATCCGCAGCAGGTGGCGCGCTATCGACTCCAACAGGGTGCGGCGGGCAGCAACCTGACCGCCGTCCAAGGAGCCCGCCACGTGCGCCGTTTGGCGCTCGATATGGTTGCGGCCGGCATCGATCCGTCCCTCCCCGCGAGTGTGATCAGTTGGACCACGGACGGTCAGCCGCTGACCCTGGTGCTGCGCGGTTACGCCTCGCCGCCGAGCGCCGTGACCCTAGGCGGTGTGCCCCTGGCCGGTTGGGTGCACGACTCGGCGGCCGGTGAGCTGACCCTCACCCCGAATGGGACCGGGGCCTACGCCCAGGTCCAAATCCTGCCCTAGCAGCCTGTCGGGGTAGTCGCTACTGCGGCCCTTGGGGTTCGCCGCGGAGGCGGTGGGTGCCTGGGTCCGCGCGTTTCGCGCGGTGCGATTCGCGGGCCTCCGGCTCGCACGCTTCACCTCGCCCGGGACCACGGACCGATCGTCCTTGCCTGCCCCGGCCCGTCGCAGCCCGGTTGGCCTGGGGAGGGGGGGAGGTCACCCCCGTCGGCTCTCCGCGTCCGTGCCCTGTTCCGCCGGGCGGAAATCAGGTCCCGTTGGTCGAAACCAGGGGCCGGAAAAAAAAGGGGGCCGGCGCTCCTTGCCCAGCGCCGGCCCGAGGGAGAGAGAACTCATCGGTCTTCCCGAACGGCGCGAGCTCGCATCAACACGCCGTTCCCGATGAATCCTGCGTGAAGCATAGCACCGATCGACCCCGTGTCCAGGGGTTCAAAGGCACAGGAAACAGGATTTACCCAAGGCCGGGTTCAGGGGCTCCCGCTTGGGAAGGGCCCCGAGGCGCGGACTGGACGGCGGGCCGGGCGGGGCGGGGCGGGGCGAAAGGGCTCGCGCGGGGCCCGGCTGCCCTCGGGAAGAGGAGGGCGGGGTCCGGGATCCGCGCGGCATGCGAGCTAGGGGGGTGGCAAGCACCGGAGCGCACCCCCGAGGGGGTACGCTCCGGGTCTCCCTTATCGGTTCCCCCTCTTGCCGCCGCGCGAGCGCGGAGACAAGTGGAGCGGTCGGGGAGCGCCGTGGTCCCGGGATGTCCCCCTCGAAGGTCCAAACCCGAAGCCCACGACCAACCGCACACTGGGTAGAACGCGAACGAACGCCGGGAAGGCGCAACTTTCACTCAATTTACTAAAGGCGAACCCTCCAGGCGTCCAGGGGGCCCGCTGTCGAGGGTCTTGACCCGCGCCCGCACCCGTGGCACCCTCTCGCGCGCTTGGGATCTCGCCCGCCCCCATGGTCTGGCGGACCCGAGCGGCGCGGCTCCGAGCGCCTCGATCCAATCGAGGCCTTTCGCTCGGATATCGTATTGGCGGTGTAGCTCAGTTGGTTAGAGCAGCGGAATCATAATCCGCGTGTCGGGGGTTCGAATCCCTCCACCGCTACCACCCTTTCATCGTTCCCCGCGCGGCCGCTGGCAGCGTGGAAAAGCTTCGGCTCGGCCGACGCGAAGGCGCTGCCAGATGCTGTTTGGGCCGCCATCCGGCGGAGCGAACGCCGCCGGGGGCCCAACCGGCATCGGGGGGATGGGGTGGTTGGGCCGGGCGGTCCTCGGGATCCGTCAGGCGGGGCCGGCCTTGGGCAGCTTTAGGCCTCGGCGGTCGAGCACGGCGGCGATCGCCCGGCGGGCCTCCTGGAGCGCGCCGCGCAGATCCTCTTCGCCTTCCTGGATCGATTCCGCCAGACCCTTGTCCAGGGCCTTCACGGCCGAGAGGGCGGCGCGGGCGACGGGCGACGTCTTGAGGGCCTTGGCCTCGGCTCGCGCCTTCACGCGCCGGATCTCTTCCTCCAGATCCGCGATCATCTCCTCGGGGGTGCGGCGCTTGCGGCGCCCGCCTGCGGGCACGGCTCGTTTTTTGGCCATCGGTCGACTTGGCTTTGGGTTCGTGGGGGGCCGCTCGAACGGAATGCGGCGGCGGTCCCGCAAGGATCGGGACAGCCGCCGCCGGTTGCAAGCCCCGGGAGGGGCGCGCTCAGTGCGCGAAGAGCAGTTCGCGGTACTTGGGCAGGGGCCAGAGCTCGTCGTCTAGGCAGGTTTCCAGCTCGTCGCAGAGCACACGCACCCGCTCCATGGTCGGCAGCATGCGGTCGCGCAGGCCAGCCGCCCGTTGGCCGGAGTCGTTGCCGTTCTGCTCGGGCTCTTCGTGGATCTGCTCCAGGGAGCCGATCGCCCCTTGGAGTCCCTGGATCGTGGCCGCCAGGTGGCGCAGGAACTGCTTTTGGGTCCCCAGGTCCAGGCTCGCGTCGGCGCTTTGGGCGGTCG
>JBJHAV010000198.1:0-7542 GCA_050480685.1 Planctomycetaceae bacterium | reverse complement strand
ATCAGATACTCGTACGCCGCGCCGAGAAGATCGGGAAACTCGAAGTCCTCATCCAGCAGGCGGTACTTGTTGAAGTGGCTGATGAGACGGCGAAGCCTCTCATCGGGGATCTCCGACTCGCCGACCTTGCGGGCGAAATTGATATGACCGAGGACACCGTTCAGCGCCTGATGGTTCGAGTTCTCCAGCCCCGCCAATGCTTTATTCAGCTCGTTGGCGACATTCGAATGCACGTCGTTGAGCAAGCGCTCCCATCGGGCGATATGCGGAACAAAGAATGTCTTTTCGTAAGAAGACGGATGGTCAGCCCGCTGGAGTGCTTCTTGCTCAGACCGGCCCAGCGCGCGCTGATCTTTGAGAATCTTGTCCCGCTGTTGCTCGAACACGTCCGAGCATCGCTTCAAGAACAAGATGCCGAAAATGTACTCCTTGAACTCCGATGCATCCATCTTGCCGCGAAGGATGTCAGCCGCGGCGAACAGGTGGCGTTCTTCCTCGCGGGCGCGCGCCGGCAGGGGCAGGTCCGGCAAAACGCTCGCGAGGCCCTGGCGCACCGGCTCGGGCAGGAGCGGATCCAAACCCGGCCGGCGCGGGAAGCCGTCCCGCACCAGCCCGAGCACACACAGGGCGTCGAAGGCGAGGCCGCGCGCTTCCATCACGCCGAGCACCTGCACGCCGCCGCCGGCGCCCCCCAGGGTTTCGCGCCCGGCCCCTTCGAGTTGGGCGGCCAGGGCCGAAGTCCACTCGGTGTGGGTCAGCGCCAGATCGGCGCCCAGGTCCGCGGCCAAGGCCTCGGACTCGTGGGCGAGCGCTTCGAGCGCGCCGTCGGTTCCGCTCGCCCAGCCCAGGTGTTCGCGGGCCAGGGCGGAGCTGCGCTCGGCCCAAACACCGGCCGGGGCCGCCGCGGCCTCGCCAGCGGCGATCGCAGCGAGCCAATCCGCGGCCGCGCGGTGCAGGCGCCGGAGATGTTCGCCAGCCACCCGGCGACGGCCGGCGCGGGGGCGAGGCTCAAAACCGTCCTCGTCGGGCGGACTTTCCCCGGCGCCCTGCTCCCCATCGCCGCCCTCCGCGCCGGGTCCTTCCAGGGCTCCGCCCACGGCGCCGCGCGCGGGCAGGGGCAGCGCGTCCATCCCGTCCAAGTGCCGCGCGAGATCGAGTTCGGCGACCTGCCCCAGCCTCCCGGCCCCCAGGGTGTGCAGGGCGAGCAGCAGGTCCGCGCCGGCACCCGCCCCGTTCGCCTTTGCGCCGAGGGCGAGGCGCGAGCCGAGATCGAGGGCGCCGAGCCAGCGGGCCGCGGGGGCGGCCGCACCGAGGCGCGCGATCTCCGCGAAGGCCGCCAGCCGGCGCCCCACCGGTGTGCGCGGCCCGGGGTGCGAACCGCCGGAGATCGGCACGGCGAGGCGCTCGGCGTGCACCCGCAGAGCGCGTGTGTAGGGGGGCAAATCGCGGGCCACCAGGGCGATGCGTTCGGGCCGGATGCCTGCGTCGATCCAGGCGCGCGCCTGCTCCAGGGCCGCGCGGGCTTCCCCTTCGCGCCCCAGGGCTTCGATGCCGGCGAGCTCCGGTGTCGCACCCGGTTCCAGCGCGGCCCGATCGGACGGGGCGACGGCTTCGAAACGCTCGGCCAAACGGCGCGGGAAGTCCGAAGCCGGGCCGTCGCCACCCGGGGCGAAGGGTTCCTCCAGCACCACATGGGTGTCGTCGCGCCGGGCGAGCGCTTCCAAAAGATCCGCGAGCCGTCCGGTGGCGTCCGCGAAACCCACGATCCAGTGCTCCGCCGGCGCGAGTTCGCCGCGCCGCACCCATTCGGCCGAGCGCGAGTACAGGGCCGCGGTTCCGCTCCGCCCCAGGCGCTCCCGTTCGAGCTCCACCTCCGCCGCGATGCCGATCAGCGCCTGGGCCCGTTCGCGCTCGGCCCGCGATGCGCTCGATGTCAGGGCGTCGATCGCCTCCTGGGCGGCCGGGGCGAATTCCGGCCCGAAACCCGCGTCGACCAGGTCGCGCACCGCCGGCGCCACGGCGCGATAGCCTTCCTCCAGGCGCCCGAGGGCGCGCTCCATCACGGGCCGCAGGGCGGCGCGGCGCGCGGCGAGCAGGGTCAAGAGCCCGTCTCCGCGCGGTGTCCCTTCGCCGGCGCGCGCGGCGAGTTCAAGGGCGAAGGCGCGCGCCGTGGTGATGCGCACGCCGACGAGGGCGCCGCCCGAACCTTGCACCAAGGCCGAGGCCAAGTGCACCCGCAGCACGCGGCTCGGCACGATCAGCACCAGCGGGCGCGCCAGTCGCCCCGGATCGGCCGCGACCTCCGCGCGCCAACGCCGGGCGCGCGCGACGAGCAGCGCTTCGGCGGCGGTGGGCCCGGGTACGCGGTGCAACCGGCCCGCGTCGATGCGAGTCGAGAAGGCCGGATCCGGCGGGGGGAGCGGAGTCGAAGGGGCCATGGGACGCGGCGAGCTTAACCGGGAGAGCCCACGCCCTACTGCATCGGTGGGTGGGGACGCCGATGCGCATGCCGCCGGATTGTTCGACGCGGCAGCGCGGGGGGGAATCCGGGTCGAAGAGGAACGTGATGCGCATCTCCGGGTCGAACTCCACCCCGAAGGTGTGCTCCCCATGGGAGAGCAGTTCGACCACGTGGCCGCTGGGCCAGGTGGCGCGCAGGGCGTCCTCGGCGTAGTGGAACTCCAGCTCGAAGCCGACGAAGCGGTAGCGGCCCTCGTAGATACGCGCGGCTTCCTCCTCCAAGGGGAAACCGAAGGCGACCGGCGGGATGACGTCCAGGATCGCGCGGGTGAGGGAGCGTTCGATCGCGTCCAAGCCGAGGTCGGCGGCGTTGGCGACCACCAGCACGGTCAGTTCCTCACCCGGATAGTGGGCCACGAAGGCCGAATGGCCGAGGGTGTGGCCTTCGGCGTAGAGCCGTTCGGAGCCGAGCAGCCGGCCGCGCGCGGCGCCCAGCCCGTGGCCGGACACACGCCCGTCGGGCAGGGTCACGAGCTCGCCCAAACGCCGCGCCACCGCCGGTCCGTGTTCGCCGAAGGCGAGTCCGCCGAGCAAAGCGTGGAAGAGCCGCGTGGCGTCGGTGGGGTCCGCGGCCAGTCCCGCCGCGGCGAAGGTCCAAGAGGGATCCAGGCGCGGTGCGTGCAAATAACCCTCTTCATCCAACCGGTAGCCGTGGGCGCGCGCCGAAACCACACCCTGGGGATCGTCGAGCACCAAAGAGCCCAGGCCCAGGGGCTCGGCCAGCTTCGCCTTCACTTCGCGCGCGTAGGTGCTGCCGGAGAGTTCTTCGAGCAGCGCTCCGAGCAGCCAAGCGTTGCTGTTGCAAAACTCGAAGTCCGTGTCCGGCTCGAAGGAACGGGGATGGGGGGTCAGGAATTCGACGAAGCGCTCCAAGTCCACGGGCTGTAGACGCGCCTCGCGCCAAGCCCGGCCCAGGTGCGTGTAATCGGGCAGGCCGGAGGTGTGCGCCAAGAGCTGTTTGACGGTCAAGTCCTCGCCCAGGGGCCGAGTGGCGGGCAGGAACGAAACCAGCGGCGCCTCCAGGTCGAGCTCACCCGCCTCCGCGCGCGCGAGCACCAGCGCCGCCGTGACCAGGTGGGACAGGGTCCCGAGGGGCAACAGCATCTGGGGCGACAACTCGATCGCGTGTTCGAGCTCGGCGTAGCCGAAAGTGCCCGCCACGTGGCGGTCGGCGCCGTGCTGCACCGCGAGCGCCAGGCCGGGCACCGGGTAGTGCTCGCGGGCCCCCCGCCCGATGTGCCGCACGAGGCCTTCGTAGTCGATTCCATCCGGGCGGGGAGCGGCTTGGATCGGCCGCTCGCCGCCGTTTTGCTGTTCGGCGGCGCCGAGGGCCGGCCCCAGGGCCGAGCCGGCGAGGATCAGCAGCCCGAGGGTGCTCGCGAGGGTGGGAATAAGGGCCCGATGGGGGAGCGCGGCGAAGTGCTTCCGGGTTCGCATGGGCGCGATCGTACCCGCGCCGGCCTTCAGCTCCCCTCGGAGGCCGGTCCGCGCGCGATCCCGCGCCGAGCCCGCGCCAGGGCGTTCGCGATTTCGTGCCCTTGCCGCACGCCGGCCGGGAGCCTGCGGGTCCGCCGTTCGAGGTCGATCAGGTGCTGGCCGGCTTCGGCGATCCGATCCGCGGCGCACAGGGCTTCCACGAGCTGTACCCCGATGCGCACCTCCCACAGCAGGAGAGAGCCCGCCTCGAACGCAGCACCCGCCTCCGCATGCGCGACGAGGTCGCGGGCCCGCGCCAAGCAGCGCTGCAGGCTCTCCAGATCGCCGCTCTCCCGGTAGCTCTGCGCCAGCCCGGCCAGGCCCGAAACGACCGGCAGCGCCCAGCCTCGCTCCCCGTCGCGCCCCGTGCCCAAACGCAGCAGCCACCTGCCGTACTCGGCCCGCTCTTCCCCTGACAAGTCCTCGAAAAAACGATCGAGGGCCGCGACCAGCGTGCCGGCCAGGCTCGCAGCCAGGGCACCGTCTCCCGGGTGCAGGGCCAGCAGCGCTTCCTGCTCGGCGAGGCACGTGTCTCCGCCGGCCCGATTCCCGTCCCCGTAGCGCGCCCGCGCAAGGCGCGAGGCGGCTCGGCCGCGCTCGCGGGCCGCGCGCAGCCGATCGGGATCCGACTCCGCCTGCTCGCACAGGGCCCGGTAGGCGAGTTCGCACTCCGGCCCGCGCTCGACCAGCCCCCGTTCCAGGGCCGCGAACAACTCCGCGTACGGCATTCCCGCCGGGGCCCCAGGGGGAGACCCCGGGCGTCTCCCGGGAAGGGGAGCCCGGGCCGGATCGCGGGAAGAACTCGACACGCCAAAGGGGAAAACGCAAAACGCGCTTCCTTGTGCCGGGAAAAAGCGTTTTTCGGGGTGCGCAGGCCCGCGCACCGCGCGCCGCTAAAAGAGGCCGGGGCGCAGCCAGGCGGAAAGCAAACCGACCAGGCCGGCCAGGGCGATCACCCAGTGCAGGGGCCAGCGCTTGAACCACAGCAGCAGCCAAGCGACCAGCGCCAGCGCCAGGGGCGCGAAGCGCAGGCCCTGACCCCGCACCAAGTCCCCCAAACCGGCGGGTTCGGGTCCCAGGAAGGTGTGCCCGGCGAACCACAGCGCCAGGTGCGCGATCACACCTACCACCGCCGCCATCACCCCCGCCAGGGCGCCGGCCAGGGCCGGCCGCCGGCCGATGCGCTCCACGTGGGGCGCGAACAGCAGAATCCAAAGGAAACAGGGCGCGAAGGTCACCCAGGTGGTGATGCCCGCCGCGAGGGTGCCCGCCTGCCACGGGGCGAGTTCGCCCGGCCGGTTCCAGCCCCCCACGAAGCCGATGAACTGGGTCATCATGATCAGCGGCCCGGGTGTCGTCTCCGCCAGCGCCAAGGACACCATCACGTCCTCGGGCCCGGCCCAGCCGTGCACCGACACCGCGTGTTCGGCCACGTAGGGCAGCACCGCGTAGGCGCCTCCGAAGGTCACCAGGGCGGCCTTCGAAAAGAAGACCCCCTGCTCGACAAACACGCTGTCCCAGCCGAAACCCCAGCCGAGGGCGAGCACGGGCGCCGCCCACAGACCCAAGCCCAAAAGCGCGATGCGCAGGCCCCGGGACACGGGCGAGCGCACCACCGCGCCCTCGGGTTCGGCCGAAGAATCCTTTCCAGCGGCCCGTTCGCGGCCCGCCGCGAAGCCCACCAAGGCCGCGCACAGCACGATCGCGGGGAAGGGCACACCCAGCGCCACGGCGCCCAGGGCAGCCGCCGCCAGCGCCACCGCCAGGGGACCGCGCAGGGAACGCCGTCCCAGGTTCACGAGCGCCACCGCCACGATCGCCACCACCGCCGGCTGGAAGGCGCCGAGCACCGACGCCACCCGCGGATCGGTTCCGTGGGCGGCGTGCAGATACGCCAGGGCCCAGAGCAGCAGCGCCGACGGCAACACGAACAGCGCACCCGCCGCGAGCGCGCCGCGCACCCCGTGCAAGATCCAGCCGCAGTAGGTGGCGAGCTGCTGGGCCTCGGGGCCCGGCAGCAACATGCAAAACTGCAAGGCGCGCTCGAAACGCGCGGGCGGGATCAGGCGCCTGCGCTCGACCAGTTCGGTGTGCATCAGCGCGATCTGTCCGGCCGGACCTCCGAAGGAGATCAAGCCGATGCGCAGCCACATGCCAAGGGCCCTGCGAAAGGGCAGCGCCGGTTGCGGTGTATCCAAGGTGCTGCCCGAAGTCGAAGGGTGGTCCGCGGCGCCGAAGTCGTCAGCGCGGTGTGTCCAAACCCGCGATGCGCCCTTCGGCTTCGAGCACGCGTCCGTCCTCGAGTTCCACCGCGATCCGGAAAGCGTGTTCTCCGGGAGCGCGGGCGGTCAAGCGCCAGGCCGCCGCGGCGATGCCGTCCGGATCCTCGATCGTTTCCAGTTCGAGTTCTTCACCGCCTTTTGAGATACGCGCGGCGGTCGCGTTCTGCCTCGCCAGGAGGCGCCAACGCAAAACCTTTCCGGAGCTCTCCAGGGGCTGCAGCCAAGCCTCGTCGCTCTCCCAGTCGTGGGGGCCGTAGGGGCCGATCGCGATCCAACGCCGTCCGCGCCATTCGCCGCCGCCAGCGTGCAAACGATCCTCCTGGTGGGCAAAGAGCGCGGCTAAACCCTCGGGATCCTCGCCGACCGCGAGGAACGCTTCGAGCCCCTCGCGATCCGCTTCTTCGAGCCCGCTCAGGGCGAAGTCCCGTCCGCCTTCCCCGAGCCAGTTGCCGCTCGCGCGGGTGCCCAGGGCGCCGTCCAACTCGAGCGCGACCCCATCGCCCTCGAAGAGATTCGCCAGCACCTCGTTGTCCTTGGCGCCCTGCCCGTTGGCGCGCACCCACGGCAAGCCGGCCAGGTGTTCGTCCGCATCGGTCCAAAGGCGCACCCCGACCGGATTGCCGCGGAAGTGGTTGCCGCGCACGAGCAGATCGCGCGCGTGCTCCGCGTTCATGCCGCCGCGTTCCGCGCCATAGCCGCGGTCCCCGTTGCCCTCGAAGAGGTTGCCCTCCACCAGGCTGCGCCGGCCGTATCCGAGCCACAGGCCCGTGATCGCGTTGCCCTCGAAGCGGTTGTAGCGCACGGTGTTGTCGAAGCTGAAGGTCAGCTCCAGCCCGTGGGCCGCGGCGAAGGAAAAATCGTTGCCCTCGAACACGTTCATGTTCGATCCCTGCCGTTCGTAGCGGAAGGCAGCACCGCCCGGCAACTCAGGCGCTGGGCGCTCGCCGAGGGCTTCCAGGCCGGCGAAGCCGAACACACCGTCGCCCCCGTGTGTCGCGCTGTTGCGCTGGAAGAGATTGCGCGAACTCTGCTCGAAAAGCAGGATCCCGGCCGAATCCTGGCCGCGGTTGTAGCGCCCGTGGGCATAACCCCGCACGCAGAAGTCGAAGCGGTTACCCGTCACCAGGTTGGCCCGCGAACGCCACAGGGCCAGTCCCCAACCGGAGAGGAACGAAAAGTCGTTCGAACTGACGACCCCTTCGATCACGCGGTCGAGGATCAAGCCGTTTTGCACCCCGCGCGCTCGGCAGCGCATCACCAGCAC
>JBJHAV010000197.1:4762-7591 GCA_050480685.1 Planctomycetaceae bacterium | reverse complement strand
GCCCCGTAGCGCCGTCGAAGCCATGCACGGTCGTGGGCTCGGTTCCCGTGGCGACGAAGACTCGGGCGCCGTCCGGTGTCTGGGCCAAGGCACGCTTCATGCGGCTGCTGCTGTTGCCGATGCTCGGCAAGGCAACACTCCACAGGGGTTCCCCATCCAGCGCGGAACTGGCGATCAGTCGCATGCCCAAGGACTGGGCGGTGCCATCGAAGTGGCGCACTAGGGCGTAGATCCGGCTCTCGCTCGCATCGAGCAGGATCTCCCCCATGTATGCGGTGACGACGTTTTGGTTGTAGGCCACGGCCGGCAGAGCCCGATGCCATTGCAGCGTGCCATCCGAAGGGGAGAAAGCGCGCAGCCCGACCTCTCCCTGCCCGGAGAAGTCGAGGGTGAAAGCACGCGCCCCATCGGCCGTGTGGGCCAAGCCGGTGGACCACGTGTACGCCGGCCCCTCGAAGAGCCAGTCATTCCAGCTCCACTGGGGTGTGCCATCGATCCCCATCTGGGCGAGGTGAGGAGTGAGCGGCCAAACCGGACTGGCCGGGGCCGACAGGAGCACCGCAGCCGTGTCCCCGTCGACGGTGAGGCCTCTCAGGAAGTGGCTCTTCAGGAAGGTGCTGACGGGCACCGGCGCCCCGCCCAGGGGCTGCCCCGTGTCGAAGGAAAAGCTCAGCACCTCGACCCGGTGGGACCAACTTCCAAGCCTTTGGGCTGCGACGAAGATGGCGTCGGAGCCCAAACGCAGAATCGATTCTCCGGTCTGGTCCGGGCCAAAGGAAGTTTCCACGGCCTGGGTCCAAGCCTGCACACCCGAGTACAGGGGCATGCCCCAGAGCTGCACATCGCAGCACGGCTTGCTCGACACGGACGTCGCCGACGGCGCGGTCGTATAGACCACCCGCGTTCCACTCGCATCGATCTCGATATCGATCACCTCACGACCTGGGTGGGGCCAGAGCAGCTCGGACTCCCCCGTGGCCGCATCCCAGGTGCGTACGCGCGACCACTGGATCGGCGGCTCCCCGGGATGCTGCTGGGACCACAAGGTCGACACGCCGACCAGGTAGTTGCCTTCGCCATCGGTGCGCAGGGAGTGCAGTCCGTTGCCGTCGGGCACGTGGGACCAGAGCACCGCGGGGTTCGCGGCGTCCACCGCGAGCACACGATGGGGCAGCATGTGCAAAAAGACCTTCGTCGCCGATGCGGCCACGGAGGTGTACTGGGATCCCGTGAAGCCGAGATCGTCGCCGGTGAGGCTCCACTGCAAAGCGCCGTCCGCGGTGGACACTCGCGCCACGGCCGGTCCCGAAGGAGACGAGGCCTTTCTGCCCGCAAGGACCAACCAGGCACCGTCCGGACTCAGGGCCGTGGAATAAACGGCGCTAAGCTCGCCCAACGCGCCATCGCCTGTGGGCACGATCCAGTCCACGTCACCTTGGGCGGGATCCAGCGCCAACAAGTAGCCCACGCCGCTGCGGGTGGCGCGCACAAACGCACGCGCCACACCCGGCTGCCCGAGGACCTCAAGGAACGTCTCGGTACCCTCCGGCGTGCTCGACGATGCAAGCAGGTCGGTGCGCGCCCACAGGAGGTTCCCGGTGGCGGGGTCGTGCCCCCGCGCCACCAGGCGCCCCGAGGCGGTTGCAAAGGAAACCCAAACTCCGCCGACCGCCGCAACCGCCCGCGCCTCCTCGGCGGTCGGCGCGTCGACCTGCTGAAACACCTCCCAGACCTGCTCCGCCCCGGGAGACACCTGCTGCACCCCGTCGGAAATCGCGGCGCCGGCGGACAGGAGCGGAGCAGCCGACAGCAAGAAACCGATCGCGGTTTTCATGGGGAGGACCTTGTTTGGGCGTTGGGGGACTTCGGCGGGACGGACGGCAGCACAGCCCCGGAGCATCCAGGGCCCCTGAATTCGCGTTCCCACACGGGCCGATGGTTTCGGGCAAACCCGATTGTGCGCCCGTTCCGGGAAACGGGGGCTTCTCTGGGCAGCCCTCACCCGCTCCCAGCCACCCCGAGAACCATCGCCACCCCCCCTCCTGCCACCGGCACGAGATACGTCACCCCCAATGGCCGAACCCCAGCCCCCACCGGAGGGGAAGACGGTGCCAGGCTCCAACTTCCCCTCCGTCCGGGCTCAGGGCACGAAGGTTGCGACCAGGGCGTTCGAGAACTCGATCGGTGCTCCCGGCAGGGAGAGGGCCGCGAACACCCCCTGGAAGGCGAACTGGAGCCCGGCCCAGAGCGGCTCGTTCGGCACGTTCAACACGAACGCAGCCGCCCCCTGGTTCGCGGACTGCAGGCCGACCTGCAGGGGTCCGGGAGCCAACAGGAGCAACCACTCACCCAGCCCCGCAACCGACACACCACACCCGTTGGCATCGATCCCCGGCAGCCCCGCGTAGAGCAGCGCCGCCCCGTCGACCGGCGAAGCAGCCTGAAGTTGGAACGAAACACTGCGGCCGAGCACCAACTGCGGCTGTGAAGCCGCGAGACTCGCCGCGTTTCCCGTGCATCCGCCCACCGCCTCGAAGCCCACGGGCGGGCAGCCCTTCCACCTTGCCAGGTGGCTGTCGCCGCCGGGGGAGTGCGTGAAGGCGCCCCCCGCATAGAGTCCGGCGCCGGTTCCATCGTCGAAGGTTTCGAGCGTGAAGACCCAGGAGTTCAGGCCTTGCCCCAAGGCGCTCCACCCGGAGCCATCCCAGCGGGCCACATGGTTTGCCGCCTGCCCCCCCGCCGAGTTGAACTGCCCGCCGGCGTAGAGCGCGGGGCCCGATCCGTCGTCGGCCACCGTCAGAGCGAAGACCCGTGAGTTCATTCCTTGCC
>JBJHAV010000197.1:0-4752 GCA_050480685.1 Planctomycetaceae bacterium | reverse complement strand
CCGGTTCCATCGTCGAAGGCGCGCAGGGCGAAGACCCAATCGTCGAGTCCCTGCCCCAGGGCGCTCCACGAACTGCCGTCCCAGCGAGCCACGTTGCTCGCCGGCTGGCCGCCGACGATCGTGAACCTGCCCCCCAGGTAGAGCGCGGGGCCCTGGCCATCGTCGAACACGGCGAGGCAACGGCCCTCCGTGTCGATGCCGAATCCCACCCCGGTGCCCAGCGAGTTCCAACGGTGGCCGTTCCAACGCGCGACGCGGGAGACCTGCAGGGCTCCAGCGAACTCGAAGAAGCCGGCGGCATAAAGCGCAGGCCCCGAACCGTCGTCGAAGACACACAGGTCGTAGACCGGGGCGTCGAAACCCTCGCCCAGGTTTCTCCACACACTGCCATCCCAGCGCCCGATGCGATGGAGCGGTTGGCCGCCGGAAGTGGTGAAGCTGCCCCCTGCGTAGAGGTCCGGTCCCGAGCCCGCGTCGTACACGCGGAGCGCAAACACGGTTCCAGCCAAACCCAGCCCGAGCGGGCTCCAGGACGCGCCGTCCCAGCGCACCACCCCGCCTGTCTTCTGACCGCCCGCGGAGAGGAACTGGCCTCCGGCGTAGAGCGCAGCGCCCGAGCCATCATCGAAAGAGGTCAGGCTCCAGACACGATCGTGCAGACCCGGCCCGAGCCCGCTCCAAGTGGAGCCATCCCAGCGACCGACGCGGTTGGTGCCCTGTCCGTCCGCCGAGATGAAGAGTCCTCCCGCGTAGAGGCTCGCCCCGGAACCGGATCCCGCGGAAACGATGGCGCGCACCTCCGCGTTCGTTCCGCTGCCGAGTCCGACCCAAGCCGTCCCGTTCCAGCGGGCGATGTGGTTACCCGATTGCCCGAGGGAAGGGCCGAACGCACCGCCCGCATACAGCACCGGACCGGACCCGTGGTCCAGCACCCCGAGCGCGCGAACTCGGTTCGTGAAGCCATTGCCCAAGGGGCTCCAGGCCGAACCATCCCAGCGCGCCACCCGTTGGGCCGGTTGTCCCCCGGCCGACCCGAAGGTGCCCCCCACGTAGAGCGCCGGGCCCTGTCCGTCATCGAAGGCGACCAGCGCATCGCCCGAGGGCCCATCCAAGCCGCCTCCCACGGAACTCCACGCGGCGCCGTCCCAGCGCGCGATGCCCTGCACCACCTGCCCGCCCGCCTGGAGGAAGCCGCCCGTGGCGTAGAGGGCCGGTCCGGAACCATCGTCGAAGACCTCCATGGCGCGCACCGGCCCGTTCACCCCCACGCCCAGGGGACTCCAACCGGTCCCGGACCAGCGCGCGATGTTGTTCGCGGTCGGCCCGCCCGCGGTGGAGAAGTTGCCCCCGACGTACAAACCCAGGCCGGCGCCGTCGTCGAAGACCCGAAGGGAATGGACTGTGCCGTTCACCCCGAACCCAAGGGCACCCCAGGAACTCCCATCCCAGCGCGCGATGTTTTGCGCCGGCTGCCCATCCGCTAGGGAAAACGTGCCCCCCGCATAGAGCGCCGGCCCGCTGCCGTCGTCGAAGACGGCCAACGCCCAAACGATGCCGTTGAAACCTTGCCCAAGGGGCGTCCAAGAGTTGCCGTCCCAACGGGCGACACGCTCGGCCACCTGACCGCCGGCCACGCTGAAGCCTCCTCCGGCATAGAGCGCCTCACCCTGACCGTCGTCAAAAATACAAAGCGCGTTGACGAAGTTGTTCAATCCCGGCAGACCGCCGAAGGTGGGCAGCCAGCCTGATTCGCAGCCTTGGCCTTGGGAAAGCAACAGCGTGCCGGCGGGATAGGGCGTACCCGCGCCCCATCCTCGCAGGCCATCGACGCGCCGATGCCCGGTCCAATCGCCCTGCACCCCGCCGGCAACCGCGGTCAGTTCGAGCCCATCGACCTCGGGCGCCAAGGGGAGTTCGAGGACAAAACGTCCGTCCGCTTCCACCACCGCCAAGCCGCCCGCGGTCGAGACCACCACGGCCCCCGGGGCCGCATGCCCTTCGGCGAAGCGCACCTCGCCCTCCAGCACCAACGTGCGGGAATCCGGTCGGCCGGCGGGCGTTCCGCTCGGGGCGGACAACTCACCGTGAAGGGGGGAAAGGAACACCAGGTAAGCGAGCACGAGCATGATCGCCCGAGGCTACCCGGATTCCTTGGATCGCGCTCGAAAACGCACGCGGAGAACGGGTGAAACCGGGTGAAACTGCCGGAATCCGCCGTTCCGCACTTCCCGCCGAAGGGCGATCAGAAGGCGATCGAGAGCCCCACCAGCAGTTGGTAGTCGGCGGAGTCGCTGGTTATGCCGATCGGGGCACCGATGCGGGCCTGCAAGCGCTGGCGTGCGTTGAAGACGATGCCGGGGGTGGCGTAGATCTCGTGGAAACCGTGCCTTCCGAGGGCGCCGTCGAATTCGAACACCCCCACCACGGCGGCGGACAGCCGGTGGGCCACGGCGAAGTCGTAGAGGAATCGCTCCGTGTCACCCGACTCGTCCGCCAAAGCCGCGCCGGCGCCGGCGTAGAACTCGGTTTTCTCGTCGATGCGCTTGCCGCCCAGCACCATCGGCCGCCACTCCACACGGTCGTCGCTGTAGAGCATGTCGAGCCGCACGGAAAGAGCCTCGGAGGGATCGTCGGTGACGCCGTACATGACCGCCAGGTTGGCCTGATCGTCGCCGCCGCCCAGGGCGCGCTCGAAGCTGCGCTGGGCGGGATGCGGTCCGAGTCCGCCGCCGATCGTCAGCCGATCCGTCACGCCGTACTCCAAGAAGAAGCGCAGATCGTCCTCGTCGCTGCCGAACTCCCAATCGGTGCGCAGCCACATGAGATCGAGCTTGAAGGCACCTTCGGCCTGGGTCACCGGGTGGCGTCCGCGGAAGAGCTCGCGGGTCAACTCGCCCAGGGGGCCGGCCGCGGCCCGCGGGGTTTCGCCGTTCTCTTCGAGGACAACGTCCTCCCAGATCTCCTCGATTTCGTCGGCTTCGTCCCCGTCGCCGTCGTCTGCCCAGGCGAGCGGCGGCGGCATCGGCAGGCTCTCGCGTACTTCGAGGCCTTGCGGGGTCGCGGCGCAGCCGGCGACAAGCCAGAGGCCGGCGGCCAACATCCAGGGCAGCGGGCGCGCCGAAAGGGCGGCGCGTCGGGGGGTGCGATCGGTGCTCACGTGAAGTGCGTCCATGCTCGGGGTTCGGGTGCGGCGGCTCATTCGCTGCCGGGGATCGGGCCGGACTGGAGGCTGAAGCGCTCCTCGGGCTTGTTGATCGGGCCGAGGAACAGCACGAACTCCTCCTGCAAGGCACTCGTGGCGCCGCCGCGACCGAGGGGCAGGTCTCCGGGAACGTCCCCGGCCAGCTCGGGCTTGCCGAGGAAAAAAGCGTCCAGGGAGGTGCGCGCGGCCAGGCGGCGCTCCTGGTAGACGATCATCTGGAGTCCGCTGCGGGCGATGCCGTACTCGCCCACGAGCACCACCAGGTCCCCCACCACCCGTTCGGGGTCGTGCCAGCGCCCGGCCACTTCGACACCCTCCTCCAGGAGTCGCCGATGGATCAGGGCCTTGAGGTATTCGAGGTCGGCTCCCGTGTCGACGCCCGGGCCGTCCGCTTCGCACCCGGGCGGAGCGAGCCAGTCCGCGGCGGAGGAGACGCCGGCCCCTTGCCCGTCGCCCATGGCCACCAAACGCAGCCGAACCGGGCCGGCCTTGGGCACCTCGGCCCAGTCGATTTGCTCCAGGGCCCCTTCCGCCGAACGCACCACCAGGTGCTGTTCCAGATAGAAGCGCTTGCCGCCTCCGTGGTTGGGGAAACCCTGGGTGACACACCCGGCGAGACCGGTGAGCGCCGCCAGGGCGGCAGGGACGAGCAAAAGTCGGGATCGGGTCATGGGTCCGTTGGGCGCTGGGAAAGGGATCCCCCAGGGTCCGCGCCGGGCCGGGGGGAGGAGGGAGGGTACCCCCATCGGTCCGGGAGACCAACCCTTGGACGCAGAACCCGGCGAGCGGACAGCCGGAGGCGGCGGGCGGAGAGCGCCGCTACCGTTGCCCCATGCTGGAGCCCCGACTTCTGCCCCCCGCGCCCCCAGAGCGTCCGAAGGGGCCCTGGGAATTGGCCCGCGGGACAGGTTGGAGCCTGGCGAGGCTGGCCTTGTCGGCGGGCGGGCCGCTGGAGTCCGGGGGGCAATCGGCCCGCTGGTGGCTGCTCTGCTCCGGCCGGGGGGCCGAGTGGTTGCCGGAGCACGGCGGGCGCCGGCGGCTGGCCCGCGGGGTCCCCGAGGGCGCGGCGGCCGGTGAATCCGGCCGGCTGGTGCCCCTGGGCCCCGGGACCGAGTTGCTCGAACTCGCCCACGACCCGCAGCGCTGGCGACCGAGCGCGGAGGTGCTCGCCCTGGGCGCCCGGCGCTGGCGCGGGGACCTGGGCTCGCCGGTGGCCCTGATCCATTTGCTGGGCGGCGCGTTGGGCCTGCGCCTGACCGGCTGCGAAGAACCCTTCGAACTGTCCGCCGGCGAGACCCTCAGTGTCGAGGGCCTCGCGGGCGGCGAAGAAGCGATTTTGGCCGGACAGCACGACGACACCCTGGCCGTCCTGCTGACCCTCCGGCGGAGCTGATTCCCCCTCATCCAGAGCTTGGAACGCGGGATGGGATGCCCCGAACCCCTAAACGGCTAAGCGAAGGTAGGGCAAACTGAGCCTGCCCCGAACGAAGCAGGTCGCTCGCGGACAGCCCCGCCAGGGGGGGAAGACGGTGCCAGGCTCAAAATTCCCC
>JBJHAV010000196.1:0-7617 GCA_050480685.1 Planctomycetaceae bacterium | reverse complement strand
GGACCCGGAGACCCTGGCGGCCCTCGCCGCGGACGGCGGGAGCCTTCCGGGGCTCTACCCGGCGGGCGAGGGGGCCGGATTCGCCGGGGGCATCGTCTCCGCCGCCCTGGACGGGCGCCGGGTCGCCGCGGCCCTGGCCCGGGCCACGGTCGGCTGACCCCCGCGGGGGGCGTGCGCGGGCCGAAATTCCCGGGGGCTGCGGTGACCGCTCGCTTCCCCGCGATGTGGCGCGTAGAACAAAGGCGTGCGGGTCACGGCCCCGCCCGGCTCCTTTTTTCCCATGTCCACCACCTTCCCCGGCTGGCTTCTCCCCTCCCGCTCGGCGGCCCTGGCCGCCGCGCCGCTCCTGTTTTTGGCCCTCGGCCCTTGGGCTCCGGCCACCGCCCGCGACGGGGAAGCTCCCCCCGCCGTCGTGCCCCAGGAAGCGGCCTTCCAGGCCCCCGCGCGGGGAGCCCGGCACCCCATGGAGGCCCTGCGTCGGTACGTGCCCTGGGCCTACCCGGATTGGATCCCGGTGGCCTACGGCCCGCCGGACGTGTTGCCGGCGGCCGAGACCGCACCCGCCCCGGAGGGCATCGCGGAGAGCGGGGACGATTGGGCCCGCCTGGCAGCCCGCGCGGGCCGCGCCCCGATGGCCGAGGGCCCCCTGCGCCTGACGCCCAACGAGGCCCTGGGCGTGCGCGTGGCGGCCGGCCTGGAGCCCCCCACCGTGCAGCGCGGCGCCCTGAGCGCCAGCGGCGCTGGCCCGGTTGGCTTTGCCCCGTCCCCGTACTCCCTGCCGAGTTTCCCCGAACTGCCCGGGGGCATCGTTTTCGGGCTGCCCCTGGACACCCCTGAGGATCTGGCGCCCAAGTCTGTGGCCTGGGAAGCGGGCGGGCTGGCGATCGAAACCCAGGGCGAAACCCTGCGCTTCGCACCGGACTCCGCGCGCGATCTGCTCGCCTGCCTGCGCCAGGCGCGCGCCACCCGCGGTTCGGATGCGCTGGTCAGCATCACGCGCTCGGGGCGCGTGCAGCTCTCCGATCCGTTCCTGCGCGCCCCCGCCGGCCGCGCCCTGGCCCTGGCCGATTTGGCGCCCTACCGCCACCTGCCGAACGCGCCGGGCACGAAGAGCCTGATCCTCGACCGCAAGGCGCGCCTGGAACGCGCTCCGGATGGCAGCCTGGTGCCCCTGGTCGACTTGGAGGTGCGCTTCTACGCGGACCGCTCGGGCGACGAACCCCAGCCCGGGGACCTGCGTTTGACCCTGTTTTTCGAAGCCTTGGCCGACACGTCCGCGCGCGCGGGGCTCTACTTCCGCGCGATCGAACCCAGTTGGGGCCGCGAGCCCCTCCCGGGTGCCCTGAATGCCTTGGCCCGCGACCTGGAACCGGCTTCGCGCTTGGCCGCTTGGACGGCCGTGTTCCGCTGGCTGGACGAAGCCGGCGCCGAGGGACTGGAGAACGTGGAGCGCGACCTGGCCATCGATGCGGACCGCGAGGCCCACGACGCCAACCGCCACGTGGTGCCGCGGCTGCGCTGATCCCAGGGCGCGCCGGTCACAGCGCGGACCCGTCGATCAGGGGTTGAGCGCGATCCATAGGCCGTCGCCCACCGGCACGATCACCGCGTGCAACTCGGCCAGGGAGGCCATGTGGTCGTTGAAGGCGCGCACGGCTTCGGCCTCGGGATCGGTGGGGCGCTCATGGAAGAGCTGCCCGAAGGCAAACGCGTTGTCCACCAGGATCCAGCCCCGCGAGCGCACCACGCGCCGCGCTTCGGCCAGGTAGCGGGTGTAGTTGGCCTTGTCCGCGTCCAGGAACGCCGCATCGAAGTGGTCGTCGGGCAGGGTTCGCATGAGGTCCAGGGCGGCTCCCTCAAGCACCTCCACGCGGCCGGCCACACCCGAACGCGGATCGCCGGCCCAGCGGCGCGCGAAGGCCGCCCGCTCGGGGTCGAGTTCCAGGGTCACCAGACGCCCACCCGCGGGCAGGGCGCGCGCCATGCGAATCGCCGCATAACCGGCCAAGGTGCCCACTTCGAGCACCCGCTGCGCCCCGGCCCCGGCCAGCAAAATCTCCATCAGGCCGGCCTGTTCCGGGCTGATCCAGATCGGCGGGATGCCCGCCGCGCGCGCGGCGGCTTTGAGTTCGCCCAGGAACGCATCGTCCCCACGTGTGCGCTCCTGAAGGTAGGCCAAGTAGCGCGGATCGACGGCGGTGTTGGAGTCGGACATGGATTCAATCCCAAACGAAGCGCACCGGGATCTCGATCCCCTCGGCCAGGCTTTGGTGCACGGGGCAGGTGTGCGCGGCGCGTTCCAGGGAAGTCCGCCGCTCGGGCGGCACCCCGGGAAGTTCGAGCAGCACCTCCAGGCGCGCAATGCGCCGCACGGGCTCCTGCTGCATGTGTTTGACCACCCGCGCGCGGGCGCCGACCAGGTGGATGCCGGCGCGCTCGGCCACCTTGCCGACGATCGTCAACATGCAAGCACCCAGGGCCGTGGCCACCAGGTCCGTGGGCGAAAAGGCCTCGCCCCGGCCGCCGTTGTCCACCGGCGCGTCGGTGGCGAGCACTTCGCCGCTCGGTCCGTGCACGGCGCGGCAGCGCAGTTCGCCGCGGTATTCCAGTTCGATTTCGACCATGACTTCCGTTGGGCTTCCGATCCAGGCGCGGGCGCCGCGCCGGGGGCCGCGATCCTAACCTCCGGGCGGGCCGGCTCACCGGGTACACAGGGCTTCGGCCCGCCCCCCCTGGCTTCGGATTGTTAGTCTCCCCCCATGCAAACCCTGCGCGGAAAACGAATCCTGGTCACGGGCGCTTCCTCAGGCATCGGAGCCGCCACGGCGCGGCGTTTGGCCGCGGACGGGGCCAAGGTCTTCGCCGCCGCGCGCCGGCGCGAGCGCCTGGAGGCGATGGCGGCGCAAACCGAGGGCCTGGAGGTGCTCGAACTCGACGTGCGCGACGCCGATCGGGTGGCCAACGCGGCGGGCGAGCTGGAACTGGACGGGCTCGTGGCGAACGCCGGTTTGGCCCGTGGGGTCGAGCCCCTCGACGGCGGCGATCCGGCCGATTGGGCGGAGATGATCGACACGAACCTGAAGGGCCTTTTGCACGCGGTGCGCGCCGTGCTGCCGGGCATGAAAGCCCGCGGCCGCGGAGACGTGGTGCTGCTGGGATCCGTGGCCGGCAGGCAGGTGTATCCCGGGGGCGGTGTGTACTGCGCCACCAAACACGCGGTGCGGGCGATCTACGAGGGTTTGCGCCTGGACCTGGCGGGCACGGGCCTGCGTTTTTCCACCGTCGATCCCGGCCTCGTCGAGACCGAGTTCAGCCTGGTGCGCTTCGAAGGCGACAGCGAACGCGCGGCGAAGGTCTACCAGGGCCTGCAGTGCCTGCGGCCCGAGGATGTGGCCGACGCGATCCACTGGGTACTCACGCGCCCGCCCCACATGAACGTCGGCGAACTCGTGCTCTGGCCGCGGGAGCAAGCTTCGACCACGGTCGTGAAGCGCGGGAGCTGAAAGTGCCCGAGACCACCCCTTCGCAGCCGTTCGCGCCTGGCAGGGTGCCGGGGCATTCAGCGCCGAGGGGTTGGCTTCCGAGCAGCTCGGTTCGGCCGCCGAGCGCCTGGCGCCGGATGTGGTCTTGCTGGTGGCCCCTCGAAGTACGTCTCCGCCTACGGTGGCCCGTGGGCACGAGTGGGTGATCCGGAACGCTAGGGCACAACGGTCGCGCTGAGGGCGTTGGAGTACTCGAGCGGGGCTCCAGGAGTGAAAACCGCCACGTGGGCGGACTGGAAGGATACATCGAGGCCGATCCACAGGGGTTCGAGCGGCACCTGCACTCGGAACTGGGCCAAGCCCCCCGCCGCCGGGGCATCGGTGAGTTGGATCGGCGCCGGCGCGAGGGCCAGCAGTACCTCGCCGAGACCGGGCAAGAAGAGGCCGCAGCCGACCCCGTCGACTCCTTCCACCCCGATGTAGAGCAAGCCCCAGCCCGCCCCACCGATCTGGGAGGCGAGTTCGAAGACCGCCAAACGCCCAATGGCCAGGCTCGGCGACTGGGCCACGAGGGTCGCCGGGTTGCCGAAGCAGCCGGGCAGTGTGTGGAATCCCTGTGGCGGGCAACCCGCCCACTTCGCGAGGTAGCTATCGCCGCCCGGCGAGACCTTGAACTCGCCTCCGGCGTAGAGGGCCGGGCCGGAGCCGCCGTCGAAGGTCGCGAGCGCGTGGGGCCCGCTTGCCCACACCTTCCCCAGCCCCTGCCCGAGGGCACTCCAGGAAGCGCCATCCCAACGGGCGATCGAGTTCGCCGCTTGTCCGCCGGCGACCGCAAAAACACCCCCTGCGTAGAGGCCGGGGCCGGTGCCGTCGTCGAAGACGCCCAGGGCACGGACCTCCGCGAATTGGCTGGTGGGAGGACCGCTCATTCCAGTCCCTAGCGCGCTCCAGGAGGCTCCATCCCAACGGGCGATGCGGCTCGCCGCCACACCCCCGGCCGAAGTGAAGCGGCCTCCGGCGTACAGGGCCGGCCCGGAGCCGTCGTCGAAGACACACAGGGCATTCACCCACGGGGTGCCGCCCCCGATGAGCCCCTGCCCCACCGCGCTCCAAGCGGCGCCGTCCCAACGGGCGATGGCGTTCACCGGCTGCCCTCCGGCCGAGGTGATCTCGCCCGCCGCGTAGAGGGCCGACCTCGAGCCGTCGTCGAAGACACACAAGGCTCGAACCGACGGGAAGGTACCGCCGCCGAGTCCTACTCCCAGCGCGCTCCAGGAAGCGCCGTCCCACCGGGCGATGCGATTCATCAACATATCCCCGGCCGTGATGAAGCTGCCCCCGACATAGAGGGCTGGGCCGGTGCCGTCGTCGAACACAGTGAGGGCGAAGGCTGTCGGGAAGGTCACGCCGCCCAGCCCGGTTCCCAACGCGCTCCAGGAGTTGCCATCCCATCGGGCGATCGAGCTCGCCTCCTGCTGCCCAGCCGAAGTGAAGTAGCCTCCAACGTAGAGGGCAGGGCCCGAGCCGTCGTCGAAGACACAAAGGGCATGCACTGCCGGGTAGGTGCCACCGCCCACGCCCTCTCCCAACGGGCTCCAGGAACTGCCGTCCCAGCGCGCGATGCGGTTCGCGGCCACGCCTCCGGCCGAGGTGAAGGTGCCCCCGGCATAGAGCGCAGCTCCGGTGCCATCGTCGAACACCGCGAGGGCCTGGACCCAGCCGTTCATCCCGTGCCCCAGTGGGCTCCAGGAGCTGCCGTCCCAACGGGCGATGTGGCTCGCCGCCTGCCCCCCGCCCCCCCCGCCGGCGGGGGGGTGGCCCCCCGGGGGGGACGCGGGCCCCGGGCCGGCAGCGGAGGCCCCCAGCGCCATGACCCGATCCACCAGCCCCTGCCCCAGCGGACTCCAGGAACTTCCGTCCCAGCGCGCGATCGAGTTTGCCGCCTGGCCTCCGGCCGCGGTGAACCGACCCGCTGCGTAGAGGGCGGAGCCCGTGCCGTCGTCCATGACCGAGAGGGCAAAGACCGCCGGGTCGGAACCACCGTTCACCCCTTGCCCCACCGTGCTCCAAGTGCTGCCGTCCCAGCGAGCGATGCGGCTCGCCGGCTGGCCCCCGGCCGTGGTGAACCGGCCCCCGGCGTAGAGAGCGGATCCCGTGCCATCGTCGAAGACACACAGGGCCCAGACCGACTGGATGGCACCACCGCCGACCCCCTCTCCCAGCGGGCTCCAGGAACTTCCGTCCCAGCGGGCGATGAGACTCGCCGGCTGTCCCCCGGCCGAGGTGAATCCGCCCCCGGCGTAGAGCGCCGGCCCCGAGCCATCGTCGAAAACACCCAAGGACCTGACGTCGGGCGCGACACCACCGCTCACCCCCAGCCCGAGCGCATTCCAGGAGCCGCCATCCCAGCGGGCGATGCGGTTCGCGGGCACGCCTCCGGCCGAGGTGAAGTTGCCCCCGACATAGAGGGCCGGGCCGGTGCCGTCGTCGAACACCGAGAGGGCCAAGACCGTCGGGAAGGACCCGCCACTCAGCCCGGTTCCCAACGCGCTCCACGAGCTGCCATCCCATCGGGCGATCGAACTCGCCTCCTGCTCCCCGGCCGAAGTGAAGTAGCCTCCGACGTAGAGGGCGGGGCCCGAGCCGTCGTCGAAGACCGCGAGCGCGTAGAGGGAACCATTGACTCCCGTGCCGAGTGCGCTCCAGGTCTCCCCGTTCCATCGGGCGATCCGGTTCACCGCCTGTCCCCACGCCGAGGAGAACCCCCCTGCGACGTAGAGGGCCGGACCGGACCCGTCGTCGAAGACCGCGAGGGCATGGACCGTGCTGCCCACCCCCGGTTCACCTCCGAAGGTCGGCAGCCAGCCCGCATCGCAGCCCTGACCCTGGGAGAGCAGCAGCGTGCCGGCCGGGGGCTCGTGGCCGGCGCCGACGGAGCCGAGGCCCTCGACCCGCCGGTGGGCGGTCCACTGGCCCTCGGACACACCCGCCACGGCGGTCAGGTCGAGGGTCTCGACGGCTTCCGCGAGTTCCACTTCGAGCGCGAAGGCCCCGTCCCGATCCACCTCCGCCAGGCCCCCGGCGCTCGAGACCACCACGGCCCCCTGGGCAGGGCGGCCATCGGGAAAGAGCACATTCCCCAAGAGCCGCACTCGGCGCTGCTCGACGCGGCTGTCGCGCGCCTGCAGCTCCGCGGTGTTTCCCCCGTGGGCCTCGCCACCGGTCGCCCACGCCGCTGGCCGCGGGGAATGCGGCTGCTGGGGGCACGCCCCGGCCAGGGCCGGCGCAGCCGCGGTGCCGAAGGAGAAGCAGGCCAGCAGAGGCGCGAGCAGCGTCGAGCGGGCGGAGAGACGGCGAACGTTGAGAGAGGTCGGCTGCATCGGACTGGAAACGGAAGCGTGGGAAGAGGGAGGGAACAGACCGAAGGTTCCAGGTTAGCCCACCTTCCGCAGAGGGTGGGGAAAGGCAGGGAGCCGGCAACCGGTTTCACCTGCGGGTGGGCACGACAACTTGCCCTCGAGACCGTGGGCGGCGCCGGCGCTTGGCAGTGCGAGCCCCAGCCGCCGAGGGCCGCAGCAGCCCTTGAGCCGATGGCGGCTAGCGGGGGTCGCGGCCCAGGGGGGTGGTGTGGGAGCGCGCGGCGAACCAGTCGCGGCCGCGCTGTTCGAAGTGCACTTCGACCTCGAAACTGCCCCACGGGCGCCAGTCGCCCCCGGGTGTTTGCCGCTCCACCTCCAGGTGCGCCGAGAGCCTGGCCCGATCGGGCCGGTTCGGATCGAGGCTCAACTGCCGCCGCTCGCGCGGCAACTCCGCGCGCCAAGCGGTGCCTGACGGCCCCAGGGGCCAACCACCCAGGGCCGCGCCCAGGGCTTGCCCCAACCCGGCTCGGTCGAGGCGCGCGCCCGTGTCGTGCCACTCCGGGGCCAGCCCCACGAGCACCCCCCGGCGATCGCCTTCCCCGAGGGCCAAGGCCATGCGATCGAGGCGATCGTGGATGCGTTCCTCAGCGCTGACCTCGGGCCGCAACCACCACCAGGCCAGCGCACCGAGCAGCGCCGCCGCCCCGAGCGGACCCGCGACGCCGGTCCCGGTCGCGGGGAGCACCGGGCCGGCGGGACCGGCGGTGGTCCCGCTG